>NZ_JASPFZ010000001.1:0-489125 GCF_030227355.1 Corynebacterium sp. MSK310
ATGCGATTAGTGACGTGTTGCCGAATGCGTCCTGGCAGCGGTGTCGAACGCACTTTTCTAAAAACCTGTCTTCGATGGTTGCCAAGACCCAGTGGCCAACCCTATCGGCGATGTTTCATACGATATTCCAGCAACCAGACTCGGAATCGGTGTGGTCCCAAGCACGTGAGGTCGTAGCGTTTTGTGAAGATAAATTCCCCCACGTTGCCAGCTACCTGGAAGAAGCCCTCGACGAGCTCTTAGCTTTTACCAACGCCCCGAAATCCGTCTGGAAGAAAGTCTGGTCGAATAACCCTACTGAACGGCTCAATCGTGAAATCCGCAGGCGTACGGATGTTGTAGGCATCTTCCCCAATCGTGACGCTGTCGTGCGCCTTGTTGGTGCTGTCCTAGCAGAACAACACGATGACTGGATCCAGCAAAACCGCTACATGTCACTAACCAGCCTGGAACAGACCAAAGCATTGATTACCGCCAACGTCATAGACGCTGACACCACCAAGGAGGTCGCATGAACCAGTTAAAGCACCGAGCACGTGCTGGCCCCTGACACCATCACACTGCATGCTCTATCGAAAGGTAGAAACACCACTCAAACGGACTTGACCGTCCGTCTTGTAGAGGACCGCATCGTGGCGGAAAATATGTCAATGCAGGCCGCGTGCCAGGCAGTAGCTCCAAAGTTGGGGGTTTCATGGCACACGGTTCGTCTATGGACTTAAGCCTGCTCGCCGTGCAGGAAACACCCCAGAACCTGTGCCTGAAGACTTGGCCGCAGAAAACGCCAGGCTACGCCGCGAAAATCACCAGCTTCGAGATACCAACGAGTTACTGAAGCCCGCGTCAGCTTTTTTCGCCTCACGACCAGGCCCCAAGCCTCGGTTATGATCCGGTTCATCGATAAATACCGCAATCGTTTCTCTGTCGAGTTCATCTGCACTGGCGTTAAAAGAATAACCAGGCTGGTGGGGTCATCACCTCGCGTGGTTATCGCCAGTCCAAAGCCCGTGGGCTTAAGTGCTCGTCGCCTTCGTGACGGCTGTTCTAGTTGAACGCATTAGTGCTATTCATCGGGATAATGACGGTGTCTTAAGCGTGCGGACAATGTGGCATGCACTTCACCGTGACGGAATCGATATCGGTCGCGAACGAACCGCCCGGCTGATGCGCCTAGCCGGTGTTTCTGGCAAAGGCAAAGGCGGATCACCTATTACAACCCGTACACCTCAACGTGCCGGATCTACGCCCAGACTTGGTCGAGCGTGAGTTCAAAGCCCAAGGCCTTAAACAGGCTGTGGGTGGCCGATATTACCTATGTGTGTACGAAGAAAGGCTTTGTGTATGCCGCGTTTGTCACTGACGTTTACTCCCGGCGGATCGTCGGATGGGCGTTATCGGACTCGATGCGCACCGAGGCATTGCCGCTGCAAGCACTCAATCAAGCGATTGTGAGTGCGAGGGAAACAACAGGTCTTATTCACCATTCGGATCACGGCTCGCAGTACGTCAGCGTTGTCTACAACCAGCGACTTTCCCAACACGGGATCACTGCTTCCACTGGGACTGTCGGTGACTGATATGACAATGCTTTGGCTGAAAACGTTAACGGCTCTTATAAGAACGAGCTGATCCATACTCGCAGGTGGGATGATGTTGTCGAGGTAGAAATCGCCACGTTTGAGTGGGTGTCATGGTGGAACGAGGTAAGGCTCCACCAAAGCCTGGGATACCGAACCCCAGCCGAGGTGGAAACCGAATTGTGGAAGCAGCACCCGCAACAGCGAATAATAGAAATCAAGGCAAATGCCTAGGAACAAAACTCGGGGCACTTCAGTTCTTGCTGCTTCGACCATTCCTGTTGAGAAAGGGTACCTAGAGTTGGAAGACGATAAAAACGTAGAGAACTTTATGGACTGCCGTGAAATCCGCACGGTTTTCAAACCAACTTGGGTGAGCTGGTGGTTCCACAAGATTTTTACGTTGCCGCGCGTTGAGTGCGATGGGATCGTAAGCAATTGTCACTGGGGAAGAGACAAAGCGTTAGTGAGGGATGGTGGGACGGTTACGGTTGGATTTAGTTATCGTATTTTCCATGATACGGAAATTAGATGCAAGAGCTCCCCTATCGAGGTGTCCCCTTCACATGCTGAGTTAGAAGCCAAGACAGCCATAATTAACAACTCCCCGATGACTGCCGTGCTCTACTAGCATTCGTCTCGAGTCTATCGATGATTCGAGCGCGTACTTCCCCGCGACGTTGTGAACGCGTTGCATAGGGTTAACCCGCCGATAGCGGTATGAGACCAGTGGAAATTGTAGTCGTGGCTGGACTCCACATACGCCTTCTGCCGGGCGCTCTGAGACTCAAATACGGCCGGGCGTAGGCCCGCTCAGTCATCAACGTGCGGTCGAACAGTTCCTCATTCCCGCTCGTCTGTGGCCGATTCGCCCCTGGTTCACCGGTGCTTGACACCCGGCCCCAACGCCTCGACGAACGCGCGGGAACGGTAACAGGCGCTGTTGTCGGTCATCACCGCGCCGACACGCACACCGAGCGACGCGAAAAAGCCGCTTGCGCGCCGCCAGAAACCCGCCGCGGTGTCTTCATGCTCGTCGTCGAGGATCTCCGAGTGCACCACCCGGGTAACAGATACATCACGCTAGCGGACGCAACCGATTGAGCTTTCGATATAACGAATTGGATGGCTATAGGCGGAGTGTGAATTAAGCCAGATATATGGGGACTGAACCAGGGCGCTTGGTGGTGACGGCCAAAAGCCCTGTGGACCCGACTTAATGCTGTTTATTAAGGAAGCCCACCGGGAAAAGGAGAGTAGTGGGCAAGCTCCGTCGCAGGGCAATGCGCGAGCAGAGGTGACCCGCAGCTGGGTTCTTTGAGCTTAGGAGCTAAGAACCGTGATTCGTTGACTTTGTTTCGCAGTGCCGGTTGCGTATCAGGTATCGGAGTCTCTCATGCGCCGCTATGTGGGCGACCATCTAGTCCTTCATGACTTCGTGGCTCATGGGGTTAAGCAACGACAAGGCATAAATATCGTCGGGGCAGAAGTCCGGTTTTAAGCGATCGCAGCGCGTTATAAAAGGTGGCTGGTGGTGTAAAAGTGATTGTTACGAACCGTGTGTGTCTAAAGTCACAAATAATAGTTTTTGCACTTGTTGAACCCTGGGTTAACGGAAGGATTCCCGTCCTGAGGTGGAGTAGGCATGGGCTGTTATCCCAGTGTAGGGCCCCTAAAAATCAGTAATAGCTTTATTGAATCTTTGATATGCCGGGTTTGTCTCGGCTTGGTCAAAATAAGATAACGAACGTGTAACAAAGCTAGATCCGGGGTAGTGAATGGACATTGATTGTGATGATTTCGTAACCTATTTGAGACATTGAGTTACCGCCCGAAAAGGTGCTCAATAGGAAATGAAAATTTAAAGCGTCGCATCTGGCTCCTCCTACTGAGGGGCCGAGTGGAGGAAGGCCTAAAGGAACGGTCCTCCAATGAACACTAGGCCCTAGGGTCAGAGCTTTTCTACAAGGAAAAGTAGACGCGTAGGAAGATTTGGAGTTTTTCTCGTGGCAAAGCACCGTCGTCAGGGCACTGTAAATACCCGTCGTATCGCATCTACTGCAGCCATCGCTGTAACCGCAGCTGTCGCCGCCCCAGGCGTTGCTCAGGCTGCCGAGGTCGTTGTTCCTAATACCGACTACCGTTTCGAGGTTGCCGGTCTGGAAAACGTCCCGAACATTGACCAGGTCCCAAACATTGACAAGTATGTCCCGTCCTTGGGCCAGGTTTCCAACCAGGGTGGCGACAGCTTCGTCGCTGCTGCAGAGCAGCAGGCTGCTCCGGCACCGTCCACCGTTGGTCAGAAGGCTCTGGAAGCTGCACGCTCCGTCCTCGGCTCGCCGTACGTTTACGGCGCTGCTGGCCCAAACGCTTTCGACTGCTCCGGCTTGACCAGCTGGGCCTACTCCCAGGCTGGCGTTCAGATTCC
Organism: Corynebacterium sp. MSK310; assembly: GCF_030227355.1. Classification (NCBI taxonomy): domain Bacteria; kingdom Bacillati; phylum Actinomycetota; class Actinomycetes; order Mycobacteriales; family Corynebacteriaceae; genus Corynebacterium; species Corynebacterium sp. MSK310. The sequence continues at coordinate 4,006 of NZ_JASPFZ010000001.1, forward strand.
GCGTACCTCCCAGGCTCAGGCCGCTGGCGGTACCCCTGTTTCCCTGGACCAGCTCCAGCCTGGTGACATCATTTCCTACTACGGTGGCGCTTCCCACGTCGGTATCTACACCGGCAACGGCACCATCATTGACGCGCTTAACTCCGGCACCCCTGTGCAGGAGCGCGACTTGAACTACATGCCGATTAACAACGCTGTGCGCTTCTAATTCGCAGTGAAATGACATGCCCTTCCCTTTGCGAAAAAGGGAAGGGTTTTGTTGTGCAACGGCGGCTAAAACCCGCTATAGTAAAATCGATTTTTGAAAATTTTGAGTTGAAGGTCTTCTCGTGTCTAAACGTGTGCTCCCAGCTGCTGCATTAACCGCAGTCCTCGCTGTCACTTCTCTTACTGGCCTCCCGCAAGTTATCGCGCAGGAGGCGGAACCGAACCAAGAATCTACTTCTGAAAACGTCGATGATCTGGTGGATCGCGTCGGAGAGGTCGCTCGTAAGGTCTCGGCGAAGAATGAGGAAGTCAAAGAGCTAGAAGATAGGCTCGCGGCCAAGGAAGAAGAGGTCGCTCAAGCGGAGCAAGTCTCCGCAGAGGCCCAAAAACGTGTACATGACGCGCAGGGCGATGTCTCTACGCAGCAAGGCCGCGTGGACGATTTGGCACAGTCCCGCTACCGGGGAGACTCCCGTTCCGCCGTTTCGGGCGCTCTGGCTGCAGAAGACCCAACAGACGCCGTAGAACGCATGGGATACTTGGGTGCGCTTTCCCGCAAGGCGCAACGCACCCTCGATGCAAAGGCAGATGCCGCCTCAACGGCCGAAGCGGTTCAGCAGGAAGCTGCTGAGGCTGCTAAAAAAGTCCGAAAGGAAAAGAAGGACCTCGAAAAGCAGCGCGATGAGCTGGTGAAGCAAAAGGATGCGTTGGAAGAGCAGCAGGCGGACATCGAAGCTCAGGTGGATGCGCTGAGCGATGAGCAGCGCGAAGCTTGGGAAGGGCAATTCGGCGGCACGGATAAGCTGGATTTCGACCTGGGAGAGATCGCTGATGGCGCTAGCTCTGCGGCTCTGTCCAAGCTGGGTTCGCCCTATGGCTGGGGTTCTGCCGGCCCGAACCAGTTCGACTGCTCTGGTCTGATGTACTGGGCATACCAGCAAATTGGGAAGACCATTCCGCGTACCTCGCAAGCACAAATTGCAGGTGGCACCTCCGTGCCGGTTGATCAGCTGCAGCCTGGCGATATCGTGGGCTACTACCCAGGAGTTACCCACGTCGGAATGTACATTGGCAACGGCCAGGTAGTACACGCCTCAACCTATGGCGTGCCGGTTCAGGTCGTGCCGCTCAACTCGATGCCTATTTCGGGGACTGCACGATTCTAAGTGGCCCGCATACTGCTGGTAACGAATGACTTTCCTCCCAAAGTCGGAGGAATCCAGTCCTACCTGCGGGACTACCTTGAAGCGCTTGACCCAGACGATGTCGTAGTATTCGCTTCAACCCAAGAGCCACCTGAGGACTATGACGCCTCGGTTGCCTACAAAGTCATTCGGTGGCCACATCGCGTGATGCTGCCCACCCTCGCAACCACGCGCCGCATGCAGGAGATCATCCGGCAGGAAGGCATTGACGTCGTGTGGTTTGGTGCGGCAGCACCGTTGGCGCTGATGGGCAAGGCTGCGCGGCAGGCAGGGGCACGCCGCGTGGTGGCAACGACGCATGGCCACGAGGTGGGCTGGTCTATGGTTCCACTGGCCCGGCAATGCCTGCGGTTGATTGGCAATAACGCCGACGTCATTACATATATCTCGGATTACACTCTGCGGCGCCTGCGCGGGCCTTTTGGCCCGCACCCAGAGTGGGCTCACCTGCCCTCTGGAGTCAGCCTAGATTTGCTTTCTCCCGCAACCCCTGCCCAGCGCGCGGCCGCGAAGGCGGAGTTCGGAGTGACCGGACCTACCATCGTCTGTATTTCCCGTTTAGTCCCGCGCAAGGGGCAAGACCAATTATTGCGGGCGATGCCGCAGGTCAGAGAAGAATTCCCGGATGCTCAGTTGATGCTGATTGGGCGCGGGCGTTATCACGATGCGTTGCGAGAATTGGCGGAGCTTTATTGCCCCGATGCGGTGATTCAGCCGGCTCCCAGCATCGAAACTGCACTTCATGCCGCGGATATTTTTGCCATGCCGGCGCGCACTCGCGGCGGAGGCTTGGACGTAGAAGGCTTGGGCATTGTTTACCTAGAGGCACAGGCCTGCGGGGTCCCGGTCGTCGCTGGTGATTCTGGGGGAGCGCCGGAGACTATTTCGGAGGAGACGGGGATCGTCGTCAAGGGCACATCTGTTGATGAGCTTGTGGCTGCCTTGAAGGCGCTCTTGCGCTCGCCGGAAATGCGTACTCGTATGGGGCAGGCGGGACGCAGGCACGTCGAAAAGCACTGGAGCTGGGAGATTATGGGGCAGCGGCTGAGAAAGCTTATGGCTTGATGTGACCCTGGCCCGGTTGTCGGTATATTCTGATATCCATGCTTGAAAACAACTCCGCCGATCTTACTATCGGCTTCGATGTCGGTGGCACCAATGTGCGCGGTGGAGTAATTACTCGAGACGGGGACATCCTCGCGAGTCGCACCATGCCAACCTCGGGCGACCCGCGCCAACTTGATGATGACCTGGTAGCAATCGTCGAGGAGCTGCGCGCAGACTATCCCGTGGGTGCGGTGGGCCTTGCTGTTGCGGGATTTTTGGATCCAGAGTGTGAGACCGTCCGCTTCGCCCCGCATCTTCCGTGGCGGAATGCGCCCGTCCGGAAAAACCTTGCGGAGCGCTTGGGGCTGCATGTCCGGTTGGAGCATGATGCCAACTCCGCCGCTTGGGGAGAATGGCGCTTTGGCGCGGGGCGCGGCGCGAAGGATTGGGTATTTTTTGCGGTCGGCACCGGCATTGGCGCTACCTTGATGACCCACGACACCATCTACCGCGGCGCGTTTGGAACTGCTCCGGAATTTGGTCATATCGTTGTGGTTCCCAATGGCAGGCAGTGCTCGTGTGGCAAACGGGGCTGCTTGGAGCGCTATGCCTCTGGCACGGCCCTGCCGGATACCGCGCGCGAACTGCGCCCAAACTATGATGAGACCTCCTTGCCGCCGTATCCCACCGGTGAGCAGGTTGCACGCGCGGCACGTGGGGGAGACCCACTTGGTGTTGCGGTAATGGAGAACTTTGGGCAGTGGTTGGGCCAAGGCCTATCCATCGTGGCTGATGTGCTTGATCCGGAGCTCATTGTCATTGGCGGCGGCGTGTCCCAAGATGCGGATATGTACTTAGAGGAAGCCACCGCTGCCATGGGCCGGGATATAGTCGGCGCTGGGCATCGCCCCCTTGCTCGCGTTGCAACCGCGGAATTGGGCTCGGCAGCAGGTATGATTGGCGTAGCTGACCTGGCCCGCCGCGGCCACTAGAATGAGCGAAGGACGAGCTGGAGATGAAAAACAAATGGTACTGGGCGTTTAAGCACATCTTTTTCGGGCCCGCCCTGCGTGTATGGAACCGCCCTTGGTCAGAAGGGATGGAAAAAATCCCTGCTGAGGGGCCCGCGATTTTGGTGTCCAACCACCAAGCGGTGATGGATTCCTTCTTCTTCCCCCTGCTGTGCCCGCGCCAAATTACTTTTTTGGCCAAGGCGGAGTATTTCACCACCCCCGGCCTCGTGGGCGGCATGCAGAAGTGGTTCTTTAGCTCCGTCGGGCAAGTTCCCATTGAGCGGGATCATGAATCAGCGGGGGAGGCCATGCTCGAGACCGCACGGAAGATTTTGGGGCGCGGTGATCTCTTTGGTATCTACCCAGAGGGAACGCGGTCTCCAGATGGGCGTGTATACAAGGGGCGTACCGGGATGGGGCGCATTGCCATGGAGACCAATCAGCCGGTCTACCCCGTCGTTATGATCAATTCTCGCAAGGCTAACCCAATCGGCTCGTGGATTGTCCGTCCCGCCAAGGTGGGGATGCGCGTGGGAGATCCCATTTACCCGCACGATTGGGCGCGCGAGCACGGCATGGATCCGCAGCAGCACGAGACCATTCGAGCGTTCACGGACATGGTCATGGGGACACTAGCCGAGCTCTCCGGCAATCCCTATGTGGATGTCTATGCGGCTGATGTAAAGGAATCATTAAAGGCCGGCCACGGATACCCCGCCGGTGCGGAGATTAAAGGGAGGTAATTACAATTCCTCAGGCCCGCTTAGCGTGGCCGGATACCGCAAAAGGAATTTCTATCATCGGCGTGGTGCTCCTACACATCACGCTGAAGGTGCCAGGAGCCGAACAAACGTGGCTAGCAACTCTCAATACCTTTCTCGACCCCCTGCGCCTTCCCCTGTTCTTTCTGGTCTCCGGCTACTTCTCTTATAAAGTCTTTCGTTACAGTTTCGCGGAGTTATTTACCCGCCGGCTCTGGTTTTTCCTCATCCCATATTTGGTGTGGATGTCCGTAGAGCATATGACCAAACAGCTGGAATACCAGTGGGTTTTCGGTGACTCCTCCATGGGTATGGCCGAGATGCTGCAAAATCTTTTCCTTGGCCATACGATGGCGTGGTTTATCCACGCGCTCATTTTGTTCAATTTATTTTTGTGGTGTGTGCGTGCTTTACCGGCGTGGGCAGGAATCGGCCTGAGCTTTACTCCCGTGCTTTTTATTGCGTGGCAGGAACAGTTTCAGTTTATTGGCAAGGCCATTATGTTCCTTCCCATCTTCGTAGGCGCCGCCTTTCTTCGCGAGCCAATCACGCGTTTTGCTGCTGCGGCAGAAGAGATATTCCGCGGCTCGTGGAGCATGCGCAGTGCTGGAGCGTATGCCTCAGCCATCGGCGCTTATTGTGCAGGCCTGGCCCTGCGCCACGTGTGGGATGGCAACGATGCTGATGTTGCTTTTAACTGGCCCCTGCTGGGCGCGGACTTTTTAGGTTGGGGAGATGTCAACTTATTAGTGCGCCTCGTGGAACAGGCACTGGAGGTGCCGGCGGGCATTATCGGCGCCGTGCTCATTAGCCACATTCCGTGGATTGCAGAAGGCGTGAAGTTCGTCGGACGGCACACGCTACCGATTTATTTGTCGCACCCTATTGGCTTGACGGTGGGCTACGGGTACTACATGGCGCATCACGATTATGTCGTGTCTTTGGCGGGGACGTGGCCGCTGGAAAACACGTGGTTTTGGATCGCTATGTGCTTTATCTTTACGGCTATTTCTTCGCTTGCACTGTGGGCGCTGGGGAAGGTCCCTATCCTTGGCTGGACACTGGTTCCGCCGCGGATCGGTAGGCGCCGCCCCGCCGTAGAGCCAATGGTAGCGAACAAGCAACCAACAACACGGTAATGATGACGTAGTCATTGCCAACGATGTGCTGCCACCACGTCCAGTCCAGTTCTTGGTCTTCGGTATGCGGAACTTTCCAGTGGCCGCGGGCAAATAGCGCCAGCCAAGTGAGTGCCGCTAGGATCCAGCGGCGGCTGGCAACCAAGTAGACGCCCGCTAATACCAGCCAGGTGAAGTGGTGTGACCACGATACGGGGGAGCACAGCAGCGACACAGACGCCGCCAGCAGCATGAGCACGACCTGATTGCCGTGGGAAAGGCGCTCCATGGCAAACCACACAATTGCAATGACGACGATAACGCCAATGAGCCACAGAGTTTCAGCGTTATCGGGGCTAAGGCGGGTAAACAAGCCGCGCAAGGACTGGTTGGCGCTATAGGCTAGGCCGCCGATGCGTTCGGAATCCCGCAAGGTGGAGGTCCAATACTCAATCGAGCTATGCGGATTGGCGGCGAAGGCTATGAGGCCAGCGGCTACGAAGGATCCCAGGGTGGTAAAGAAGGCCTTCCATTCGCGGCGGACGAAGAAGACGGCCAAAAAGACGGCGGGAGTGAGCTTGATAGCAATGGCGATGCCGGTCAGGATGCCACGGGCCTTTTTCACCCACAGCAAATCAATGACCACTAGTGCGGTCAGCAGGATATTGATCTGACCAAAACTAAAGGTCTGCGTAATCGGCTCGGCCAGCATGGCGGCAAAAAGCCCCCAAGCCGCCCATTCCTGGCAGTTGAGGGAGCGCAATACCAGCGCAATGCATACCCACAATGCGAGTACGGAGAGGACCGTGACTACCACGGCGGCAGCGGTGAGGGGGACCCACTGCAGCGGGGCGAAGAGCAGGGCCGCAAACGGTGGGTAGGTAAAAGGCAGGGAAAAGTTGCGGTCAGTGCCTACGAAATAGTCACGATCATAAAGATCGCTGCCGAAGCCGGCCCCGCCTTCGCGGTAAACATCGAGGTCAATGTGGTAAAAGGCACGAAGCTCGCCCGAGAATAACGCAGGAATATCGATAATCCACCACAGCGCCGCGAGCGCAGACAGGATTAGGGGGAGGGCGGTGGTCCACAGGGCTTTATTATCGGTTCTGCTCACCCGCAAAATTTTACAGTGGCGCGATCGTGGGGCCAATTTCCCGCGCCCATCGCCGCAGCGCTAGGCTTGGGAAACGTGCGTTACTTCTATGACACCGAATTTATCGAGGATGGCAAGACCATTGAATTGGTCTCCATCGGCATCGTCGGTGAAAACGGAAGTGAATATTATTCCGTATCCACGGATTTTGACCCGTCTAAGGCCAATTCTTGGGTCAAGGAAAACGTGTTGGCTAAGCTGCCCAGCCCCCAGGATTCTGCATGGAAGCCGGCGCGTATCATCCGCACGGAAATCCTGGAGTTTCTCACGCGCAGCTCTACGCCAATTGAATTGTGGGCTTGGGTCGGCGCGTATGACCACGTGGTCTTGGCGCAGCTGTGGGGCGATATGGCGAGCTTGCCCAAGCGCCTGCCGCGCTATACCCGCGAGTTGAAGCAGCTGTGGGAGTTCGCCGGCCGCCCCAGCTTGCCGGCCGTGCCTAAGGGCAATCACGATGCGCTTGTCGATGCCCGCCATAACCTCGCTAAATTCCGCGCCTGCACCGAGGTCTTGCCCTTGTCCAAGGGGAATAGAATCAATTTCTAGCAGTTAACTACCAATCGACAGGCAGTAAATGGTTAAATGGAAGAGTGAGTTGGACAGTAGATATTCCGCAAAGTGTTCTGCCTGATCTTCCACCATTGCCAGAGGGCATTGAGGAGGTCTTCCAGGACGTCATCAAGCGTGACGCAAAGCAACAGCCTAGTTGGGATCCCACCCAAGCCGATAACGTGCGCAAGATTCTCGAGTCGGTGCCGCCCATCGTGGTTGCCCTGGAGATTGAGAAGCTCAAGCGGCAGCTTGCCGATGTCGCACTAGGAAACGCTTTCCTCCTGCAAGGCGGCGATTGCGCCGAGACCTTTGAATCGAATACCGAACCGCATATTCGCGGCAACGTCAAAACCTTACTGCAGATGGCCGTCGTCTTGACCTATGGTGCTTCCGTTCCAGTGGTGAAGCTGGGTCGCATTGCTGGGCAGTATGCGAAGCCGCGTTCTTCGGATACGGACGCGAATGGCTTGTTGAATTACCGTGGGGACATTGTCAATGGCGTGGAACCCACCGATGAGGATCGCCGTCATGACCCGGCACGCATGATCCGCGCCTACGCTAACTCTTCCGCGGCCATGAACTTGGTACGCTCTTTGACCTCCTCCGGCACCGCTGACCTGTACCGCCTGCACGAATGGAACCGGGAGTTCGTCCGTAAATCGCGCGCCGGTGCCCGCTACCAGGATCTGGCCCGCGAGATTGAAAACGGCCTGAAATTCATGAATGCCTGCGGCGTGCAGGATTCCACCTTGCACTCGGCGGATATTTACTGTTCACACGAGGCGCTGTTGAAGGATTACGAGCGTTCCATGCTGCGCTTGGGCCAAGACGATAATGGTGATACCAAGCTTTATGACCTGTCCGCGCACCAAGTGTGGATTGGTGAGCGCACGCGTGGTCTGGATGACTTCCACGTCAACTTCGCCGCCATGATCGGCAACCCGGTGGGCATCAAGCTTGGTCCTGGCGCCACGCCTGAGCAGGCCGTGGAATATGCCGAAAAGTTGGATCCCAACCGCGAGCCCGGCCGCTTGACCATCATCTCCCGCATGGGGCACGACAAGGTCCGCAGCGTGTTGCCACCCATCATCAAGGCCGTCGAAGACTCCGGGCACACCGTGGTGTGGCAGTCCGACCCCATGCACGGCAATACCTTTACCTCGTCCAACGGGTACAAGACCCGCCACTTCGACAAGATCGTCGACGAGGTGCAGGGCTTCTTCGAGGTACACCGCGATTTGGGCACCCACCCGGGCGGCGTGCACCTCGAGTTCACCGGCGAAGATGTCACGGAATGTCTCGGCGGCGCCGAGGACATCACCGACCTAGATCTGCCGGGCCGCTATGAATCCGCCGTCGATCCGCGCCTGAACACGCAACAGTCCCTCGAGCTTTCCTTCCTCATCGCAGAGATGCTGCGGAACTAGCTCCCACTAGACCCAGAGGGAAGGGGTTCCTTCGTAATAGGAGGAACCAAACCACCACCCGCTGATAGCGACCGCACCGGTTGCCACCACCACTGCGAGGAGAAAGACCAGCAGTGATGCAGGATGGCGATTGGTTAGCGGCCGCTCAGCCGGTTCTTCTTCTGCCACCTGCGCGGGGGCTTGTGCAGGAGAATGCGCTGCCCCCACGCCCGCAGCGGGCGCTGGTGCGGGGACAGGCGCCGAGGCCGGTGTCGGTGCTGGGGCGGGTGGCAGTGGCGGCTCCGGGGGGACCGGTGCCTTGGGCACATCGAGGCGCGTTTCAAAGTCCGGCTGCTGCGGATCCGGCTCGGGAGGAATAACCTCGGTGGGCCCGCCGTCCAAGTGCTCGGTGGCGCCCTGCGGGATGGTCCGCGTGGGCTCAAATACATCCGTGGCGCCGATGCCGGAATAGTCAGTGGGCGTTTGTGCGGTGCGCGCGGCAGCGGCGTTGCGGGGGACCGGGATGGTTACCGTGGGCAGATCCAATTCCCGGCAAATGTCCTCGAGGGCATCCAAAAATTCCTCGGCATCGGCAAAGCGCTCGCGGGGATCGCGGGCAGTGGCGGTGGCCACGAGGGCATCGACAAGCTTGGGCACGTCCTCACCACGCGTGGATGGGGCGGGAACATCCGCATATAGGCGAGCGGTGGCGTGCGCGATCGGGGTATCCCCGGAGAAGGGCACGGTTCCAGTCAAGAGTTCAAATAGCACAATACCGGCGGAATACACGTCGGTGGCGGGGGTTATATCCTCACCGGTGACCTGTTCCGGCGCCAAATATGAAACGGTGCCGACGATCATATTCGAGGTCGCTTGCGCATTCCTCGCACGCACCAGGCCGAAATCGCCCAATTTCACCCGGTGATGCGAGGTAATGAGCACGTTATCGGGTTTAATATCGCGGTGGATAAGCCCTGTAGAGTGCACCTCGGTCAAGCCTTGGAGCACGCTGCGCAGGGTCGATAATGCGGCAGGGACGGTCAGCGGACCGCCTTCGGCAAGCAGCTCGCGCAGGGTGCCGCCATCGATAAGCTCCATGATGAGGTAAATGGGCTCGCCATCGGCGGAAAAATCATGAATGGCCACGAGGTTGGGGTGTTGCAACCGCGCCATCGCGCGGGCCTCGCGGGAAAAGCGCTTGATAAAAACCGGGTCATCGTCATAGCGCTCATCCATGACCTTTGCGGCCACTTGGCGGCCCAAGCGCATATCCACGCAGCGATAGACGGTAGACATACCGCCGCGGGCGATGGGGCGATCGATGCGGTAACGGTCTTCCAACACGTCACCAATTTCCAACCTAGTCATACTCCCAGTATGGCCGATCCACTAGGGCGCGTTAAAGTAGGTGGCGTGACTAATGCAGAAAATTCCCTGAATTCCTTATTGGCCGGCGAAGAGCTGCTCAGCATGCAGCAGGTGGCAGACAAGCTAGGTCTTCCCATCACGCGCGCCTATGACCTGCTCCAGGACCGCAAATTCATTGTCTGGGACTCGCCCGAAGGCAAGCGTGTGCCGCTGGCATTCTTCAATGACAAGGGGAGCATCGCCAAGCATGTCACCGGCGTTATTACCGTGCTTACCGATGGCGGCTATGACGACGAGGAAATCCTGCGCCACCTATTTACCGCAGATGACTCCCTGCCTGGCCGGCCCATTGACGCCTTGCACGGGCACCTGGCGCGCGAGGTTATTCGGCGGGCTCAGGCGTCTGCTTTTTAGCCCTGCGTGTGGGCAGTTGCGGGCCTTTGTGCCCAATGCCATCGAACATCCACTGCGTTGCGGACCAGGACACAACGATGAGGCCGATGACCCAGAACCAGTTATAGAGCTGGTGGTTGCCGTCGCCGGAAAAGCTCAAGCTGATAAATAACGCTACGCCAGAGGTAAACTTCAGCAGCCACAGCGGCGGGCGGAAGGTGCCCATGAGCGTAAAGATGGAGGCGTAGTACCACGGCAGGGTCACCGAGTTGAAGACGAAGGCAACCTGGTAGGCCGCCGCGGTGCCCATAATGGCATCGCGGACAGTATGTCGGCTTAGCCACCACACGATGACTAAGCCGATGAGCATGCATACCATCGCGATCGTGCGCAGGACGCCCAAGATGGCGTTATAGGAGGCGTCCGGATCAAAAATGTGGACCGCGGGAACGATGATGTCTGCGGCCAATGTCGGCCCCGCCAAGGGGTTAATCACCTTGGAGTTGCCGCTGACCTGGGAAAGCCACCCCCATGAGGTGCCGGAGCCCCAAGTAATAAGCGCTACCGTGGCGATGATTTCCACGGCCGCGATGACGCTTGAGCAGAAGAAGGCTACTGCCGTGCGCACCACGGTAGAACCCTGAGGCGCGTAGCGGTGCACCATGAGCCAGACGATGAAGGGGGCGGCGAAGATCGCGGTAGCCTTCATCGCCACCGCCGTACCGACTAACAGCAACGCGGCGTGGAAGCGCTGGTGCAGCGCGGCCAATAGCCCCAAGGACACGAGGCCAACCATGAGGGATTCATTGTGCATGCCACCGATAAGGTGCAAGATGATGACCGGGTTGGCAACGCCAATCCACAGCGCGACCGCCGGATCCGCGCCGAGCTTTCGGGCAATGCGCGGCACCGTCCACGCAATGAGGACAAAGCCTGATAGTGAAAGCAGCTTATAGATGATGATCCCGGCAGTGACGTTATCGCCCACGACGGTGGTGACGATCTTGCCAATCCACAGGTGCAGTGGCCCGTACGGGGTGGTGGTATTGCGCCAATCTTGCGAGACCTCCAGCAAGAAGGGCCCAGGGTTGATGGCGGCGCCCTCGGTATATGGGTCGAACCCATCGCGGACCATGGCGCCCTGCATGAGGTAGGAATACACGTCCCGGGAAGCCATGGGGCCGGCGAAAAGCAGCGGGGTGACCCATGCGATAAGAATGCGTTGTAACTCGCGCACCCCTCCCTCCGGGCGCGGGTGCTTAAGCTGCCGGCGAATAATCATGCGCCCGGCAAGCACCCAGGCGGCGGCGAGGAGGAAAATGCCCACCCAATACAGCACCAACCCGAGGTTGCGCCCGTGACCGTACGATAAAAATCCGATATTGAGCGCTTCGAGCACGCCGCCGCGATTGCGGGTCGAGCCGCCAGAAAAAGACGAAAAAAGAAGTATGCACGAGGCCACGAGGCCCAGCGGGAGCGCGCGGGGGACTGGCAAGGAGTAGGTTTTGGCCACAGTGATACCTACTTTTGTCGCGTCGTCGCCTGAATGGCTAGATGCTCTAGCGTTTCCGTAATCTGCGGATCCACATGTGCCGCACGCAGATGAGCCAACCCGGATTCCGTCAACGCGGTAATGCGGCGCTCAATCTCATCGGGGGCGCCGGAATCCGCAATGATTTGGGACAGGCGCAGCAAGTCCTGCGAATCGGAGGTGCGGCCGATGAATTTCCGCAGGGTAGCGGCGGCGCTGGGATCGCGTTCATCGGCGCGCTGTAGCGCTAGGGCGAGAAGCTCCGTGCGCTTGCCTTCCCGTAGATCGTCCCCAGCGGGCTTGCCGGTGATCGCAGGATCCCCAAAAACTCCCAGTTGGTCATCGCGCAGCTGATAAGCAATGCCGATATCGTGCCCATAGCCGCGGAAAGCCGAGATTAACTCTTCGCTCGCGCCCGCGATGGCAGCGCCCAAATGCAGGGGGCGCTCGATGGTATAGGCGGCGGTTTTATAGCGATTGACGGAATTGCTCAGCGCCACGGATTCGGAACCGGCTGCCTCGAGGGAAATATCGAGCAACTGGCCGCCCAAAACCTCGGTGCGCATTCCACGCCAAGGCTCGCGTGCACGTTGCAAAGCTTGCGGGCTGAGCCCAGAATCCTGAAACATATCCTCGGCATAGACCAGCGCAAAATCACCCACCAAGATGGCGACCGACGTACCAAAGAATTCCGGATCCCCTAAGAAATCAGATTCCCGGTGGAGGCGCTCTGCTTCCCGATGCACCGTTGGTTTCCCGCGCCGGGTATTCGACGCGTCAATAATGTCATCGTGGATAAGTGCGCAGGCCTGGATAAACTCCAGCGAGGACGCCGCGCGCAGCATGGCCTCAGGGGATTCCGAGCCGCGGCCTGCGGCGAGGTAACCCGCCCACGCATACATGGGGCGCATTCTTTTTCCGCCATCGAGGACGAATGATTCCAAGAAGCTCATGGCGGTACTGACCGGGGCGCCGATCTCTGCCACGTGATCCCGGCGCTGATCCAAGAAGATGGCCAGTTTTTCGCGCACCGCGCCGGGGATATCCGCAAGCTCAGGAATATTCGTCATAGTCACACCTCCACACGATACCGCCTAGGGCCAAGAAGAAATAACGCAGGTTTATAGCGGCAGGCTCACTCCCAAAATGGCGAAGGGCCGGGGATCCGCGGGGTAGCGATGGTGACGCACGACATCAAAGAAGCCCACAGACCGGTAGAGGCGAAACGCCCCGTTGGCTTCCTGTGGCGCCTCCGGTGTTGATAATAAAGCGTATTGGGCAGGGATATTCCACAGCAGCCCTTTAAGTAGCTGCCTGCCTAAACCGTGTCCTTGAAAGGCCGGTAGCACGTGTACTTCGGCTACTTCAAAGTAATTGCGCAGCATGCGCCATTCGGACTCCGTTGGGCCGCCATTTCGGCGCAGGGCTCGGCGCAGCTCGGAATCCCACCAGCTATCCGGTGATCCCAAAAATCCATATGCCACGCCCACGACGCCGTTGTCATGCGTGGCGATAAGCGCTGTAAACCCTGGGCGCATGGAATCCGCCCGCCAATGGTCAACACTGCGCGAAAACGTGACCGGGTCATATCCCATGGCCTCGATGTATATCTCCACGAGCTGAGGAGACAACATTGAGAACTCTTGCGGGGTTAAGCGGCGGATTTCGAAACTCACGGTATCTATCTCACCAGATACGTGCGGCTACCGGCGGACGAGGGTGGGGTGGGGTTATTCCATCGAACATTAAAAAATATCGAACAATGTTCGATATGCAGGGAGATATGGCTGGTAAAACTCTTGAATAATTCGAACATGTGACCTAGAATAGAAACTAGATGTCCAGTCGGCTGCTTAAAGTCAACGGCAGTCGAACACGGTTAGTTATTGGCGCACTACAGGAGAAAAACAATGGCACAGATTATTTCGGCAACGCAGTCCCGCACTACCGGTCGCTTCACTGGTAAGCGGGGTGCGAAGCGGGCACACTTTTTATTTCAAGCCCGCGAGCTTTTAGATCAGGCGAGAAGCTACGCGGCGGAGGGTCGCTTTGATCAGGCGTTAGAGGTGGCCTATCAGTCTGCATTGCGTACGGCTGGCGCGCGGGTAGCGGTATCGGTGGCCTCTCGTCGCCGGCGCCTGCCAACGAGCGCGTGGGATCGCTTGGCTCTAATCGGGGCCGAAGAAAAGCAGTGGGCGGAGGCTTTCAAGTCCTATTCTCGCACTCGCGCCCGGGTTGCATCTGGCCTGGATGCAACTCCGGATGAGGAGTATGTCTACGGATTAATGCAGCAGGCAGCGCAGTTTTTAGATGAGAGTGAAGCCGAGACGATTCTGGGCTCTTTTGCGGCATAACCGCGGCATAATCACTGCTGAGAGGAATAACTACCTTTTGGGGAACATACTGGTTACTCTGGACGTTAGTATTGGTAGAAGATATATCGGCCGAAGCCCAGTCCCTAGTTGGAGGAAAAGTGTCTCTTTCTGAACAGGAGCAACGCACGCTCCGTGAAATAGAGGAATCGTTATTAGCGGACGATCCTAAATTTGGCGCTTCTGTGTCTGAATCTACCTCGATCGGCGGTTCCGGCGGCGCTTTTACCCTGCGTGGGGTTGCGCTCATTGTGGTTGGTCTGTGCATGCTCGTCGGCGGCGTGGCCTTGGCGCAGCAAAACTTGTGGTTTATTGCGCTGTCCATCGCCGGATTCCTTGTCATGTTTGCTTCTGGTGTGTGGATGCTTCGTGGCGACCAGCCCGCTAGCACAGGAAAGAAAAAGTCCACTAATGGGCGGGCAAAGAAGGCAGCGTCATCCCGTAGTAACGGAGTAGGCAGCAAGCTGGAAGAAAACTTCCGTCGGCGCTTTGAGGAGAGCTAACCGCGAACTTTTCATTTCCCCAGTCACCATAAAGGGTGGCTGGGGATTTTTTATGGCTCACCAAAATTTCCCACTTTGCCCCACCTTCTTACCAAAACTGCGGTGCGGTGGGGGATTGTGGGTGCTGGAGGGGGAAATACCTGGGCTCTATGCAGGCAATGCGCTGTAAGTGGCGTATGGGGTGAAGTAACTTTGATGTTGTAGGTGGGATTAAAGGGGTGGATCTCCGGGGTTGTCAAGGTGGGGCGCGGGAAATCTGCCCACCGTAAAAACACCCTTTTAACTGCACATACGTTTTGAGTTATTAAGAATACAGCGATTTAAGTGGGGCATGTGGGGGAAAGTGGGGTAGAGTGGGGCGCAGCGGAGGAATGGGGTTGAAAAACTCTCTTCTGACGTGAGGGAATCCGGAGTTGTCGAGTGAGGAAGGTGGACGCCGGGATGTTTCTCGGAACCTACACTCCGAAACTTGATGACAAAGGGCGCTTAACGCTTCCTGCAAAATTTCGTGATGAACTCGCAGGTGGCCTGATGGTCACTAAGGGGCAAGACCATTCTTTGGCCGTGTACCCGCGCGAAGAGTTCGCCGAACGCGCACGGAAGGCTGCGGCGGTTTCTCGAACCAATCCGGAAGCACGCGCTTTCATTCGTAACTTGGCGGCAAGTGCGGACGAACAGCGGCCCGACGGGCATGGTCGCATCACCTTGTCCGCAGGCCACCGTGAGTACGCGGGCTTGTCCAAAGAGTGCGTGGTGGTTGGCTCGGTAGATTTCCTTGAAATTTGGGATGCAGCCGCGTGGGCTGAGTATCAATCGCAAACTGAAGATGCTTATTCGGCAGCAGATGCCGATGACGTACTTGCGGGCTTGCTGTAGAAGCCCGCATCTCGAGTGCGTGTAAGGACTCTGTCCGAGGCGGATGATTCTGGTGTACTTCCCCGATATCAGAAACCTGCCTCGGACAGGGCCCTATATGCACTCGTCGTGCTTTCCACGATAGGAAGTCCTGCACAGCGGAAATAAGAAAGGGGGACGCGGGGAGACATGGCTACAACTGACCTTAATTACGATGTGGCGGATAACCACGGCCATGTGCCGGTCATGCGCGAGCGCATGGCAGAGCTCCTGCGCCCCGGGGTAGAGGATGCGGGCTCGCAGGCTGTGCTTGTCGATGCCACCTTGGGCGCCGGCGGCCACAGCGAGTACTTCCTCCAGACCTTTCCGCAGGCGCGCGTTATCGGTGTGGATCGCGATGAGCAGGCATTGCGCAATGCTTCGGCCAGGCTAGAGCCCTTCGGCCCGCGTTTTTGCGCGGTTAATGCTCGCTTCGATGAGCTCGGCACCGCCATTGCCCAGGGCGAGGGCGATATCTTTGAAGCTGCCCGCGCCCACGGTATTGCGGGAGCCCTCTTTGATTTGGGTGTTTCTTCCATGCAGCTGGATCAAGCAGAGCGCGGCTTTGCCTATAAGACGGATGCGCCGCTGGATATGCGGATGGACCCGAGCCATGGACTTACCGCCGCTGACGTACTCAATACGTATTCGCACGGGGACTTGGCGCGGATTCTTAAGACCTATGGTGACGAGCGCTTCGCGGGCAAGATTGCCTCCGCCGTGCTCAAGGAGCGCGAGAAGGAACCTTTTAGCACCTCGGGCCGGCTGGTTGAGCTTCTTTACTCGACCATTCCGGCGGCAACGCGCCGCACGGGTGGGCATCCCGCAAAGCGCACATTCCAAGCGCTGCGGGTAGAGGTCAACCGCGAGTTGGAGGCCATTGAAAATGTGCTTCCCGTTATTACAAATGCGCTTTCCATTGGGGCGCGCGCGGTCTTTATGAGCTACCAGTCCTTAGAAGACCGCCTCGTAAAAGCGGCATTCAAGGACCTTTCTACGTCCACTACGCCTGCCGGCTTGCCGATGGACCTGCCGGGTACCGCACCGGAATTCGCCACGGTTACCCGTGGGGCCGAAAAGGCATCTCAGGCGGAAGTAGAAGAAAATTCCCGCGCCGCGTCGGTGCGCGTGCGCGCCCTAGAACGGCTTGAAGGCACGCCAGAATTTTTAACCCCGGGAGGCAAGAAATGAGCACCATCCCACGCCGAAACCAGCACTTAACGGATAGCCGCGACAGGGAGGCCACTCGCAGCATGGGCGCCAGCCGAGACTTCACCACCGGAATCGATACGGGAGCGCCTACCGCAGTGCGCGAGCGCACCTCCACCAGGACCACTGGCAAAACGGCGCGCCGCACGGCCCCTAGCCGTACCCGGGTGCCGCACCGCGGGCCGAACCGGCTTGGTTCGAAGCAGGTCGTCAGCTTCCGCGGCCGGCGGCTGCAACAGCAGACGAAGCAGAATAACGCTTTTGTCCGAGTTGCCGTCTTGGCCGTTACCTTGCTCATTGGCGGGGTAGTGCTGGCCATGTGGCTCTCTGGTTTGTCCACCTCACAGACGTTTAAAATCCAGCAGCTGACGGTGCAGGAATCGCAGTTGGATAATCAGATTGAATCGCTGAATCGGGACGCCGAAAACTTGAGCTCCTCGGCTGATATTGCCCGCCGCGCGGATGAATTGGGCATGGCAGTGTCCAAGCAACCCGGCGTGACTGAGGTAGGCGGGGATGGAGAGATCATCGCCAAGCGCGAAGGCACGCCGGATACGGAAAAGCTTATCGATGTCAACGGTGAACCCATCCGCCCGGGCCAAGCCTCGAGCGATCCAAAGGATACGGAGGGGATGTCTGATTCTCTCAACGCCGTGCCGCGCGGACAGCAGCAACATGCCCGCGGCAACGATGCGGACGAGAACCGGGATGAGCACCGCGGCAGCGATGACGACGATAACCGCGATAACGCCAGCGATAGTCGCCCCAACCTTCCCGCCCGCGCGCCGTACACCAGCCAGGCCGATTAAACGGACAGAATAAGTGGTGAAATTCTCTGTGCTCGCGCGTGGTAGCGCGGGCATTGCCCATCTTGTAGGGCACAATCGATACACGCAAGAACCTGTGGCGGCGAAGGGAAGGTGACTGAACACCGTGACTGCACCGAATAATGGTGGCAACCGTGGATACCGTCCGCGGCCGCGCCGCGCTGCTAGCTCTGTTGTGCCCCAAAAAGCGATCATGCGCCAGCGCCTGCGCATCATTTTGACCTGTGTCGTCGTCGCCACCGTCGCTTTGGGCGGCCGCCTTGCTTGGGTGCAATTGGTCTGGGGTCCAGACCTTGCGGCGAAGGCTGTTACCCAGCGCGAACGCGTCTACATCGACCCCGCCCGCAGGGGAGAGATCTTGGACCGAGATGGTCAGCGTTTGGCCTATACGATGAAGTCTCGTTCCTTGACTGTCTCTCCCACGCGCCTGCGCGATGAACTGAAAGAGCAGGCGAAAATGGAAGCCACGTCCGAGGGGAAACTCGAGGGCATGGATGACAACAAAAAAGAGGAGTACCTCACCAAACAAATGGAGGACAAACTCAAGGAGATGTCTGAGGGCATTCCGAAGATGATTGAGGATTCTGGTGCCTCTGCCTCCAAGGTGGATGCGGACGATATTAAAAACAAGCTCAAAGCCGATACGCAGTACGAGGTCTTGGTCCGCAATGTGGACCCGGATGTTGCCGTAGAGATTTCCAATAAGTACCACGGTGTGGCAGCTGACCGGCAGGATATCCGCCAGTACCCGAATGGGGCGATTGCAGAAAACGTCGTGGGCAAGGTCTCGATGGATGGCCACGGCCAATTTGGCTTTGAGGCAGCCCGTGATACCGAGCTGACCGGCATTGATGGGCAGTCAACGGAGGATGTCTCCACCGATGGGCAGGTTATCCCCGGCACCCTGCGCGATGTCGTGGATGCCGTTGACGGCCGCGACGTCACCCTCACCCTCGATTTGGATCTGCAGACTTACGTCCAGCAAAAGCTGGAAAAGGCTAAGGCCAATTCGCAGGCGGAGGGTGCCGAGGCTGTAGTGCTTGATGCCGCGACGGGCCAGGTGCTCGCCATGGCTAATACCGATACGGTGGACCCGAATAAGAATATCGAAGACCAGCTCAAAGAGGGCAAGGACTTTGAGAACCGCAGCATCTCCCACCCCTATGAGCCGGGATCCGTTGCCAAGATAGTGACGGCGGCAGCCGCATTGCAGGAGGGTATCACTACTCCGGACGAGGTGCACCAGGTTCCGGGCTCCATCGACATGGCTGGCGTGACCGTCAACGATGCCTGGACTCACGGCACCGAGCCGTATACCACCACCGGCATCTTTGGTAAGTCCTCCAACGTGGGCACCTTGATGATCGCGGATAAGCTCGGGCCTGAGAAATATGCGGAGTACCTGAAGAAGTTTGGTTTGGGCGCTAACACGGGCATTGAGCTGCCGAATGAATCCGCCGGCACGGTGCCAGACCAAGAGCAGTGGTCAGGCGGCACCTTTGCCAACTTGCCCATCGGCCAAGGTCAGGCGTGGACGACGCTGCAGATGGCTAGCGTGTACCAAGCGTTGGCCAATGGCGGCGAGCGCATCGAACCGCGCATCATCGACGAGATCAAAGACCCCGATGGCGAAACGGAAAAGCTGCCCGAGCCAAAGAAGACCCAGGTAGTAGACAAGGAAACCGCCAAAACTACGGTGGATATGTTCCGCGCCGTCTTCCAAGATGACGATGCCGGGGTGCAAAACGGTACGGCCGCTAATGCCCAATTGGATGGCTACCAGCTCTCCGGCAAGACCGGTACCGCGCAGAAGGTGGACCCGAATTCCGGGGCGTATTCTAATTCCGCGTACTGGATTACCTTCGCGGGCATTGCGCCTGCCGATGACCCACGTTTCGTCGTCGCAGTCATGCTCGATGAGCCTAAGTCCGGCGTGGAAGACAATGGTGGTGGCGGCCAGTCCGCGGCCCCCATCTTCCGGGATATTTCTTCCTGGCTGCTCAATCGCGACAATATTCCGACCTCGACACCAGCGCCGCGGATGACCCTGCGGGAACAATAGGAGCTTGAAATGTCTGTTTCCTTAGAAAAACTTGCGCAGCTTTCGCACGGACGCGTCATCGGTGATGGCACCGTTGAGGTCAGCGCGTGCGGATTGGATTCCACCAGCCTTCCCGAAGGCGCATTATTTGCCGCCCTTCCGGGCACGCGCGTGCACGGCGCGCAGTTCGTCGGGGATACCAAGGCGGGCGCGGTGCTTACCGATGCCCCCGGGCTCGACCACCTCCGCCAGGCCAACGAGACTCGGCCGATCATCGTGGTAGGCGATATCCGCTCCGTCTTAGGCCCCATCGCCGCAGAAATCTATGGGCACCCCACTCGCGATCTTACGGTCTTGGGGATTACCGGCACGTCCGGCAAGACGACGACTAGTTACTTGTTGGAGGCTGGTCTCTTGCAGGCTGGCCACTCCGTAGGCCTTATCGGCACGACCGGCACCCGCATCAATCGCACGCCGGTGCCCACCTCCTTGACCACGCCGGAAGCCCCACGGCTGCAAGAGCTTTTCGCCCGCATGAAGGACGAGGGTGTTACCCACGTAGTCATGGAGGTGTCCTCCCACGCTTTGGAGCTCGGCCGCGTGCGCGGCACCAACTTTGCCGTGGCTGGGTTCAGCAACCTCAGCCAGGACCACCTGGATTTCCATCCCACGATGGAGGAGTACTTTTCGGCCAAGTCCCGGCTATTCCTAGGTGAGCAGGCCGCCGAGCGCGCGGTCATCTGCGTTGATGATGAGTGGGGTGAGCGTCTGCACGGAATGGTAGAAGACGCGGATACCCCGGTTACGACGGTGGCTACGCGCGCAGGCGATGCCACGATCTCCGCCCAGCAGACGGCCACCGAGGCTACCGGTGCACAGGAGGTTGACCTCAACCTAGATGGCACCGACTATTCCTTCCGGCTACCGCTGCCCGGCGAATTCAATATCGCCAACGCCGCGCTCGCCCTAGGGATGGCTACTGCGGTGGGCGAAGACCCGCAGGTCTTTTTGACCGGCGTGGAAAACGTCGCCGTTCCGGGCCGCATGGAAAGGATCGACCGCGGTCAGGACTTCGTGGCCGTAGTGGATTATGCCCACAAGCCCGCAGCCATTGCTGCAGTGCTCGATACCCTGCGCCTGCAATTGGAGGGCACCTCCGGGCGAGTGGGTGTCGTCGTCGGCGCCGGCGGTGACCGCGATAGCACCAAGCGCCCGATTATGGGAGAGGCTGCGGCCACCCGGGCGGATCTCACGGTGGTCACCGATGATAACCCGCGCACCGAAGACCCCGCCGCAATCCGCGCGGCGGTTATCCAGGGCGCCCGGGAAGCTGCGCCGGACGCCGATATCCGAGAGCAGGGCTCGCGCGCACGCGCCATTGATGAAGTCGTGGATTGGGCGCAGCCGGGCGATGCCATCATCGTCGTCGGCAAGGGCCACGAGGTAGGCCAGCTTGTGGGCGAGCGCACCCTGCACTTTGATGACCGAGAGGAAATGGCGCGCGCCATTGAGGAAAAGCTGGCGGGAACGGCGCATCGCGATACTCTTAGGGATACGAAGGAGTAGTAATGATTCCACTTTCTATTGGAGATATCGCCGCGATAACCGGCGGTAGCCTGGATAGCGTTGATGATCCCGATGAACGCGTGACCGGTTTCGTGGAGTTTGACTCGCGCAAAGTCACCAGCGGCAGCTTGTTCGTAGCCCTGCCGGGTGCCCGCGTCGATGGCCATGATTTTGCTGAGAAAGCCATAGAACAAGGCGCCGTGGCCGTGCTGGCCGCTCGGCCGGTGGGGGTACCGGCGGTCATCGTCAAGCCCCAAGGCCGCGTGACCGGTGATTCCGCGAATGCGGATATTTATGCCAATGATGAGGATGGCTCCGCCGCCGCTGTGATTGGGGCATTATCCGATCTCGCACGCGAGGTGACCTCCCGCCTCGCCGCAGAGCAGGGCCTGGATATCGTCGGTGTTACCGGCTCCGCGGGCAAGACCTCTACTAAGGATTTGCTGGCCACCATCTTCCGCGCCGAGGGCGAAACCGTCGCCCCGCCCGGCTCTTTCAATAACGAGGTGGGCCTTCCTTATACCGCCCTGCGCTGCGATGAGCATACGCGTTTCCTCGTGGCGGAGATGTCCGCGCGCGGGATTGGCCATATTCGCCACTTGACCGAGATCACGGCCCCTACGGTGGGCGTGGTGCTCAACGTGGGCACCGCCCACCTGGGGGAGTTTGGCTCGCGCGAAAATATCGCCCAGGCCAAGGGCGAGCTCATTGAGGCCCTGCCCGCCGCGGCAGACGGCGGGGTAGCGGTGCTGAATGCGGACGATCCCTTCGTGGCTTCTATGGCACCGCGCACGCAGGCCAAGGTGGTATTTTATTCCGCCAATCGACCGCAAGCCGCGGATGCGCAGTACTATGCCACAGACATTGAGCTTGACGATGTCGCCCGCCCGTCCTTTACCTTCCACGCCCCTGGCGTCGCGCCGATGGAGATTAAGCTGCAGGTCTTTGGAAAGCACCAGGTCTCCAACGCCCTGGCTGCGGCCGCAGCGGCCATCGAATCGGGCGTGGAACCCACGGTTGTCGCGCGTGCGCTCAGCGGACACCAGACGAGTTCGGCGCACCGTATGGACGTGCGCACCCGCCGCGATGGCGTCACCGTCATCGATGACTCCTATAATGCCAACCCGGATTCGATGCACGCGGCGATTGCCGCCTTGGCCTATACCTCCGCGGCCCGTCCCGATGCCCGTTCCATCGCGGTGCTCGGTGAGATGGGCGAGCTCGGCGGCGAGGCCGTCGAAGCCCACCGCATCTTAGGATCGGTGCTCTCGAAGTACCATGTGGATCACCTCGTCGCGGTAGGAGAAGGAGCCCATACCGTAGCCATGGCGGAGGCCGCGCACGCGCACGGCATCCAGACTGAACTTTGCCCCGATATTGAGGCCGCGACGGCGGCCGTGGACAATATCTTGCGGGTAGCCCCTGCTGGGGTGGAGGATTGGTTCGCGCGCACGGCCAAGGACGTCGTCCTCGTGAAATCCTCGAATGCCCAGCGCCTGTGGCGCGTGGCAGAACAGCTCAATCGCCGATAGTCCCTATCTCAAGGAGAAAGATCTCTAGCAATGACTCAGATCATTATCGCGGGCGTCGTTAGTTTCCTCGTCGCGATTTTTACCACCCCAGTTTTGGTTCGGTATTTTTCTGGCGTCGGAAAAGGCCAAGAAATCCGCGAAGACGGCCCGCAGCTCCACCTGCGCAAGCGGGGCACCCCGACGATGGGCGGACTGGCGATCCTGCTGGCCATCACCGTGGCCTACCTCATCGTGGGAATTTATGCCCGCGCGACAGGCAACGGTGGATTTAGCCCCTCGGGGTTATTGGTCTACTTCTTGACCATGGGACTCGGCGGACTGGGTTTTGCTGATGACTTCATCAAGCTGTTTAAAAAGCGCAACCTCGGCCTTAATAAAACAGCGAAGCTGGTAGGACAGCTGGCCATCGCGCTCATCTTCGGCATCCTCGCCCTACAATTCCCGGATGCCAATGGGCTGACCCCGGCCTCGACCAACCTGTCCTTCGTCCGCGACTTCGACACCTTCGATATTGCCGTCGGCGGCGCCGTTATTGGCACGATCATCTTCTTGGTCTTTTTGTACCTGCTCATCGCCGCGTGGTCGAATGCGGTCAACCTGACCGATGGCCTCGACGGCCTCGCCGCCGGTACCACGGCGATGGTGATGGGTGCCTATACGCTCATTAGCTTCTGGCAGTTCCGCAACTCGTGCTCGATTTCCCCGGCCGCCGGCTGCTACGAGGTCCGCGATCCCTTGGATCTTGCGGTTCTCGCGGCCGCGGGCCTGGGCGGCTGCCTCGGCTTCCTGTGGTGGAATGCCGCACCTGCGAAAATCTTCATGGGAGATACCGGTTCGCTCGCGCTCGGTGGCCTCGTCGCCGGCCTGTCTGTGACTACCCGCACCGAGCTGCTGATGATCGTCATCGGCGCCATCTTCGTCATCGAGACGGTCTCCGTAGTCATCCAGATCGTGGTCTTCCGCACGACGGGCAAGCGCTTTTTCCGCATGGCGCCCATCCACCACCACTTTGAAAACGGCGGCTGGGCCGAAACCGCGGTTGTCACGCGCTTCTGGCTTTTAAGCGCAATGGCCGCAATGGCGGGCATCTGCATCTTCTACGGCGATTGGCTCTCTGCAGTCAGCTTTGGAAACCTGCAATAAAGTTTTGACACTAGATACTTAAGGATTGAGGCACTCATCATGGCTGAGCTACCACCTTTTCTGCGCGGGCGCGTCCTCGTCGCAGGAGCCGGCGTCTCTGGCCGTGGGTGCGTGGCGATGCTCGCGCGCCTAGGCGTAGATACCACCGTTGCCGATTCCAACGCAGCGGCCCTAGCAGCCTTGGCGGAAGAGTTCGGCGTGGCGACGGTATCAACCGACGCCCCGGCACCGGGCGAGTATGACCTGGTGGTGACCTCGCCGGGATGGCGGCCCGATTCCGCCCTCTTAGACTCCTTCCAGGCCGCAGGCGTGGAGGTCATCGGCGATGTCGAGCTGGCCTACCGTCTCGATCGCGCTGAGATCTTCGGCCCGAAGCGAACCTGGCTCGTTGTTACCGGCACGAATGGCAAGACCACTACCACGGGAATGCTGACCCAGATTATGCAGGCCGATACCGCCCGCAGCGGGTTGCGTGCCCAAGCCGTGGGCAATATTGGGGTCTCGCTTTTTGATGCCCTGACCGCCACCCCGCGGGTAGACGTGCTGTGCGCCGAGCTTTCGTCCTTCCAATTGCACTGGTCCAGCGAGCTGCGCCCCGATGTCGGCGTGCTGCTCAACGTGGCCGAAGACCACTTGGATTGGCACGGGTCCTTCGATGCCTATGCCCGCGCCAAGGCCAAGGCCTTGCGCGGCACTCGCGCCGTGGTGGGCAAGGACGATGCCGCGGCGGGCAGCTACGCCGAAGGAATCGACGGCGTGTACGGCTTTACAGCCGGCGAACCGGTTGCCGGTGAGGTAGGGGTGAGCGCCGGGCGCCTGGTCTCCAGGCTGGACGGCGAGGACGCCATAGATCTCGCCTCCGCCGAGGGAATCGAGCCGGCGGGCCTTGCAGGTGTCTTCGACGCGGCGGCTGCCGCGAGCGTGGCGCGGTTGGCGGGTGCCAGCCCCGCCGCCATTCAGGAGGGCCTGGCCGCCTACGCGGTGGCTGGTCACCGCGGCGCCGTGGTACACGAGTACGGCGGGATTTCCTTTATCGATAATTCCAAGGCCACCAACCCGCATGCGGCCGATGCTGCCCTAGAGGGATTCGATTCTGTTGTCTGGGTCGCCGGCGGGCAGCTTAAGGGCGCGGATGTGGATGAGCTCATCGCTACTCACGCCGCGCGGTTGAAGGCGGCGGTGCTGGTGGGCATCGACAAGAGCATTATCGCTAAAGCACTGGCCCGCCGCGCCCCGCAAACCCCGGTTGAGCTCATCGAGGCTACCGACCCGGAGGCGGCGATGAACGCTGCAGTGCGCGCCGCCGCGCAACACGCCGAGGCGGGCGATACCGTCCTCTTGGCACCGGCTGCGGCATCGTTGGATATGTATACCGGAATGGCCCAACGCGGCGACCTTTTCGCCGCAGCGGCGCGGGATATCGCCCGCGCGCATTAGACCTTTTTAAAAATTAGGAGACTTCATGACGGCCACCTCCCCGCAGCGCCCCCGGGCAAAGAGCCTGCGCGAGCGCATTAGTGATGTGCGCGAACAAGCCCGCCAACAAGCCGGGCTGGATTATCAGCTGCTGCGCCTAATTATCTTCTCGCTCATTGGCATTGGCGTGGTTATGGTCTTTTCCTCGTCCATGGCTACGTCGCTGACAGAAGATGGTGGCGTGTGGAACCAGGCGCTGCGGCAAACCGCCATGGTCATCATTGGTTTGGGCGCATTCTGGCTCGGCCTGAAGGTTTCCCCGCAAACGCTGCGCAAATTCATCCCGTGGCTTTTGGCCCTTTCTATTTTGCTGTTGATCGCGGTGCTCATCCCGGGCGTCGGTACGGGCCGCGAGGAGGTCGGCTCCCAGTCGTGGATTTATATCGGCCCGATTTCCCTGCAGCCTTCCGAGCTGGCGCGCATCACGGTAGGAATGTTCGGCGCCTCGGTCTTGGCGGATAAGGAACACCATTCCCTCAAGCTCTCGGACCCGTTCATGATGTACTCGCTCATCGCGGGCTTGATGTTCCTGCTCATTGTGGGACAGGGTGACTTGGGCATGGCCTTGTCCTTTGCCCTCGTGGTGGTTTTCACGCTCTTTTTCGCTGGTGTTAACCGGCGCGTGCCCATCATCATCGGCATTCTCTGTGCGCTGGGCTTGGTCGCCGTCTTCCTCATCGGCGGCTTCCGCTCCCACCGTTTCCACACCTATTTCGATGCACTTTTTGGCAATATTTCCGATACCCAGGGCACGGGCTTTCAGTCTTACCAGGGCTTTCTTTCGCTTGCCGATGGCGGCTTCTGGGGCGTCGGCCTCGGCCAATCCCGCGCCAAGTGGTTCTACCTGCCTGAAGCCAAGAACGACTTCATCTTCGCCATCGTGGGCGAAGAGCTCGGCCTGTGGGGCGGCGCGCTGGTGATCTTCCTCTTCGCCGCCTTGGGCTATGTGGGGCTGCGCACCGCCACCCGCGCGCAGAACCAGTACCAATCCCTGCTGGCCGCGACGCTGACCATCGGCGTGGTGACCCAGGCGTTTATCAATATTGCCTACGTCGTTGGCTTGCTGCCGGTGACCGGTATTCAGCTGCCGATGATTTCCGCGGGTGGTACGGCCGCGATTATTACGATTGGCTCGATGGGCATTTTGTGCAACGTCGCGCGCCACGAGCCGATGCAGATTTCTGCCATGCAAAACTTTGGGCGCCCGCTGTTTGATCGCCTCTTTTTCATCGGTGAGCCGCAGCCGCCGACGGCGAGGAAGCAGAAAAAGCGGGGCCGGCACGCCCAGCCGCAGGAGACCCGTCCGCGGGTGCGCGACGAGCGCTACGGCCGGCCGGTGACCGGAAGTGGGCGGAGGTATCCGCGCGCCGAGCACCGCCCGAGGCGGTAGGCGCTGGTAGCCTTTAGGCTATGAATTCCACGCCATTTTCCGTCGTCCTTGCAGGTGGCGGCACTGCAGGACATATTGAGCCCGCACTTGCCGTCGGTGAAGCTTTACGCGAGCGCTACGGCGCTCGGATTACCGCATTAGGGACCGAAAAGGGGCTGGAAAGCGATATTATTCCCGCCCGCGGCGTGGACCTGCGCCTGATTACCCCCGTGCCGATTCCCCGCAAGGTGAGCACCAACCTGGCCAAGCTGCCCGTCAAGCTCGCACGCTCTGTCCGCCAGGCGCGGAAGGTCTTAAAGGATGTGGAGGCCGATGTCGTATTCGGTACTGGCGGTTACGTCTCTGGGCCCGCCTATATCGCGGCGAAGACCTTAGGCATTCCCTTTTACGTCCTCGAGACCAATGCCCTGGCGGGCATGGCCAATAAGCTGGGCGTCAAGCTCGGCGGCATTGGGCTCAACGCCCACGCCAATTCCGGCATGGAGGGCGAAGTCATCGGCATCCCGGTGCGCCCGAGCCTGGCCGCGGCCGCCGCGGATAAGGACGGGAATACCGCCGCGGATGCCCGCACGAAGTGGGATTTGGCGCAGCTGCCCACCATCCTCATTACCGGGGGCTCCCAGGGCGCAGCCAGCATCAACGGAGCTGTGGCGGGCGCAGCGGAGGACCTCACTAAGGACTTCCAGCTCCTGCACGCCTATGGCAAGAAAAACGAACCGCCCAAGCCGCACCCGAACTACGCCGCTCTGCCGTATATCGATGATATGGCCGGCGCGCTGGCTACAGCGGACCTTGTGGTGTGCCGCTCGGGCGCGATGACGGTGGCTGAGGTTACCGCCGCGGGCCTTCCCGCCATCTACGTCCCGCTGCCGCACGGCAACGGCGAGCAAGCGTTGAACTCGCGCGAAATGGTAGAAGCCGGCGCTGCGGTGCAGATTCCCGATGCCGAGTTGGATCCCGAGCGCCTTATCGAAGAGGTCCGCGCCATCCTTGATAACCCAGAGCGCCTGGAATCCATGACGCGGGCCGCAGACCAGTCCACAGCGGGGGATGCGGCGCATATCATCGCTGATCGCATCGCTACCCGCGTGCAGGACGCAGAACTGCAGGCAGGAAAGAAGGATAAGTAAATGACCGATCCCGCACAGTACGATCTCAGCCGCGTCCACCTCATTGGCATCGGCGGCTCTGGGATGTCGGGTCTGGCCCGCATCCTCGCCGCACGCGGCGCCGTCGTGACCGGTTCCGATGTGAAGGACTCCACCCCAGTGGAGGTATTGCGTTCCATGGGCGCCAAGGTAGCCATCGGCCACGCTGCGGAAAACCTCAAGCTTTCCGGCGAGCTGCCCACCACCGTCGTCACCTCCTTCGCGGCGATTCCGCAGGATAACCCAGAGCTCGTCGCCGCGCGGGAGAATAATATTCCGCTCATTCGTCGCTCGGACCTGCTTGCCGCGCTGATGGAGGGCCACACCCAGGTGCTGCTGGCGGGCACGCACGGCAAGACCTCAACAACCTCGATGGCCGTCAGCGCCATGCAGCACGCGGGGTTGGATCCCTCCTTTGCCATCGGCGGTCAGCTCAATCGCGCCGGCACCAATGCACACGGTGGCACCGGCAAGGCCTTTGTTGCCGAAGCTGATGAGTCCGATGCCTCGCTCTTGCGCTATAGCCCCGATATCGCCGTCATTACCAACGCAGAGCCGGACCACCTTGACTATTTCCACTCCGCGGACGCCTATTTCAAGGTCTTTGCGGACTTTGCGGACTTGGTCACCCCGGAAACCGGTTACCTCGTCGTGTGCGCAGAGGACGAGCATGCCGCCGAGATCGGTGAGCAGGCGCTTAACCGCGGCATTAACGTCATCGGCTATGGCGGCGCGGAGAAGGCGCGCACTACCTCTGTGCCGCTTGCCGCAACGTTGACTGCGGAGCAGACCACCGCAGCCGGCATGGCGTGCACGGTGCAACTTTCCCTGCCCGGCGTGGAGGAATCCGTGAGCTACCAGCTGCAGATTCCAGGCCACCACATGGTGCTCAACTCCATGGCGGCGCTTATCGCCGGCGTGCTTTCGGGCGGCGAGCCCAGCACCATCGCGGAGGGACTCGCGGATTTCAGCGGCGTGCGCCGCCGCTTTGAGTACCGGGGCAGCGTGGACTGGCAGGGCGGTAGCGTCCGCGTCTTCGACGATTATGCCCACCATCCCACCGAGGTTGCCGCGGTGCTGCGGGCCGCGCGCGCTAAGGTCGCGGCCGAAGGCAATGGGGGCCGCGTCATCGCCTGTTTCCAACCGCACCTGTACTCGCGCACCATGGAATTCGACGCCGAGTTTGCGCAGGCGCTTGCGCTTGCCGATGCCGCCGTTGTACTCGATATCTACGGCGCCCGCGAGCAACCCGTGGAAGGCATTACCTCGCGCATCATCACCAACAAGATGCCAGAAGAGATGGAGGTTATCTTCGAGCCAGACTTTTCCGCCGCGGCCAAGGACGTGGTCTCCATCGCACAGCCGGGCGATATCATCTTGACCATTGGCGCCGGTTCTATCACCCTCGTGGCCGCGGAAATCCTCGATGAATTGCGGGCCCACTAGTGCGGGTGTCGAAGAAGCTCATTTTCGGCATCGTCGGTGGCCTGCTTGCCCTCGTGCTGCTGGTGGGCATCGTGGTGTGGGCGCTGCCCATCTTTAAGGTGAAAAATTTTGAGGTAGAAGGCGTGCACCAACTCGATGCCGCCCAGGTGCAGGAGGCCGCAGGCGTGCCCGAGGGCGAAAATCTCTTGCGGGTGGACGCGCACGCGGCCGCCAGTGGAGTCGCCGGCTTGGACTGGGCGGATTCGGTGACGGTCTCGCGTGACCTGCCATCGACCTTGACTATCTCCGTGCAGGAACACAAGCCCGTCGCCTTCGTGAAGCGAGACGACACTACTTTCCTCATCGATGACAAGGGGGAGGAGTTTACCTCCGCAGAGCCTCCCGAAGGTGCGGTGGAACTTGCCGGGGACATCGACAGTGGCTCCTCCGAGGCCCAAGACGCGGTGGCTGCCATTGCCGCGCTGTCTGATGACGTGCGCCACCAAGTCGCCACCCTCGAAGTCACCGATTCCTATTCCTTGCAGTTCACTACCAAGGATGATCGCCGCATTTTCTGGGGTGCCAGCGATAAAAATAACGATGATAAGGCTCGCGCCTTCGCCACCGTGCTGAAGATGGAGGGCCAAGAATGGAATATCTCTAACCCTGAACTGGTCACTACCCGCGGATAGGGTAGATACCTCGGTGGAGGTTGAGATAGACCCGAAAAATTCCCTGCCGCGCCGCGCCCCAGCGTATGCGCTGCAGGGTCTTTTATTTTCTCTCTCGGGTGGTGTCAATGGTGCGGAAGTGGCGGACAAAACCGCAGGCCAACAACCCTAAAGTGGTACTTGAGAGTCTCGACACGCGTAAAATGAGCATGAAAATTACAGGTGTGTCGTTAAAGATGGAGGGGAACGCGATTCACTCTGGTGAAGCGCATACAATCCTCGTTTAATGCACGTGCAGACTTAAAGTAGCGAAAGGTGAGACCTGCTCACATGATCTCTTCCAACAACAATCTCGCGGATATCAAGGTCGTCGGCGTCGGCGGCGGCGGCGTCAACGCCGTGAACCGCATGATCGAAGAAGGCCTGAAGGGCGTCCAATTCGTCGCCATCAACACTGACTCCCAGGCGCTGATTTTCTCCGATGCCGATACCAAGCTCGACATCGGCCGCGAAGCCACCCGCGGATTGGGCGCAGGCGCCAACCCTGAGGTGGGCAAGACCTCTGCGGAAGACCACAAGTCCGAAATCGAGGACGCCCTGCAGGGCTCCGATATGGTATTCGTTACCGCCGGCGAGGGTGGCGGCACCGGTACGGGCGCCGCTCCCGTTGTGGCTTCCATTGCGAAGAAGATGGGCGCGCTGACCGTGGGCGTTGTCACCCGCCCCTTCAAGTTCGAGGGCGCGCGCCGTACCCGCCAGGCTATGGCCGGCATCGAGGAGCTGCGCGAGGTCTGCGATACCCTCATTGTCATCCCTAATGACCGCCTGATGCAGCTCGGTGGGGAAGAGCTTTCCATCGTGGAAGCCTTCCGCGCGGCCGATGAGGTCCTCCACAATGGTGTCCAGGGTATTACCAACCTGATCACCATCCCGGGCATGATCAACGTCGACTTTGCTGACGTTCGCTCCGTCATGTCTGATGCCGGCTCCGCGCTGATGGGCATCGGCTCCGCACGGGGCGATAACCGCGCCATGACCGCCGCCGAGCAGGCCATCAACTCGCCGCTATTGGAATCCACGATGGAAGGCGCCAAGGGCGTGCTGCTGTCCATCGCCGGCGGCTCCGACCTGGGCCTGCACGAGGTCAACTCCGCGGCCTCCATGGTCGAAGAGCGCGCGGATGAAGACGTTAACCTCATCTTCGGCACCATCATTGATGACACCTTGGGCGATGAAATCCGTATCACCATCATCGCCACCGGTTTCGATGCCGAGGCTAATGCCGCTCAGGCAGCATCTTCACAGCGCGCTCCCGAGCAGCGCAAGCCCGGTTCGCTCTTTGATAACCGCGACCGCGAGTCCGGCAACTCGGCCACCCCGGCGCCTGCTCAGCCCGCGGCCGATGACTACGCACCGCGCCACTCCTATGAGCCACGCGCCGGCCAGGGTAGCGTGGAGGATCGCCGCGCTGATGAGCGCCGCGTAGACGATCGTCGCTACGACGACCGCCGCGTGGAAGAACGCCGCGTGGAAGAACGCCGACCCGAGGAGCGCCGCAGCGAATCCACCGGCCTGTTTACCAACTCCGATCGTTTCCGCGAGGAGCGTCGCGAAGACTACCGCCTGTCCCGGCCAAGTCAGCGCCGCGATGATGATGGCGACGACGATCTCGATGTGCCGTCGTTCATGCGCTAAGCGCAAACCGCTACGCTGGTGTGCATGCCAGTAAACGAGGAACATCGCACCAGCCGCCCCGTCCGCATGGTTTTTACTACCCGTGCAGGCGGGGCGTCTGCATATCCATATGAGTCTTTTAATCTTGGCGGCCACGTCGGCGACGATCCCACCAACGTGGTGGCTAACCGCGAGCGCCTTTTGCGCGTTACCGGGCTCGAAAACATTGTGTGGATGGAACAGCTCCATACAAATACGGTCACCGTCATCGATGGCCCGCAAGAGTCCCCAGTGCCAGCAACGGATGCGATTGTGACCACGCAACGCCGGCTTGGCCTTGGCGTCCTCGTCGCGGATTGCACGCCCGTGCTGCTTGTCGATGTCCCCGCCGGCGTCATCGCCGCCGTCCACGCCGGCCGGCTCGGTGCCCGCAACGGCATCGTGGTCAATACCGTGCGCGAGATGCAGAAACTTGGCGCTCAGCCGGAGCGAATCCAGGTGGTCATGGGACCCGCCGCATCCGGGAAAAACTACGAGGTGCCGGAAGACATGGCCAACGATGTCGAACGGCGCCTTCCCGGCTCGAAATGTAAGACCGCGAAAGGGACGTGCGGCATCGACGTGCGCGCGGGGCTGATCCGTCAATTGATGGGCTTGGGCATTACCAATATCGATTCTGATCCGCGCTGCACCATTGAGGACACGGATTTCTTTTCTTATCGCCGCGAAGGAACCACTGGCCGCCAGGCCGGTGTGATTTGGTTGGAGGCTAATCATGAGTAACCGGAAACAAGAATTGGCAGATAATCTCGCCGCAACAAAAGAACACATTAGAGCCATTGCCGCCGAGCATGACCGCCCAGCACCGCAGTTATTGGTCGTGACCAAGTTTCACCCCGCAGAGGATATCGCCCTTCTAGCGGAGCTTGGGGTAGAGGATGTAGCGGAAAACCGCGAGCAAGAAGCCCGGGCAAAGGCGCAGAAACTAGACCAGCTGCGCTTTCACATGATTGGCCAGATTCAAACCAAGAAGGCCAACCACGTCGCGCGGTGGGCCACTAGCGTGCATTCGGTAGATTCGGTGAAACTGGCCAATGTGCTGGACCGTGGTGTGGGCCTCGCGCACGAGCGCGGCGAGCGAGATACTAACCTTCCGGTATTTATTCAGGTCTCCGCCGATGGCGATACCTCCCGCGGGGGAGTAATCCGCGAGGAATTGGATGAGGTGATTGAGGCCGTTGAGGCGGCGGAGCACCTAGAATTCGCAGGGCTCATGGTGGTTCCTCCCCTTGATGCCGATGCGCGGGAGGTGTTTACTACAGTGCGCGCAGATGTGGATCGCCTCTCCGAACGCCTTGGCCGGCAGCTCAAACTATCGGCCGGGATGAGCGCGGATATGGATGCGGCGATTGCTGCGGGCACCGATATTGTGCGTGTCGGAACCAGCATCATGGGAAAGCGCCCAGTAGGTTAAAAATATCGCAAAAGCGCATTTCACAGCGTAAATCACATGAGTCACATCATTCACATTTGCGCGCTTGAACTTGAACAAATTTAGGTCAGAGGGAGACCCAAAAATGTCATTCATTGATAGGACGAAGAATTTCTTCGGGCTTGGTCCGATGGATTTCGAAGAAGACGACGCCTACTACAACGACGAGCCGCGTTACGCGGGCAACGGAGCAGCTACTTCTGCGGCATACGCCCCGCGCCGCGCCCCGCAGGCTTATGAGCCAACCCCAGCGCCGGCGCCTGTCGAGGAAAAGTTCGTCCCGACTATCGTGGCAATCTCCCTGACCTCGTTCAACGATGCCGCCAAGGTGGGTGAGCCCTTCCGCGATGGCGATGCAGTGGTTTTTGAACTTACCGATGCCGAGCGCGGTACCGCTAAGCGCTTCATCGACTTCGCAGCGGGTCTTTGCTTCGGCCTAGAAGGCCGCATGCTCAACCTGTCGAAGGGTATGGATACCCAGCGCAAGGTATTCGCCGTCGTGCCGAAGTCCGCCGATATCGCCAAACCTGAATTGGAGCGCGCCGCCGGCCTGCGCTAGGAGCGCGGCCCAAGCACAACGACGCACACCCAATAACCCCCGTACGGAGCGCAATGCGCACGTGCGGGGGACTATTCGATAGGCTGAGTAATCGTGACTGAAATTGGAATTATTCTCATCTTTTTGGTGAGGGTTTATACATGGGTACTGATTGCCCGAATTATTATCGAGATGATCCAATCCTTCTCGCGGCAATTCAACCCCCCGCGCTGGTTCATGATCATCGCTGAACCCCTCTTCGCCATCACGGATCCACCGGTCAAAGCGCTGCGTCGGGTTATTCCTCCGCTGCAGATGGGCGGAATCGCGCTGGATGTTTCCGTCCTAGTGCTGTTTTTCATCCTGTCGTTCCTGACGCTTTTCCTGCAGGTTATTTTCTTGTAGGACAACCCCGCATCACCCCATAACCTGTGGTAGACATTGAGAGTCAGCGTTACGTCCATTATTGTGGACTTTCGGTTACAATAAAATGCGATAACCCGTATCATGAACTACATATAACTTTGTGGGGAAGGTTTAAATAAACTGGAACCGCAGCTCCTAAGGCCCTGGAACCTCCGGGGTTGTATCAACTCGAAGGGGAAGACAAGTCATGCCACTGTCACCAGCTGATGTACACAACGTCGCGTTCAGCAAGCCGCCGATTGGCAAGCGTGGCTACAACGAGGATGAGGTAGATCAGTTCCTCGACCTCGTTGAGGATGCCCTTGCCCAATTGCAGGATGAAAATGAAGACCTGCAGGCGCAGGTGAGCGATCTTAGCTCCGGGGCCAAGGCCGGCGGAGCAGGGGCTGGTGCCGCAGCTGCCGCAAACTCTGGTGCAGATGAAGCAGCTCTGCGCAAGGAGATTGAGGCTAAGCTGCGTGCTGAGTATGAAACCAAGTTGGCAGATTCCAAGTCCGAGGTTTCTCGCGCTAAGGAAGAAACCAAGAAGGCCCAGGAGCAGGTCAAGGCCGCCCAGGCTGAGGCCGCAAAGGCAAAGGAAAGCGGTGCCGATGCCCCAGCAGCTGGTGCCACCGCTGCCGCTAATACCGCCGAGCTCAAGGCGGCTCGCGACGAAGCTGCGAAGGCTAAGAAGGAAGCCGAGGAGGCTCGCGCAGAGGCTAAGCAGGCTAAGAAGGAGCTGGAATCTTCCCAGCGCGAGAACGAGAGCCTGAAGAAGTCCGCGTCTGCCGCTGGCTCCTCGAACTCGGCTGCCTCCAGCGCCGCAGCGGCCGCTGCCGGTGCTGGTGCAGCACAGGGCGCCGACGGCCTGGCTACCCCGGATACGCACATGCAGGCAGCCCGCGTGCTGGGCTTGGCCCAGGAGATGGCGGATCGCCTGACCTCTGAGGCTCGCGCCGAGTCTGAATCCATGCTGTCTGAGGCTCGCACGGCCGCAGAAAAGCAGCTTTCCGATGCCGACTCTCGTTCCAAGGCACAACTTGCCGAGGCGCAGAAGAAATACGACGCTCAGGTACAGGATGCAGAAACCCGCTCCAAGAAGCTGGTTTCTGAGGCAGAGTCCAAGGCTCAGCAGACCGAGTCCGACGCTTCCTCCCGTGCCGAGGCCCAGATTCGCCAGGCAGAGGAGAAGGCCGCATCGCTGCAGGCCGATGCCGAGAAGAAGCACACCGAAGTGATGAACACGGTCAAGCAGCAGCAGACCGCTTTGGAGGCACGCATTTCCGAGCTGCGCACCTTTGAGCGCGAGTACCGCACCCGCTTGAAGACCCTCCTCGAGTCCCAGCTGGAAGAGCTCGAGACCCGCGGAACCGCCGCACCAAACGGCGATGCCGGCAAGAACTAAGAAGCTGGTTGGTAGTAACTAAACTAAATTAGTTACCCGTAGCGCCCACACCTCTAGGGGAGTGGGCGCTATTGTGGTTTTATCCCCGCTATGATTGTTCCCATCGCTTCTTTTTAACCCCTGAGAGGAACTGCCATGCTCGTTGCCGCCCTCGTCCTCGCCCTCGTGGCCTTCGTGGCTTTGGTGACGTATGTCTTAAATACCGCCGATTGGGCGTTGTACCTCGTCTTCATCGCAGCGGGTTCCGGCATCATTTTGTTTATCATCGACTGGGCGTGCAAGTACCGAACGGATAATAATGCCCTTGAAGAAGACTTGTCCCATGGATGGAAGCAGAACTAAGGCTCTTCACCGCTCACATCTGTCTTGGTCCGCTCACTTTCGGTGCGGCTTGGTTAATTCGATCAAAGTGAGCGGCCAGAAAGAATCTCCACGCAATTACGGCATGCCAAAGTAGGCGCACGCCGGCGCCTCAACTGGCTGGGACCCGAGCCTCAGTAGCAATCGTGTCACCCACAACTTCTGCGGTTTATTGGATGACGGTTTCCTCCGATCCGGCGTCGAATTCCCAAACGAATCCTCAAACGGATCCTCAGGCGGACTCCCAGGCGGATCCCCAGCCGGGAATGCGCCACGAGCTTTCAGATGCTCCTGCCTAATCCGGAGGTTCCCACCGGATGGTCCCATTCCTGCGGACCAGGTGTCCGCGCAGTGGCGGGGCATTGGGATCATCGTCGTTGACCCCGTTGTGGTAGGCGCAGGCTGTGGATAAGTTACCTATGTTGGTCAATCCACCGTGCAACCACGGTTCCAAATGATGAATCTGGCATTCGTCCGCGGGCCTATTGCACCGCGGCCACGGGCAGATGGGATTCTCTGCGGCGGCCATAAGGCGTTGTTTCGCATTGGCAAAGCGCTCCGTGCGGTACAGATTGACCGCTCCCTCAAAGGGGCTAATGAGGGTAATGAGCCCGCGTTCCTTGAGGGCGCGCTCTAGGTACTCGGCGCCAGTAAGAGTTGCCCCGTTGGTCATCTGCAGCTGGATTTCTTCGCCATCGCCATTGATGATGCGCACGTAGTCATCCAGGTTGACCAAGACATTGGTCATCACCGTGGTCTTTACGGCGGATTCGCCGCCGAAAAAGGTCTGTTCCACCGCCTCCAGCGGCTCTTTTCCGCTCTCTTTTAGCGCGGCATGAAGGTCTGCAATGAGCGAGGAGCGCGCATCGATGGCCAGGGTCCACGGCGCGTTCTTGCGGCGAATGATGCGCACCCCAGGCTTAACCGTCTTCTTTTTCGCAGGTAGCTTGGATTTTGCCAGCTTTTCTAGGTCCGCCGTGCTGGCATTGGTGGTGCAGAGCTGCTCGCGGAGAAGCCAGGCATCGAAAAGCGTGGGCATCTTGCGGGCGTACTTTTCTATGATGGACAACGCCACAATGGAATGACTGTTGCGGCGGGCACCTTCCATGGCGCGCCGGCGCCGACCGGTGAATTTAGTATTCCCGCAATAAGCCTCTTTGAGCAGGATAAGCTCCCGCGCCGTGTGTTCCGGGGCACCGTGCGCCCGCAGATCGTCCTCAGACAGACCAGCGCACCCGGTGACGATATCCATTCCCGGGGCCATAGCTGCTAAGTAATTCTCGAGCGCGGTCATGCTTCATAATCTATGGCCGCGTGCAACCACGTACAACAGGAAAATTTCTACCTGTGGATAACTTTTGTGTACAGCGTTCCTGTGACGCTATACTGGCGGGCACATGCGATGATCCGGCCATCACCGGGGGAGCAATTCAGAAGAACAGCCAGAAGGCTCAGTAGAACTGAACGGGTGGGACCGTTATCTCCTTCACCGAAACGAAGCGGAGCTTTTAGCTCAAGCAGGGTGGTACCGCGAGCCACTGGCCCGTCCCTGCATCAAGTTACAGCGTGAAGGAAGATAATGGTGAAAAAGATTTACCCCAAGGTCGATATGACCGGCGGCTCGAGCCGCTTCCCGGATATGGAAGAAGAAGTCCAGAAGTACTGGAAGCAGGACGATACGTTCCAGGCTTCTTTGGAAAAGACCAAGGACTGCCCCGAATACATCTTTTATGACGGCCCTCCCTTTGCCAATGGCCTGCCGCACTACGGCCACCTGCTGACCGGTTACGTGAAGGACATCGTGCCGCGTTACCGCACGATGGCCGGAAATTACGTCCCCCGCGTCTTTGGCTGGGATACCCACGGCCTGCCCGCGGAGCTGGAGGCGGAAAAGCAGCTCGGGATCACTGATAAAGCCCAGATCGAGGACATGGGTCTGGATAAGTTCAACGAGTACTGCGCTAAGTCGGTGCTGGAATACACCGATGAGTGGGAAGATTACGTCAACCGCCAGGCTCGCTGGGTGGACTTTGACAATGGCTACAAGACCATGGATATCAACTTCATGGAATCGGTCATGTGGGCCTTCAAGGAGCTGTATGACAAGGGCCTGATCTACAAGGGCTTCCGCGTGCTGCCTTACTCCTGGGCGGAGCATACTTCTTTGTCCAACCAGGAAACGCGCTTGGATGATTCCTACAAGATGCGCCAGGATCCCACTTTGACGGTGACCTTCCCAGTCGCAGGTGCTCGCGAGGGCACCGCGGCGGAAAAGACGCTGGCGGAAAACCCCGCGCTTGCCGATGCCTCCTTCCTCGCCTGGACCACCACCCCCTGGACCCTGCCGTCCAACGAGGCGCTGGCGGTCCACCCGGAGGTCACTTACGCACTATTTAAGGCCACCGACGGCGAATTCGCCGGCCGCACGTTCATCATGGCCGAAAACCTGCTGGGCACCCTGGAAAAGGAACTGGGTGAGGCCGAGGTACTGGGTACCTTTACCGGCGCACAGCTCGAGGGCTTTAAGTACGAGCCAATCTTCGGCTTCTTCCCAGACCTGCGCAATGCCTACCAGGTGCTGTTGGCAGACTACGTCACCACCGAAGACGGTACGGGTGTTGTCCACCAGTCGCCCGCCTTTGGTGAAGACGATATGAATACCACCAACGAGTACGATATCGAGTTGGTGGTCCCAGTGGATGAGGACGGCAAGTTCACCTCCCAGGTTCCGCCGTACGAGGGCCAGCTGGTCTTCGATGCGAATAAGTCCATCATCAAGGACCTGAAAGCCGCTGGTCGAGTGGTGCGCCACGTGACCATTGAGCACTCCTACCCACACTCTTGGCGCTCGGGCGAGCCGCTTATCTACATGGCGCTGCCCGCATGGTTTGTAAAGGTCACCGAATTCCGCGACCGCATGGTGGAGCTCAACCACAACGAGATCGAATGGTTGCCGGAGCACATCCGCGATGGCCAATTTGGCAAGTGGCTGGAAGGCGCCCGCGACTGGAATATCTCGCGTACCCGCTACTGGGGTGCGCCCATCCCGGTGTGGATGTCCGATAATGACGAGTACCCGCGCATGGACGTCTACGGCTCTTTGGATGAGCTGGAGAGGGACTTCGGCAAGCGCCCGGAGTCGCTGCACCGCCCGCACATCGATGAGCTGACCCGCCCCAACCCGGACGATCCCACCGGTAAGTCCACCATGCGCCGCGTGCCGGACGTGCTGGACTGCTGGTTCGAGTCTGGCTCCATGCCGTTTGCGCAAAAGCACTACCCGTTTGAAAACAAGGAGTGGTTTGAAACCCACTCGCCGGCGGACTTCATCGTGGAGTACTCCGGGCAAACCCGCGGCTGGTTCTACCTGCTGCACGTGCTGTCCACCGCGCTCTTTGATCGCCCGGCGTTCAAGAAGGTCGTGGCCCACGGCATCGTCTTGGGCAATGACGGGCTTAAGATGTCCAAGTCCAAGGGTAACTACCCGGACGTCAACGAGGTCTTTGACCGAGACGGTTCCGATGCCATGCGCTGGTTCCTGATGTCCTCGCCCATCCTGCGCGGCGGCAATCTCATCGTCACCGAGCAGGGCATCCGCGAGGGCGTGCGCCAGGCGCTGCTTCCCATCTGGAATGCGTACACCTTCTTGCAGCTCTACGCCGAGCAGGAAGCTAAGTTCGATACGAGCTCCACGCACATGCTTGACCGCTACATCCTGGCTAAGACCCACGATCTTGTGGCCAATGTCGATGCTGCGCTGGCGGGGACCGATATCGCTACCGCCACCGAAGAGGTTCGCCTTTTCGCCGATGTGCTGACCAACTGGTACGTCCGCCGCTCCCGCGACCGCTTCTGGGGCGGCGAGGACGCCAACCCAGAGGCCTTCAACACCCTCTACACCGTTTTGGAGACCACTACGCGCGTGGTTGCCCCGCTGTTGCCGCACGTCGCCGAGGTCATCTACCGCGGCCTGACCGGTGAGCGCTCTGTGCACTTGGCGGACTTCCCGAAGGCCGAGGACTACCCCGCGGATGCGGACCTGGTGTCTGCCATGGACGCCACTCGCGCGGTGGCATCGGCTGCGTCCTCGGTGCGTAAGGCCAATAAGCTGCGCAACCGCCTGCCACTGCCAAAGCTCACCGTGGCCTTCGCCGGCTCGCAGAGCCTGTCGGACTTCGCCGATATTATCCGCGACGAGGTCAACGTCAAAGAGGTTGAGCTTACTGATGATGTCGATTCCGTCGGCACCTTCCAGGTGGTCTGCAACGCCAAGGTTGCCGGCCCACGCTTGGGTAAGGATGTCCAGCGCGCCATCAAGAATCTCAAGGCGGGCAACTACGAGCGCCGCGGCGATGAGGTCGTGGTAGACGGTGACATCGTCTTGAGCCCTGAGGAATACACCGAGCGTTTGCAGGCTGCGAACCCAGACTCCACGGCCCGCATCGAGGGCTTGGATGGCCTCGTCGTCCTGGATACCGAGGTCACCGAAGAGCTCGAGGCAGAAGGCTGGGCCGCCGATGTCATCCGCGGCCTGCAGGATGCCCGCAAGAACTCCGCCTTCGACGTATCTGACCGCATCTCCGTGGTCCTTTGCGTTGCCGAAGATAAGAAGGAGTGGGCGCAGCGTCATGCTGACACCATCGCAGGCGAAGTGCTGGCTACGGAGTTCTCCGTGGTCACCGAGCCGCTTGCGGGTGCCCACGATATCCTCACCGGAGTCACCGCCACCGTAGCCAAGAACTAAGAGCGCACAAAGCTTAAACGTTAAGCGGCCCTGCCTGATGCTATCTACAGCGTCCGGCCGGGCCGCTTTGCGCTTATCAATCAGTGCGTCCAATATGCGCAAGAATGAAAATAAAACAAGAGATGGGGCTGTGCACTTTGTTTTTAGGGGGCTGGAGAAGCTGAAGTAATCGTGGTCTTAGTTTAGCGAGGACGCCATTGCCAACCTTGACAGCATGCATGAAAGCCGTGTTCATTAAGTGATCTCGCACACTTTTTCGGTTTGCCACTTTTGAGTGAAAAATCAATATGGTTTACTAATCCTGCGTTTAAAAACGTAAATAACACGATAGAGGTCGTGTTATCCCGCTTTCTGCGGTGTCCGCCTCCCATGCTTTGCATTCTTTGAAAGTAAATCGTGGTGTGTATAGGACCCGTAGCTTGTTGTACCCCTTGGAGGGCTCGTATGAAACTCAATAAGCGTGTTCTCGCTTCTGCAGCTATCTCTGCATCTTTCATGGCTACCGCTGTTACTCCAGTCGCCTGGGCTGCTGGTGAACATCTTAACTGCGTACAGAACTTTCGGGCCGGCGTTGATGCTGGTATTAATGCCAACGTAGCGGAACATCTGCGACGTAACTGTCATTTGAGTGTGGACCAGATCATTCGGCTGAATGTTGAAGATATGAAACAGGTTGCTAGGGAGTTTAAGAAGGACGGTGCTCCTCTTTATTCCGAAGAAGAGTTGAACCGTCTGTCGCCTTCTTACGTCGTCGCTTTAGCGAAGGATATCGACGTTTCTTCCGGTGATACCGGCAAGGGGCCCGCTGATGGCGAGCAGCAGTCCGGGCCTCCTCTTTCGGTGAACGAAGTCAAAGCAGGGGACAGGGAAGTTACTGGCTCGGTGTATTTGCTCCCAGGTCAGCAGAAGACAATTCAGGCACATTTTCCAAGCCGGATCGTTTCGACTAAAGTGCTAAAATTTGACGAAAAGCCTGGTGAAAGGGGTAAAACCGCTGAAGGTAAAGTTGTCACCTTTAAATTCGGTGTTCCTGAAGAAATTCAACTAAACGCCGGGGATGAAATAATGGTTACTCGGTTCCTTGCTGCCGCAGAAGAGGCCACTAACAAGGACGTGCCCGTTAAAGTTATTGTTAAGCCTGCAGAAAGTGGTAAGTCTCCGGGCGATGGTGTCCCTGGCTCTGGAGGGGGCAGCTCTAATTTTGGCAATATCTTTGGCGGAATTGGTGGCTTTGCTAGTTTGGCTGCTGTGGTGGCAGGGGTTGCTAAAATTTTCAACCAGAACTCAAGTCTCGGTCGTCTCTTGCAGCCACTCCGTGACCTTTTGTCGCAGTTTAATATCAAGTTCTAATCCCGTCTGGATTAGCGGATATACGGATGCTCGATGCCCTGACTAATGCTTCAGGCATTAAATAAACCGGAGCACCTCTTTGCAGGGTGCTCCGGTTTCTATTTGACGAATAGGGTCAGGAAAGCGGGTTTTGATTGTTTAATTTAAATCTCGTGCTACCTGAACGGCCTTATGTTTTGCAGCGATTATGCGACCCAAGCTGAGTTTGATCCTGCATGTGTCGTAGGAGCCGAAGTAAAAGGTGTCGGTCTCTGTTGAGTAGTGTCCATCTCCTGCGATCGTTTTGTTGCACTAAAGGTGAGGCCGTGAAGTGATCTCGCACACTTTTCCAATTGGCCACTTTTGGATGAAAAACCAATATGGTTTACTAATCCTGCGTTTAAAAACGTAAATAGCACGATAAAGATCGTGTTATCCCACTTTCTGCGGTGTTCGCCCCCATGCTTTATCTTCTTTGAAAGCGCATCGAGGCATACAGGACCCGTAGTTCGAAGTACCCCTTGGAAGGTTCGTATGAAACTCAATAAGCGTGTTCTCGCTTCTGCAGCTATCTCTGCATCTCTCATGGCTACCGCTGTTACCCCAGTTGCTTGGGCTGCTGGTGAGCATCTTAACTGCGCACAGAACTTCCGAGCCGGCGTCGATTTTGATGCTCGCATCAATGCCAACGTTGCGGAGCATCTGCAGCGTAACTGCAAGTTGAGTGTGGGGCAGATCACTGAGCTAAGTGTTGGCGAAATGACACAGACAGCTAAGGAGCTCCTGGGGAAGGACAACACTCCTCTTTATTCTGAAGAAGAGTTGAAGCGTTTGTCACATTCTGAGGTTGTCAGGGAAGCGCGGATCAATGGCGCTTCCGACGATGATGGCAAAGGGCCTGCTGAAGGCGGACAGCAGTCTGAGGCTCCTCTAATGGTGAATGATGTGAAGGCAGGGGACAGGGAAATCACTGGCTCGGTGTTTTTGCTCCCAGGTCAACAGAAGAGAGTTCAAATTAATTTCCCAAGCTTCAGGTCTTTAACTACGGACGTAAAGCTTGAGGAAAACTCTGTTGAGGAGGGTGGAGCCTCTAACGGTAAAGCTGTGACCTTTAAATTCGATGTTCCTGAAGAGATTAACTTAAAGGCAGGTGAAACACTACTCTTTAGTTTGCTCTATGATTCCTTGGCTCCAGACGATCGTAAGAGCAAATCCAT
Organism: Corynebacterium sp. MSK310; assembly: GCF_030227355.1. NCBI lineage: Bacteria > Bacillati > Actinomycetota > Actinomycetes > Mycobacteriales > Corynebacteriaceae > Corynebacterium > Corynebacterium sp. MSK310. The sequence continues at coordinate 47,121 of NZ_JASPFZ010000001.1, forward strand.
ACCAGTAGTTGTTAAGTCTGCGGATGTGGCTGAGGAAGAGCGTCCAGATTCTGGGGACTCTGAAGGCGAATTCCCGTTTGCTGTTACCGCGGAAGTAAATGACATCAAGGCAGGAGACAAAAAGGTTACCGGTAAGGTTCGTTTGTACCCAGGCCAAGAGGTGGAAATTGAGGCTTCTTTCCCCAGCGGAAAGATTCAGACAACTGTCGTCAAGCTAGAGAAAAAGTCTGCACAGAAGGGCCAAGTTCCTGAAGGTGAGTTTGTCTCGTTCGAAATCGATGTACCTGCGGACGTCAAGCTAATGGCAGGTGACAAGGTAACTGTTTCCCCAGTTCCTCACGTCACGGATCCGAAAACCGGTGAAAGCAATAGCGTAGAGCTCATCGTGAAGGCTGCTGATAAGGGCAGCGAGTCGCAACCCGAGCAGGCCCCTGGTAACGGTAATGGCAAGGGCAAGGAGGGAGGCAGCGGTTCCACAAAGCCGGCACAGCCATCGGTTCCGGGCGCTGAAGGTACCCCTGGTGCTGGAGAGGGTAGCTCAAAGTTCGGCAAGGTCTTTGAAGGAATTCCTGGTTTGGCTGCTTTGGTTGAAGGTGTTGCCAAGTTCTTCAACAAGAACTCGGGCCTCGCTCGCCTGTTGCAACCACTGCGTAACTTCTTTTCACTGTTCAAGTTCTAATCTTGTTTGAATTAGCGGATGAGCGGATTAGTGCGAGCTTGATGCTCAGACTCGGCTACTGGCAGTGACTAAACCGGAGCCCTCCATGAGGAGGTGCTCCGGTTTTTGCGTTTTCTGGCCGAATGTTGCGGGTCTTGGCTTAGCGCACCGGGCCGGGTAGGTGGGCACGCCAGCCGTGAATCACATTGATGAGGCAGCACATGGCCAGCAGGGAGCCGATGAGGAATAGTGCAGTGAAGCCTATGTAGGGCGCGAGCGCGCTAAAGGCCATGGGGATAAAGAAGCCGGTATAGGACACGGAATAGAACACGGCGGTAAGGCCGGCGAGGTCATCTTTTCCGGCGATGCGCTGGACCTCGGAAAGGCCGGCGACAAGTGCTAGGCCGTAGCCGGCGCCCATGACGGCGGCGCTGGTGATGCCGAGCGGGAGGGAAAGCGTGCGTGCGGCGATGGCGCCGAAAATGGTACCGACGGTAATGACGGCCATGGCAACCGCGGAGGCGCGGGCGGAGCGGTGGGTGTCAATGACCTTGCCAAACATTTGGATGCCAACACCGCAGCCCAGCGTAATGACGGTCATGAGGCCGGAAAAGGCGATGGGGGCATCGCCGGCGGAATCGGAAAGCAGCTGCGGCAAGAGGGCATAGGCCGCACCCGCGCAGCCAAATACCCAGGGCGCGACGGGAAGGACGATGCGGGAAAAGCGGCGGTGCGCAGCGGATGGAATGTGCAGCATGTGCAGCATATCGCGGATGCTTAAATCCAAGAATGTGTCTTTGACCGTCTCGCCGCGGGGTGGACGGGTTTCGGGGGTTTTCAATAGCCAGACCGCGGTGATGACGGTGAGCAGGATGTGCAGGACATAGGCCAGGTGGGTGGGCCACGGGCCCCATTGGGCTAGTACCGAGGCCAAGGCGGCGCCAATGAGGAATCCGACGGTAAGGCACATTGATGCCCGGCGCGGTCCTGCGGCGGGGTCACCGCCGGAGCGGGTGATGAGCTCGGAAATCCAGGTGGATCCGACCGCCATGACGATGCCCAGGGCGAGGCCGCACAGTACGCGGCCGGCGGCAATGATGAGGGGCTCTTCGGGAGCGATGGACAGCAGGAATGACCCGGCCAGGGAGAGCGGTGCCGCGGGCAGCATCGTGGGGCGCCGGCCAATGTAGTCCGAGAGCGGCCCAGAGATGAGGAGCGCGGGCACGATGCCGATGACGTAGGCCGCCAAAAGACCATTGACGGTGACCTGTGAAAAGTGGGATTGCTCGCGGTACATCACGAGCAGGGGAGTAAATTCATTGCCGCCCCAGGCAACGGCCACCATGCTGCCTGCGACGGGTAACCAGTCGCGATTGGCGGTGTCTTGACTCATAGTTGATCCTTCGAATTCTTCAGGTGCGAGCGGAGTGCGGAGAGGTAGTCCGGCAGGTTGGCGGTGAGGAGGGCATCGGCAAGCGTGCGGTGCTGGTCGACGAACGCGCGGGCCCGTGCCACATTGCGCCCGATGGCGGTGGCGGTAAAGCGCTGCTGGCGCTCGCGCAGCTGGTGGCCCACGTTGGCCAGCAGGCTATTGCCGGCGCTGTCCATGATGATTTGGTGGAATTGGGCATCTAGGCGCGTGTATTCGCGGAGGTCCTCGGCATCCAGTGCGGCGTCTTGGGCCGCGATGTTTTCGTGCAGGCGCTTGGCGATGCCCCCGCGTTCTTCCTCGCCCAGCTGGCAGATCTTCTCGGCACTGTGGGCATCGACAAGCAGGCGGGCCTCGTAGACCTCCCGGATTTCTTGGGGGCTAATCGGCACGACCAACGCGCCGCGCTTGGGATAAAGCTGCAAAAAGCCCTCGAGCTCCAGGCGCAGGAAAGCCTCGTGGGCTGGGGTGCGGCTGACTCCTACCTCGGCTGCGAGTGCGGCCTCTGACAGCATCTGCGAGGAATCGATGGTGCCGTCGATGATCCTTTCTTTGACTAATTCATAAACCCGCTCCGCGGCAGGCTGCATGCTTGTATCGCTCATGCATACATCTTGCATACAAGATAGTTTAAGCGTCAACCTATTCCCAATTCTGGGGCTGGAGTGTCTTAGACTGGAAGGCATGCAGCGTTGGGTCTTACACATCGATATGGATGCGTTTTTTGCCTCCGTCGAGCAAATGACCCGACCGACTTTGCAGGGCCGGCCGGTGCTCGTCGGTGGGGTCGGCGGCCGCGGGGTCGTCGCCGGGGCATCCTATGAGGCGCGCGAATACGGTGCGCACTCGGCGATGCCGATGTATCGCGCCCAACAATTGGTGGGCCTGCGCGCGGTGGTGGTAAGCCCGCGCCGGGCGGTGTATTCGGCGGCCTCGCGCCGGGTATTTGAGATCATCTCCCAGCACGTGGAGGTGATCGAGCAGCTATCCATCGATGAAGCCTTTATGGAGCCAGAGGCATTGGTGGGTGCGACGGCGGACGAGGTGCAACAGTGGGCGGATGGCCTGCGCGCGCTCATCCGGGAGGAAACAGGCCTGCCGTGTTCCATCGGCGCGGGCTCCGGCAAGCAATTTGCCAAGATCGGCTCCGGTGAAGCCAAGCCCGATGGCACCTATGTCATCCCAGCGGAAAAGCAGCTGGAGATGCTGCATCCGCTCGCGGTGGGAAAGCTGTGGGGTGTGGGGCCGGTCACGGAGGCCAAGCTCAAAGGCATCGGGGTGGAGACCATCGGCGCGCTGGCCGCCATGACCCAAAAGGAGGTGGAAATCTCCATCGGCAGCGTCGCCGGCGTGCAGCTGTGGCAGCTCGCGCAAGGCATCGACGATAGGGAAGTGGCACCGCGTGCGATATCCAAACAGATTTCCACGGAGCACACCTATCCCAAGGACCTGCTCACGGTTGCCGATGTCGATGCGGCAATTACCCGCGCGGCCGAGGGCGCACACCGCCGCCTGCTCAAGGATGGCCGCGGGGCGCGCACGGTGACGGTAAAGCTGCGGATGGCAGACTTCCATATCGAATCGCGCTCGACCACCCTGGCCTATGCCACCGATGACCTGGAGGTATTGACCGCAGCCGCCTTCAAGCTGGCGCGCTACCCGGATGAATTGGGCCCCATCCGCTTGGTGGGGGTGAGCTATTCCGGCCTGGAAGCCGCGCGCCAAGACGTGCTATTTCCGGAGCTCGACCGCGAAATCGTGCGGCCCGTGCTGCCGGATAGTGACTATGAAACGGGCGTGAGCGATGACTCCCCGCCACCGGCGCCGACCACCGTGGTGGTCGAAGACGATGTGGAGGATCAGTGGCACGCCACCCAGGACGTCTACCACCCGGAATTTGGCCACGGTTGGATCCAAGGCACCGGGCACGGGGTGGTCAGCGTGCGTTTTGAAACACGTGCCAACGGACCCGGCCGCACGAAATCCTTTGCCGCCAGCGACCCCGATTTGGTGCCAGCCGATCCGCTCGATTCCTTAGACTGGCACGACTGGCTGGAAACCCAAGATTAGATAGCAACATAGCGCTTGGGGTCAGGGTTTTGCCGGAATACCTCGGCGGGGTCCGTGCCGGTGGCCAGCGCCGCGGCCAACAAGATGCGCGCCTGGCTGGGGCGGAAGGCCCACGCGTTGATCGCGCCCAGGCTATGCAGGTTCGCCCCGCCGCCGTCGCCGCCATAGGACAACGCGGTTTCCCCATACGGGGTGCGGGTGGAAATGACGACGGGGAGGCCGTCGCGGAGGGCATCGGCAATCGCGCGGCCCATGTCCCCACTCATATTGCCCGCGCCCATGGCCTCAATGATGAGACCGGCGGCGGAAGCGCGGGCGGCATCGACAAGCACGCGCCCCGCACCCGGGTAGGCAGGGATGATTTCTACCGGGTGCGGCGCCAAGGGGCGCGGCCGTAGCCGCGGGGTGGTATCAGGCACGCGCAGGGACTCGAAAGCGCGCAGGTCAGAGGTGTGCTGCTTGCGGGCCCCGCGCGCCGGGATGGTCATGCCGCCAAAGCAGATAAAGACGCCGGGCCGCCCACTGAGGGCGAGCTCACGCGCATCGCGGAGATTGCGCGGGCCGTCCGGGTGCGGGTGATCGTAGGAGCGCTGCGCGCCGGTGAGCACAATGGGCGTATCGCTGGCGCAAAAAATCTCCAGCGCCATCGCCGTCTCCTCCATCGAATCGGTGCCATGAGTGATGATGACGCCGTCAATGTCCGCGCGGGCGGTCTGCTCGTTGACCACCGCAATGAGCTCGTCGAGGTCCGCAAGCGTAATAGAAGAGGAATCGAGCTGGCGAAATTCCACAACCTCGGCGTCGATATCGGCCGCGAGCTGCACGCCGGTGACGGTGGGAACGAGGGAACCATCCTGCACCGTGGTGCAGGCAATCGTGCCGCCGGTGGCGATGAGGGCGAGATGAGTCATGCATTCCAGAATAAAAGAAGACGCGCCGAGGCGGCAGGCGCGAACCAGAACAGCTGGGGCAAATGTAAACTGATGGGAGTTTATATCCCAGACGTGAGGAGTGAGAAGTGAAATTCCGCAAATTTGGTGCCGCGTGCCTCGCATTGAGCGCGGCGGCCGCCCTGTCCGCCTGCTCTTCTGATGACGAGCAAGAAGATACCACCAAGAACAGCGAATCCAGCGAATCTGCGTCCGCTGACGGCGATTCCGCGGCCCCCGCGCTGCCGTCCGCCGCTGACTTGAACGCCATCCTGGCAAAGGCCACGGACCCGGCGGCATCGCAGGAAGAAAAGACCGCCACGGTGGAAGGCGGCGAATCCGCCCCAGAGATCTTTGACACCATGGCGCGCTCCAAGGAAGAATCCGGCGCGGAATTTGCGGTCGTGGATCCCGTCCTGCCCGGCTATGACCCGCAATCCGTGCTGACCACGGTGAATTTCACCACCGCAGATGGCCAGGAGCAGACCGCGGACCAGGTGGAATTCATTTATCAGGATGGCACCTGGAAGCTGTCGAAGACCTGGGCCTGCACGCTGATTCAAAACACGGTGCCGCCTGAGCAGGTTCCGGAGATGTGTGCCGATACCGGTGCGGGCGCGCTGCCTGCCGATGAAGGCGACGCTGCCCCTGCCCAGGGCGATGCCCCCGCAGCCGGCGCAGAGCAGGCGCCTGCCGAGGCCCCCGTAGAGGCTCCCGCCGAGTAAATCCTGTTACTCAGAAAACGCCAGCTCCGTCAGGCTTGATTGCACCACGCGCAGGTCTGAATCGGCGGTGCCGTAGGTTACCTTCGTATCGAAGGACACGTCACCGCCCACGGGGAGCGGCTTGGTCAGATCCACCGTGACGTTGCCCGAGGAATTGGTAGAAGAATCCAGCACGTCGAGTTCCTTATCCTCCAACTCCGTGCCCGCGGCCTGACCTTCGAAGGATAAAGCGCCCAGGGTGGGGCGTTGTTCCACCTCGACGGATAGCGTGACGCGGTCACCATCGATGGACTTGACCGTATAGCGTGTCGTTTGCAGGAGCGTGGATTCCCCCGTTACGCGCGAATCCACCGTCCACGTCGCGCCGGTGCCCACCTCTTCCTCTGGGAAGACGATGGGCAGCGCGGTCAGCTTCATGATGGCCTGTTCGACGGTGCCGCGCGCCTCATCGCTCGCGTCCTGCGGGGCGGCCAAGCGCAGGGAATTCATCTGGCCATTATCTTGACCGCGCCAGCCGAATTGGAACCCGGAAGCAGAAGAGATATCGGTATCGCCGGAATATTCCGGATCCCCCGCGGTGACAAACGCGTTGCGCGAGGCCGGCAATTGATCCTCGACGTCCTCGGTGGCTTTATCCACGGAAGCCGAAAGCGGCAGGGTAGTGGTCGCCTTATCTACGTCCGCGGCCTGGAAATCGGCGGCGGCGGATTTATTCAGCAAGTCCTGCGAAAATCCCTCCGTGGCGCGGTAAGTTACCTCCTGCGAGGAGTCGATGTCGTGATATTCCAGCAGTTTCTTCTCACCAGTTCCGGCATCTTCGACGGTCAGGCGAGGGGCATCGATAGTCAGGCCGACCGGCTGCTCCACTGCAGGGCCGGGGGTCTCATAAGAACAGGCGCTTAGCGCTACGGCGACGGCGGAAAGGGCTGTAAAAACTTTGACTCGAAACACGCTTACCAAAATACCGGACACTCCAGATTAGAATGATGTGGGTGAGCCAAAAACGAAGGAGTAAGACAGGTCTTATCGCCGCGGTGGTCATCGCCGTGGCGGTTGTGGATCAAGCCGTAAAACAACTCATGCTTACCGTCCTGACGGAGGGCGAGCCGCATTATGTCATCGGGGACTGGTTCAGGTTTAACCTGCTCTTTAACCCCGGCGCGGCGTTTTCCATCGGTGGCGAGGGATCGACCTGGCTGTTTACCACCATTCAATTGGCGTTCGTCTTAGGCGTTGCCATAGCCGCCCCGCGCATCCACAATACGGGCCAGGCGCTGGGGTTGGCGCTCATTGCCGGCGGGGCATTGGGCAATTTTGCAGACCGCATCTTCCGCGACCCAGGCTTTTGGTTCGGTCACGTTGTGGACTATATCTCGGTCGGCTCGTTCGCGGTCTTTAATATCGCAGATGCGGCCATTACCTGCGGCGTCGTCATCTTCATCGGCGCCATGCTAATTGCGGAACGGAGGGCGGAAAATGAATAGGCAATTGCGCAGTTTCCCCATTCCAGAAGGCTTGGAGGGCATGCGTGCCGATGCCGCGCTTGCCAAGCTCCTCGGCCTCTCCCGCTCGGCTACTGCCCAGCTGTGCGCCGAGGGCGGGGTCACCGTGGATTCGCAGGAGCTGGGTAAATCCGAGCGCCTGGCATCCGGCCAGGTGGTCACGGTGCTGCTTCCGGAGCCGGAAAAGCCCCTGCTGCCGCGCGAGGAGCTGGTGGAGGGCATGGACGTTTTATATAGCGATGCCGATATCATCTGCGTGCACAAACCCGTGGGCGTCGCCGCGCACCCGAGCGTGGGCTGGGATGGGCCGACGGTCATCGGCGGGCTGCGCGCGGCAGGGTACAACGTGGCCTCGCTTGGCCCCACCGAGCGGCAGGGCATCGTCCACCGCCTGGACGTGGGCACATCCGGGGTCATGGTGGTGGCTTCCTCAGGGCGCGCCTACTCGGCGCTCAAGCAGGCATTTAAGTCCCGCACCGTGAAAAAGACCTATCACGCGGTGGTCCAGGGCCTGCCCGATCCGATCGAAGGCACCATCGATGCTCCCATCGGCAGGCACCCGAAATCGGGCTGGAAATTCGCCGTGCTGGATGATGGCAAAGCCGCGGTAACCCACTACCGCCTCATCGAGGCCTTTCGCGAGGCCAGCCTCATCGAGGTGCACTTGGAAACCGGCCGCACCCACCAGATCCGCGTCCACATGTCCGCCACCGGGCATCCCTGCGTCGGCGATCCCATGTACGGCTCGAATCCGCAGCTTTCTGCCCGCCTGGGCTTGGAGCGCCAGTGGCTGCATGCGGTGCAGCTGGGCTTTACCCACCCCGGCACCGGGAAGTGGTTCGAGGCCCGCGCGCCCTATCCCGATGACCTGCAGCATGCCCTGGAGCGACTGCAGGGATGAGGAAGTTTTATTGGCGGCGCCGCCTAGCGGCACTGGTGCTGGTGCTGGTGGCGGGCGTGGTGGCTCTGGTGCTTTTTGGCACGCTGGGCACGCAGGCATCCACGCGCGTGCAAGGCGATCAGCTGGGCCCGGACGGGGAATCGCGCGCGGAGTATATTGAGCGCGTCAAGTCCATGGACATCGATCCGGATGCCGCCACGTATGCGCTGGTCACCTTCGATACCGAGCTGCCGCCAGTCGCCGTCGCCGCCGCGCTGACTGATATTCCGCGCATGGACACCATCCTGATGGGCTCGACCGCGCCTATCGCGGTGCCGGAGCCTGTTGCCGGCGAGGACCGCGCCGCGGTGATTAACCGCACCTTCGACCGCATCGGTGCCTCCTACGGCCAGCGCCCCAGCGCGGTGAGCGCCGTCGTGGTGTGGGGCACGGGCACCCAGCTTGCCGATGTCGCCTCCCTCCCCGCCATCGCCGCCGTCGAGCCCGCGCCTGCCGATGCCGCCTGGGGTAGTTTCGCCGTGCGCCCACCCAGCTAAATTTGCCATCCTGAACGCTTCGCCGCGCGGGGTGCGGGGTGCAGGCTTAGCATCGGGGGCATGGAACACATTCGGGCATATATTGCGGCTTTAAACTCGGCGATGGATATCCTCGCCGAGGCCGCTGATATGCCCGCCTCCGAGCTGACCGCCGCCGGCATGCCGGATGCCGCCGCCTCGTCGATAGCCCACCTCTCTCAGATCTATTTCGGGCCGACCAGTTTCACGCGCCGCCAGCGCCGGGCGGTCGAGGGAGCGCGGCGCAATGGGCATTCGCTGCCGACGTTGGAGGTCATCGAAAAGCACGCCCGCCGCGTGCCCACCCAAGCCCGCGCCTGGGCCCTGCGCGCTGAACTTGCCCAGGTATCCGCCGATACCCAGGCGATGGACAAGCTCGCCCGCAAGAAGGTGCGCGCGCTGCGCCCGCCGCGCGAACCCAAACCAGGGGTGAGGCTGCGCCGCCGCGCCGCGGGCAAACCATGGACGCTAACGATTACAGGTAGCTCCAGCCTCGTCGCGGAGCTGCATAACCAAGCAGGCACGCTTGCCGATGTCGCCGCCCTCTTCCACTCCGGCGCCTCCACCTCCACCGTGCGCACCAACGTGGTAATCCCGCTGGATAAGTTGAGCGCCATCGCGCAGGGCGATAAAGACGTCACGGTCACCATGACCAACGGAGCGCAAATTAGCGGCGCCGAGCTGGCCCAGCGCGCAATGGCGGAGGAAGGCTTTATCACTCTTCTCCACCCCGTGGAGGGGCCAGTGAACCTGTACCGCATGCGGCGCGGGGCAACGTGGAAGCAATTTATGATGGCCGCCGCCGAAAACCCCGTCTGCCCGGCGCGCGGGTGCCACCGCCCAGCCGATGAGTGCCAAGTCCACCACATCTATAGCTGGGCCGGCGGCGGGTGGACCAATGCCAAGAACCTCACCGTCGCGTGCCCGCATCACAACGGCCGCAATGACGACGACCGCGCCGCCCGCCCCCGCAATGGCCGCTTCGAACGCGTGCACGGCGGCGTGCGGTGGATTAAACCCTGGCAGCCGCCACCGCCGGACCTCGTCGATACCGGGCCCAGTTAGCTCACAACGTTGAGCCGGGCCCAACCCTCAGCGGCGACTTTCCCGCCCGCGAATTCCTAAGCGCCGAGCTCATCCACAGCGCATTTCTGCGTGCCGTTTTTCGCGCTGCGCACTCCTGTGCGCAGCGCCCCGTTGCCGCGCGCTTTTGCACACCCCTCTTCCACACCGCTAACTTTTGCGTGCCGTTTTCTCGCGCTGTGCACTACTGCGCGCGGCTCACGCACCGTCTTTCGCGCTGCGAATTTCTGCGCGCAGGTTTACCTGCGCCGCGCACTCTTGCGCGGCGCGTTGTGGCGAACGCGGATGAGATCTGCAATGTAGATGCTGACTGCTACGCCGATGATGCCGAAGCCAATCCACCGGTGCGTGGAGAAGTGTTCTTGGGTGACAAAGAGCGCCCACAGCATCTGCATGATGGGGGTGAGGTATTGGAGCATGCCGATCGTCGACAAGCGCAGCGTCCGCGCGCCTTGGGCGAAGCACAATAGTGGCAGCGCGGTAATCAGGCCGGCGCTGATTAAAAGCAGCATGTGTGGCGTGCCTTCCGTAACGAAGGTGCCTCGGCCTGCCTGTTCAATCCACACGATATAGGCAATGGCAATGGGGGAGACCACCAAAGACTCTGCCGCGACCGAGACCGCCGCCGATACCCGCACCTGTTTCTTGATGAGGCCGTAAATGCCAAACGATGCCGCCAACAACAGCGAGATATACGGCGCCTTGCCAGTAAAGAAGGTCAGATACAGCACCGCGATTGCCGCCACGGCGACGGCGGTCGCCTGTCATGGGCGCAGCTGCTCCTTTAAGAAGATCATGCCGAGCGCCACCGATACCAGAGGATTGATGAAATATCCTAAAGCGGCATCGGCTACGTGATCGGTATTAATCGCCAGCACATAGGTCCCCCAATTGACCGTGATGAATACGCCCCCGGCGGCAAGCCAGCCCCACGTGCGCTTGTCCAAGCGCACCAATTCGCGCCAGCCGCCGCTGCAGATTAAAAACGCCGTGACGATAACCGCGGTCCACAACACGCGATGGGCGAGGATTTCCAGCGGTGTGGCCGGTAGCAGGAGCGGGAAGAACGCGGGGAAGAACCCCCACATGATGTATGCGGCGAGCGTGTAGATCATCCCCGCATAATATCGTCATCTTGACCGCCCCGCTAAGATGACCGCATGGCCAAAAATTCCTCCTTCGTCCACCTGCATAACCATACCGAGTTCTCCATGCTGGACGGCATGGCCAAGGTCGATATGTTGGCTGATGAGGTGGTCAAGCAAAACATGCCCGCCGTGGGCATGACAGACCATGGCAATATGTATGGATCCGATGCCTTTTACAAGCGCATGACCAGCGCCGGGGTGAAACCCATCATCGGCATCGAGGCCTACATGGCCCCGGAATCGCGCTTTAATAAAAAACGCGTGTTGTGGGGCACTCCGGATCAAAAGCGCGACGATGTCTCCGCCTCGGGTGCGTATTTGCACCAGACGATGATCGCGGAAAACGCCACCGGGCTGCGCAACCTGTTCACGTTGTCCTCGCTCGCCTCCTACGAAGGCCAGCTGGGCAAGTGGCCGCGCATGGATGCGGAGCTCATCGCTGAGCATGCTGATGGCATCATCGCCACCACCGGCTGCCCATCCGGCGATGTACAGACCCGCCTGCGCCTCGGTCAATTCAATGAGGCCCTCGAGGCCGCGGCCATGTGGCAAGACATCTATGGCAAGGACAACTTCTTCTTGGAGTTGATGGACCATGGGCTGGACATCGAAAAGCGCACGCGCGATGGGTTGCTCGAAATCGGCCGCAAGCTGGACCTGCCGCCGCTGGTGACCAATGACTGCCACTACGTGCTGGAATCCCAGGCGCCGGCGCACGAGGCCATGCTGTGCGTGCAGACCGGTAAGACGTTCATGGACCCAGACCGTTTCAAGTTCGGTGGTACCGGCTACTACATCAAGTCCGCCGCGCAGATGCGCGATACCTGGGACGACCTGATTCCGGATGGCTGCGATAACACCCTGTGGATTGCCGAGCGCGTGCAGGACTACAGCGAGGTGTGGGAAGAACACACCCACGACCGCATGCCCATTGCCGATGTCCCCGAGGGCCACACGCCCACCTCCTGGCTGACCCACGAGGTGATGGAAGGGCTGCAGCGGCGTTTCCCTGGGCGCGATGTGCCGGAGGAGTATATTGAGCGCGCCAAGTACGAGATTTCCGTGATTGAGATGAAGGGCTACCCCTCCTACTTCCTCATCGTGGCGGAACTTATTAAGTACGCGCGTTCTGTAGGCATCCGTGTGGGGCCCGGCCGTGGTTCTGCGGCGGGCGCGCTCGTGGCCTACGCGCTGACCATTACCAATATTGATCCGCTGGAACACGACCTGCTCTTCGAGCGCTTTTTGAACCCCGAGCGCCCGTCCGCGCCCGATATCGATATCGACTTCGACGATCGCCGCCGCGGCGAGATGATTACCTATGCCGCCGAGCGCTGGGGCGAGGATAAGGTCGCCCAGGTCATTACTTTCGGCACGGTGAAAACCAAGCAGGCCATTAAGGACTCCGCTAAGGTGCACTTTGGCCAGCCCGGCTTCCAGATGGCCGACCGCATCAATGGTGCGCTGCCGCCGGCGATTATGGCGAAGGATATTCCGCTGCGGGGCATTACTGACCCCGACCACGAGCGCTATTCCGAGGCCGCTGAGGTCCGCCAGATGGTGGAAACCGACCCGGATGTGAAAAAGATTTATGACACCGCGCGCGGTTTGGAAGGCGTCGTCCGCCAGGCCGGCGTGCACGCCTGCGCGGTGATTATGGCCTCCGTGCGGTTGATGGACCACATCCCGATGTGGAAGCGGCCTGCCGATGGCGCCTATATCACCGGCTGGGATTATCCCGCCTGCGAGGCCATTGGCCTGCTGAAGATGGACTTTTTGGGCCTGCGCAACCTCACCGTTATTGGTGATGCTATCGAAAACATCAAGCGCAACCGCGGCGAGGAAGTGCAACTCGAGCAGCTGCATGCCGATGACCCCAAGGTCTCCAAGGTCTATGACCTGCTCTCGCGCGGGGATACCTTGGGCGTGTTCCAGCTGGACTCCGGTGGTATGCAGGAGCTGCTCAAGCGCATGAAGCCTACCGGATTCAAAGACATCGTGGCCTCCTTGGCCCTGTACCGCCCTGGCCCGATGGGTGTGAATGCCCACTGGGATTACGCCGACCGCAAGAACGGACGCAAGGAAATCACCCCGATTCACCCTGAGCTCGAAGAGCCGCTGAAGGAAATCCTGGATGAGACGTATGGTCTCATCGTCTACCAGGAGCAGATCATGCGTATCTCGCAGAAGGTGGCGAACTACACCGCCGGCGAGGCAGACGGCTTCCGTAAGGCGATGGGTAAGAAAAAGCCCGAGGTCCTAGCCCAGCAGTACGATAAATTTTGGGGCGGCATGCAAGAAAATGGCTACTCCAAATCCGCTATGGATGCCCTGTGGGGGACCATCGAGCCCTTCGCGTCTTACGCGTTTAACAAGTCCCACGCCGCGGGCTACGGGTTGGTCTCGTTCTGGACGGCCTACCTCAAGGCCTACTACGCGCCGGAATACATGGCAGCGCTGTTGACCTCTGTGGGCGATAAGAAGGATAAGTCCGCCATCTACCTGTCGGATTGCCGCCACTTGGGCATTAACGTTTTGCCGCCCTCGGTCAATGAATCCGAAGAGGACTTCCAGGCTGTGGGCGAGGATATTCGCTTCGGCATGGGCGCTATCCGCAATGTGGGCTCGGAAGTCGTCGAATCCATCATTGCTTCGCGCAAGGCAAAGGGGGCGTTTACGTCCTTTAGTGATTACCTTGACAAGATTGACTTGGCAGCGTGTTCCAAGCGCGTGACCGAGGCGCTGATTAAGGCCGGGGCCTTTGATGATTTCCAGCAGCCGCGCAAGGGCCTCATGCTGATTCACGAGGACGCCGTCGATGCCGTGCAGACCACCAAGAAGGCGGCGGATAAGGGGCAATTCGACCTCTTTGCCGGCTTTGGCGGTGGCGACGATGCCTCCTCGGAGGGCGCCTTTGCCATTGATGTGCCGGACGATTCATGGGATCGCAAGCACGAGTTGGCGCTAGAACGAGAGATGCTGGGGCTCTACGTCTCTGGCCACCCACTCGACGGGTTCGAAGAGGCCCTGGCTGCACAGACCAATACGCCGTTGACCAAGATCCTCAACGATGAGGTGCACAATGGGCAGGAACTCATCATCGGCGGCATCATTTCCGGTGTGGACCGCCGCTTTTCTAAGCGCGATGGTTCCCCGTGGGCGATTGTCACGGTAGAAGACCACAACGGCGCGCAGGTAGAGATCTTGGTCTTTAACAAGGTCTACTCGCTGGCAGCGCCGCATATTGTGGAAGACAACATCATCTTGGTGCGCGTGAATGTCAAGGTGCGCGATGAGCGTCGGTCGCTGTTTTGTTCCGATATTCGCGTTCCCGAGCTGGGGCCAGGCGGTGGCGCGAGCCTGCCACTGCGCCTGACCATGCGTACAGACCAGTGCACGATGGAAAATATCGCCCGACTCAAGCAGGTCTTGGTTAAAAATCACGGTGAGTCCGATGTCTACCTTGAGCTTGTCGAGGGCGACCAATCCACCACCATGGTCCTCGGTGAGCACCTCCGCGTGGAACGATCCGGCAACCTCATGGGAGACCTGAAGGCCACGATGGGCGCAGGTATTTTGGGATAGAAACTCCTCCTGTACTTTTTACATACACCGTTACCGCAGTCCAGGGAAAGCAATATCGCTGCACCTGCGGTGACAGCAGAAAACGCTCGCTTCTGCCTCAGAAGTTGGCGTGCCGTCCATGGGTCGGATTTGTGAAAGCGCACAAGTTCCCGCGCGGTCACCGCTGGCAATGTAGTACAAGAGGAGCAGGCAGGCGGTGGCTGGGGAGCTGATCGCGCGCCCCAAATGCCACCGCTTTAATACCGAAATCTACGGAAGTAGCTGACGGACCGGTTCTGGAAGCATCTTATAGAATTGATCGGCTACCTGCGGCATGAAGTGTAGAACACCGCTCAACATGGCGCCGAGGGCAATGACGCCAGCGATGATTCCAACGCCCTTCGCGATGCTGCTGGAGCCGTCTCCCGGCAGCCATGCCCCGGGGACATCGTCAGGAGCGTCGCCGTCTTCATCGGAGGCGTTCTCGCCTTCGTCCTCGGAGCCGCCTACGAGATCGGCGACAGAGAAGACCGTGGTGGTCCCGGACACCTCGTTGCCGGCGATAAGGAGGGCATCGTCGGTAGGAGAGTCTTCCTTGCTAACGAATGCTAGCCCCTCGGGGCCCAAGTCGCCGGCCAACCTGGTGGCGACGGCATTGTCCTCGTTATAGTCCACGGCGAAATCGCGGTTATTGCTATAGGTGACGAACTCGGCATGAGCGGGGTCGGTGACGTCATAGACAAAGATGCCGCCCACGCGCTCCATGCCGATGAAGGCATAGGTTCGGTCACTAACTGTTCCAATCGTCAGAGCTTCCGGTTCGGGGCCTTTATTATTGGAGCGATCGTCAAAGTCGGGATCCTCATTATCGGCATTGAAGTTAAGTCCCTCGATGTCCTTGGTGATTTCCTCGAAGTCGGAGCCGGAATCGAAGACGACGTTGCCCTCGGCATCGTAAATGCTAAAGGAGCGGGACCCGTAGGAATACAGGCCATCGAAGCAGCCCTTTTCCTCGTTCCATCCAGAGGCATTACTCAACTTTAGGTTGCCGGCGTATTTCTTGTCCTCGATGCCTTCTGGCAGGTCGACAGAATCACAGATCTGGCCCTCTTCAACAAGATCTTTCAGCTTGACCTCATCGGTATAGCCGCCCCATTCGCGGGCATCGCCCTCATTAGCGGTGGCGAAGTAGGTCTCGCCGTTGGTCTGGAAGGCGCCAATCGAATCCGGCATGGACAGGCCATGCACAGGGATCGTACGCAGCTTTGCCGCGCCGTCCTTATTGGAGGGATCAATGGGGACATCTGAGTGGTCCGCGATGTGGGCGGGCAACACCTTGTCTACGGTGGCGGAGGCAATATCGACCACTGCGATAGCGTTATTTTCTTGCAAGGTAACATACGCCTTGCCATCGGCGGAGGAAATATACTCAGGCTCAAAGTCAAGCGAAGGCTTGTTGTGGTGGTTTTCTGGGCCGAAGACGCGAATGGACGGGTCAAGTTCTGCATCTGCGCCATCGAAGGCGCGGAAGTCGGCGGTGCGAACATCCGCAGCGGAGGGGGCTTGGACGCCGTCTGGCAGGGAAATGACGGACACGGTTCCTTCTGGGGCTTTTGCGTATTCGGTGCCGTCGGAGTTGAGCTCATCGGATGGCTCGCCCTCATTAGCGGTCAATGCATAGGCACCGTCTTTGGTGATGTGCACGTTATCTGGCAGCGCGCCGAGCGGCACGCGGCCAAGCTCTTGGTCGGAGGTGGCATCGAAAATCAAGGCTTCGCCGTTTTCGGTCTTGTCTGCCTGCTGCACGGCGGCGACGGCGAGGCCATCAGGGCGCACCGCCACGGAGTTGATCTCCTTATCGCCGCCGGCGGAGACCTCAGCAACCTTATTAGGATTGGTGGGGTCGGAGGCGTCCAGTATATCCACCTTGCCCGATTGCGCATTCACCGTGAGAATACGCTGGGAGGCGGCGTGGTAGGCCACGATTTCGGCTGCTGATTTGCCCATCACCCCGGCTTCATACGAGCCGATGGGGCTTAGCTTTACCGCAGCATTGTCGGCGGAGTGTTCTACAACATTATCGACGATATGCGCGTTGGCAGCAGGGGCGCAGCTGAGCACAAGGCAGGCGGCCATGCCGATGGAGGTGCGCTTAAACATAGAGAGAGTCCTTTCTTGTGGAGCACTCCATTATCTCGATCCCACGTAACCGTTGCGCTAAACCGGAATGAAATATAGGTGAATCGGTCGAGCACTAGGTAGGGCGGGTAGACTCTGCAATCATGACTGAATCGACCATCCACGCATCCGATATCCAGCAGGCGCAGGCACGCATCAGCTCCGAAATCGCGCCGACGCCGTTGCAGTATTGCCCCCGGCTTTCTGCGGAAACGGGCTGTGAGGTCTATTTAAAGCGCGAAGATCTCCAGGACGTGCGCTCGTATAAGATTCGCGGTGCGCTCAATAGCATCTCCAGTCTGTCGCAGCAGGAGCGGGAGCGGGGCATCGTGACGGCATCGGCTGGCAACCATGCACAAGGCGTGGCCTATGCCTGCCGCACCATGGGGATTCCGGGCAAGATTTTCGTCCCAGAGCCCACACCCATGCAAAAGCGCGACCGCATCCACGTGCACGGCGGAGACCAGGTGGAACTCGTAGTCGTGGGTGCCAACTTTGACGAGGCCGCAGCCGCCGCGCATGCCGATGCCGCCGAGCGCCACGCCACCTTCATCGAGCCCTTCGATGCCCGCGATACCATCATCGGCCAAGGCACTGTCGCGGCGGAAGTCTTGGCGCAGCTTTCGGCAAAGGGCGCCTCGGTCGACACCATCGTCGTGCCCGTCGGCGGCGGCGGGCTGATTTCTGGCATCACCTCCTATATGGCGGATATGGCACCGCACACCAAGGTGGTAGGAGTGGAGCCGGAAGGGGCGGCATCGCTAAGAGCAGCCTTCCGCAACGGCGGGCCGGTGGCACTAGACAGCGTGGATCCGTTTGTCGATGGCGCGGCGGTCAAGCGCCTGGGCTCGCTGCCTTATGAGATTTTGGAGGCCAACCAAGAGCGCCTGCACTGGGACACGGTCTCTGAGGGGGCGGTGTGCACGGACCTGCTCAACCTGTACCAAAATGAGGGGATTATCGCCGAGCCCGCGGGTGCACTGTCCGTGGCTGGGCTGCAGCGGGTACCGCTGGAGCCGGGTTCGACGGTGGTCTGCGTGATTTCTGGAGGCAATAATGACGTGTTGCGCTACGCCGAAATCATGGAGCGCTCGCTGGTGCACCGCGGCCTGAAGCACTACTTCTTGGTCAATTTCCCGCAGGAACCGGGCCAGCTGCGCCACTTCTTGTCTGAAATCCTGGGGCCCAGCGATGACATCACGCTCTTCGAGTACCTCAAGCGCAATAACCGCGAGACCGGTGCCGCGCTGGTGGGCATTCAGCTAAGCCGCGCCGAAGACCTGGCAGGGCTGAAGGAGCGGATGGCTGAGTCCAAGATTTCGGTGCAGCACCTGCAGCCGAATACCCCCGAGTACGATTTCTTGGTGGCCTAATGCGCGATTCGTATCGGCGTCCCACCGGCCAGGTGGAGCACGAAATTGAGATCAAACGCTCGCGGTTTATCACCTTGATCGGCCGGGTGACGAATGAGGAAGAAGCACGGGCGTTTATCGATGCCGCCCGACAGCGCTTTCCCGATGCCCGCCACCATTGCTCCGCATATGTCTACCACGTCGACGATGCGAACCCCGTGGAGCGTTCCTCCGATGATGGCGAGCCTTCCGGGACGGCCGGAAAGCCCATGCTGGATGTGGTAAAGGGCTCTGGAATGCTTGATATTTGTGCGGTGGTCGTGCGCTACTTCGGCGGTATCAAGCTGGGCGCGGGCGGCCTCGTGCATGCCTATGGCGGGGCGGTTAGCGAGGCCATGGAGAAGGTCGAGGCGGTCACCCGGGCGCGCCGGGAGCTTTATACGGTGGAATGCCCGCACGCCACGGCTGGGCGTCTCGAGGCGGATTTGCGCGGGCGCGGCATCGATATTACCGACACCGAATACGGCGCAGCCGTGACTTTTACGGTCGCCGTGCGCCCGGGTGGGCTCGATGAGCTCCAGGCGATGCTCGCCGCGCTTTCCCAAGGTGAAATCAGCGCGCGCGAAGCAGGTTCTGCCTGGGTTGAGGTAGGATCTGGGTCATGACTATGCAGCAGCGACCGAATAACCCCATTGCGCAGCGTAAACAGCAGGTGCGCAAGCACTCCCGCAACGCCGTTATTTCCGTTGCCGGTGGTGTCGGCGCAGGAGTCGTTTTAGGTGTGCTTTCTGCTAATTTTGCCGCTTGGATGATTTTGGGCCTTATCATCGCCGTGGTGGGCGGCGGATATAACTGGTTGAAGATCCGCAAAATCGTCAACGAGAACCACAATAATTATTAATGCCTACCCCGCAGCCAAGCGGCCGCCCCGTCCGCATTGATGCTTGGGTATGGGCGGTGCGCATGTTCAAAACCCGATCCGCCGCAGCCACCGCGGTGCGCGCCGGGCACGTGAAAATAAACGGTGAAGCGGTAAAACCCGCCCAACAAGTCGTGCCGGGCGATAGGGTGCGCGTGTGGCGCAACCACCACGAGCACGATTTGGAGGTGCTGGCTACCGTTGCCAAGCGCGTGGGCGCGCCGGTGGCGCGCACCTGCTATACCGATCACGCGCCGCCGCCACCGCCCAAGGAATTCCAGCCCGCGGTGCCGGTTCGCCCCCGCGGCGCGGGTAGGCCGACGAAGAAGGAACGCCGCGATATGGAAAAATTCCGCGGCGGATTCCGCTAAGAGTTTGCGCGCAGCGCCTTAAGGCGCGCGTTCAGGCGGCGCCGCCGGCCGGCGCGGTCACCAGATTCAGCGGTGGCTTCGATGTGCTGCTTGCCAAACTTATTGAGCAGCAGATCATCGATAAGGCGCACTTGGCCGGGCCGAAAGCGATAGCGCATGGTGTCGTGGACGTGGGCAATGGCGTCATCGTCAAGCAGCTGCTCGAGCTGGTCTAAGGATCGGATATCGTTTTCCTCCAAGATTTCCGCGAGGAAGCGGTAGTGCTCCGAGCGCGAAAGCGGGAAGCGATTGCCCAAAATGATGGCCAGGACGCCAGGTAAGGTTTCCGGGGTAAGCTCCACGTCCGTATCCGCCTCCGTGCGCGGGGCTTTGAGCGCGGCGATCTCATCGAATTGCTGATCAGCCAATTCGATGAGGCCGGCTGCCAGTGTAAATAGGCGGTCCACCTCAGGCGAGGGCGGGGTAGGGCCTTGCTTATAGCGGATATCGTGCTCAAATTCCGCCCATGCGTGCTGCAGCACGGTGCGAATTTGTACCTCAAAGGTCCAGCCCACGAAATCGGCGAGCTCCTCCATGGCCGCCGCACTATCGTCGGTCACGGTGAGCACCAGGTGGTGGGAGCCGTACCCAAAGCCGCCGGAAATGCGGGTCTCGGCCGCCTTATCCACAGAGCGCACGACCTTGAAGGACTCGCCCAGCACGTCTAGCGCATTGGGAATGGTGGTGGAGTGGTACAAGGTGACGCGCACGCCCATGACATCGTGGATATCATCCCACGGGGTGGGGTAGATAAAATCGCCGTCCTCGCCCCGCTTCTTAGCCTTGCGCTTGAGTGAGGACCACGCCTTGACGCGGGTGGATACCCGGTCAAAGATGATGCCGGCGTCATTGAGCAGGTCCTCGATGGCGGTGCGAAAATCCTCCGCCGCCGTGGGGTGGCTGCGGGTCCAGGCATGGTACTGATTGCTCAGCCGCGACATCCTGCTTTCCGCCATGGTGCTCCTCTCATAATTCGCGGGGAAATCCGTTAGACCATACTAGCGGGCGCGAATGTAAAACGGTGCGATGGCGGGGAAGTTGTTCGGCGGCGGTGTGGGCGAGGTCGCGGGCATACTCATCGGGTAAGTGGGCGAAGACAAAAACCGTCGCGGAATCCGGCACCAGGTAGGTCAAAGAATGCGAACGCATGAGGCGACGCATGTGTTTATCCAGCACGGTGAAGGTTTCTGGGTGCGCTAACCACGAAGAAATCGGGGCGCCGTGGGAGCGGACTTGCAGGCCTCCATAGGGCGCTGCGGCAGGCAGGGCGCAGTGGGCAGGGCGAGTCCAAAAGCGCAGGCCCTGCGAGTCGAGCGCGGCGCGTTGCAGGTTCAGCGAGGCACAATTCCACGCCTGGCGGGTCGAGACATCCAAGTCCGCGAGGCCGCGGTGGCTGAGCCGGCGAAAAGTGCGTTGCCCGGGAAAGACCAGCGCCATCGACAGGTTGGGGGAAAGCTGGATGGTGGCGAGGGAGTCGCAAAAGCCGTCATCGGAAAGCCGCTGGTGCTTAATCCACGACCGCGCGAATAGCGCCGGCAGCAAATTAGCGGTGGTGGGGCGGGGTGCGTCGAGCGTAAGGGTCATGGCGATTTCTCCAGGGTCGTGAGTATCCGCCCTTATTGGACTGGAGAAATGGCCGGGTGGTTCCCTGCGGGTTTAAAAAGGCGGCTCGGCGTTGAGCTCCAGCTCGGAAAAGAGCTGGGCGCCGGTCCACATGGTGATGTCCTGGCCCTTTTCTTGCAGCTCTTCGGCGCGCTTTTCCTTGGAGGTCTTCTTCGCCCATTCGCCGACGACGAGCAGCGTAGTCTTCTTGGTGACGTTTTTGCCCACTTGCCCACCGCGCTTGGCGATGCCCTGCCACAGCAGCCCCTTATCGTATGGCTCGAAATCGCCGGTCAGGGTGACGTGCTGGCCGTAGAGTGCGCCTTGGGGATCGGCGTCGGGGTTGGGTTCTGGGATGGTATCCGGGGTGGCAACGGCCTGCCACGGCGCTCGGTTGGACGAAGTGGGTTTCTTGCTAGTTCCCGCGGACCGGGTGGAATCGCGGAAATCGGTGCCGGCGCCCAGATCGTCGCCGGAGGTGGGCGCAGTATGCGCGCGCAGGACCGGCAGGATGGCCGAGGATCCGAGGCGGCCGAGGCGAAACTCGCGGCTGGTAAAGAGATCGGTGATGCTTCCGGTATGCCCGAAGCGTTGGGCCAGCCTGGTGATGATGGTGCCGGCTGCGCGGGCGTCCTCGGTGGCATCGTGGTGGGTAAAAGAGGCACCGCCAAGGTGGTTCACCACGGTGGGAAGCTTGTGGTTGGCCACCGAAATAACACCTTGCTTGGAAGCATCCCGGGACAAAGCGAGCGAACAGGCCAGCGGGACGGTGGGGACATCGGCCCCGGCTGCCAGCAACCCGGAGCGCAGCGCGGATGAGTCGAATTGGACATTATGTGCGACGATGATATCGCTGCCGATGAAGTCAAAGAGCTCTGCGGCCGCAGTAGCAAAGGGCATTGCTCCTTCGACATCGGCGGCGGTAATCCCGTGGATGGAGATATTGATTTCGGCAAAGTGCTCCAAACCTGGGGGCGGGGTGCACAGCCACGACTGGGACGCGGTTTCTTGGCCATCGCGGTAACGCACGGCGCCGATCTGGCAGATGGATCCCCAATTATCATTGGCGGTTTCTACATCTACCGCAACGAAATCAAGCCCTGGGTTTTCTTCGCTAGCGGTTGGGGTTGTAGCTGCTGCGGGTTCGGGAGCGGCTGCTGCTTCCGCCGGTGCGTCGCCCTTTTGTGCCGCCTCAATGGCGCGCGCCACGCGGTGGGGATCCTGGTGCGGCGCGAAGGCAATGCTGCCGGCACTGCCTAGGGACAGCGAACCAAAACCGGTGGCGGTGGGTTCGTGGACGCGCAGGTCATCGATGGCATCGAGCGCGATTTCTGCGGTGGCAGGCGCGCCCAAGCTGCGGGAGAGCAGGCTGCGGTGAAGCACGATTTTTTCCGCAGTGACATCGATGAATACGCCATGCGCGGGATACGACACGAAAATGGCCTTTCTTCTGAGGTGACAATCTAAAGAGGGCTGCTGCACAGAGATCGTACTCGCTTGTGCTGATGGGAAATCCGCCGCGGGGGTGAAGAGTTTTAATCCGCCCCGCTGTGCTGCAAACCGGCATTGATAATCTGCACGCCATGCACCAAATCGGCGCGATAGTCGGCCGCGGTGGTCCCGCCGGTGGTTTCTAGCAGTTGGCGCTGAGATTGCTCGAGAAGCGTGGCGCCTAGGACGAGGTGAACTGCAGAAAGGGCAGCGGCCTTGCGAGCAGTATCATCGAAATCGGGGCAGGTGGCGGAGCTAAACTGCGCGACGAGGTGATCCCATGCCTGGGAATCAGGCTGGGAGAGCCCAGCTATGGCAACCTCCGCTCCATCGCGGCGGGCTAGGAGCAATTCGCGCAGGTGCAGGCTAATCTCTTCCAGCGTGGAGCCGGCGACAGGGGCGATAGTATCTTCGGCAAGAGCGGCAATGAGCGCCTGCTTATTGGCGATGTGCCAATACAATGCGCCTGGAGCAACGCCGAGAGAGGAAGCGACGCGGCGCATGGTGACATCGGCAAGCCCATAAGTATTCAATAGGGTCGTGGCGGCCTCGATGATGCTCTCGCGATGTAGTTGCACAGTGGAAATTGTACGTGTTTCAGCGCGGCAAGGAATAGCTCACAGGTACTTTTAAGACTGCAATAATGTCTCTTGCAAACTTGCATTGTTAGGATTGCGGGGACAACAGAACCCGTCGTGAGGCGGCTTCGCATTCGAAAGATTGATTCAGGAGCTCTCCCTTGTCCTTTTTGACCCCTGCAAAGAAGTCCCTTTTCGCGGTCGCTATGGTTGCCCCGCTTGCCTTAGCTGCATGTAGCTCGGACGATGAGGACGATTCGACGAAGACCACGTCGTCTTCGCCTGCTACCACGTCCTCTGAGACCTCCGCGAAGGAATCGGCGAAAAAGTCTGAGGACAAAGACGCCGATAAGGACAAGAAGGAAGAAAAGGACAAGAAAAAGGCCGCCGAGGACCCTAAGGAGAAGGGTGAAGAAGGCGGCAATGCGGGCGCCAACGCAAACCCCATTGAGAATGGGGACGATCCCTTCGCCAACGCCCAGGACATCAAGCCCATTGAAGGTGGGCACGAAGCAAGCGATGGCGATAAGCAGGCCATTGAGCAGTTGGTGCGCGGACAGCATGAGATTGACAATGTCAAGGACTACTTTGGCTACATGCCAGCACATGCCTGCAAGGCCGTGCGCGAAGGCGAGTCCGGGGATTTTCAGCAGTACCTCAACTACGTCGATAGCCTGCCCAACCAGTCCTTTGCGGAATACGCAAACTCCATGCGCCAGCAAAGCCAGGGCAATGCCAAGATTAACGAGTTCGCCAACCAGCTAGAGGCCATCCCTACCTCCACCAAGCTGGAATCGATCAATGACGTTGTGGTCAATGGCGATGATGCCTCCGCTACCGTGAGCGTGTCGAACCCGGAAGGTACCGATACCTCCACCGTTCGTTTCCGCCGCGAGGACGGTAACTGGACCTTCTGTAACTAAATTGTCTTTCCGCCAAGCTCGCTTGCCCCGCACTCTCGGTTTCGGTGCGGGGCTCCTGGCGTGTTCCCTGTTCGTTTTCGGCATCTGTGGCGCGCTTTGGGGGTTTTTGCGACCTACGATGACCGGGCATGCTGTTGACGGTGGCGGCTACGCCATTGAAGCGGTGGGCAACGCACAATTCGTCGCGTTTATGACCTTTGCACTCGTCACGGGTTTCTTGGGGCTGTGCCTCGGACTGGCTGCATTTTCCCAGCGCCGCGGGCGCGGTCTCTCGATGATGCTGTGGGTAGGGCTATGCGCGCTTACCGGTGCGGCTTCCTTCTACGTCTTTGGTGGCATCACCGCAACGCACCCGCCGGAGAACCCAGGGGACGTCGTGGAATTTGCGCCGAATTTTTCGCCAGCCGTGGCCTGGGCTGTAGCCCCATTTTTGGCCATGTTTTCCTACTGGTGTACCGCGTTTATTAGCTCCGACGCGGACTGGGAAACTGCCGGCAATGAGTCCGCTCAAGAGGCCAGTGCGCAACGTGAAGTAGTTACGCCCACTTAACCGGGGAGCTGCCACAGAATTCTCGCGCGATGTCATCGATTGCGTGCAGGATGGCATCGAGGCTGTGGCTTAAAACCCGCAGCAGTTGGCCTTGGTTAAGGCCCGCCCCGGTCAGGGTCGGCACATCGACATGGATATGGAGGCCGTCGTCGGTGGAGCGGCAGTAGGCCGTGGCGCTGTGGTTCGCTCGGTTCCAGTCATTGCAGATCAAAAACAAACGGGTGAAATCGTCCTCATCCGCATTCAGATCCCACCGGCCCGTGATGATAAGGCTTGGCCCAGAGTCGAGGGTAAAGGTGCAAGCGATGGAATTGACTAGGGCAAATAGGCAGATTTCCCCATCGCTATGGAAGCGGTCGATGCCTATTTGCGGCAGAGCGGCGGCGAGGAGATCCAAAGTGAACGCGGGCTGTATAGCGGCATCGTCTGGAGCGAGCACAAGTTCTGGTTCTTGGGCCAGGGTGGGAAACTCGCGCGTCGCCACGCTGATGAGTACCTCTGCGCCGTTGAGTGCGGCGGGCACAAAAGCGGCCAATTGATCGTGCGTTGGTGCAGTTCCAGTACTGAAGTGGCTCTGCCCACTCAGCACTAGCAAACCTGCCTCGTCATAGTCCAGCACGGCGGTGGGGTAGAGGCAATCGGCATTCCACGCGGTGATAAATCGGGACAGCGCGGCGGCCTCGCCCAAGTCAACCGCGCCGCGCAGAGTGGTGTGCAGGTGGACAACCACATCGTCGGCCTGCGACACAAATACCAGAGTGGACCCCTCCTGCCCATGGGAAATGACGAGTTCCCCAGTAGGTAGCGCCCAATAGGAATAATCAAGCTCGCGGACGATGGCGCGCAGGTGCCGCTCAAGACTGGTG
The DNA here is from genome assembly GCF_030227355.1 of Corynebacterium sp. MSK310. Taxonomy (NCBI): domain Bacteria; kingdom Bacillati; phylum Actinomycetota; class Actinomycetes; order Mycobacteriales; family Corynebacteriaceae; genus Corynebacterium; species Corynebacterium sp. MSK310. The sequence goes on from NZ_JASPFZ010000001.1 coordinate 72,553, forward strand.
GATTCAAATTCGATCATCATGCACCGCACACTCGCCTTCGCTGGAAGTTGATTTGAGTCTATCGCTCAAGAGGGTGTCCCCGCGGCGCTTTGGGCGATAGTATATTGGTTTGTCTACAGATATAGCCCACGGTGATCAACCAGAAAGTGAGCCAGGAATGCTTCGAACCATCGATCTCCGCGGTCAACAGCTTCGCCCCGCCACGCTGCGCCGCGTTCTTCCGCGCGGCGGCACCGATGTCAATTCCGTCATGGGCACCGTCGTGCCGATGGTGAATAAGGTGCGCGACGAAGGCGTCCAAGCGGCGTTGGATTATGGGGAGCAATTCGATGGGGTGCGCCCGTCGTCCCTGCGCGTGCCCCAGGCGGAACTGGAGCGGGCCGCCGAAGAACTTGATCCCCAGGTGCGCTCGGCCATCGAGGCCTCCATTGCGCGAGTGCGCCGCGTGCATGCTGACCAAAAGCCGGATCCGCACACGACGCAGCTGGCACCCGGCGCCACCGTGACCGAGGTTTTCCGCCCCATCGAGCGCGTTGGCCTCTATGTTCCCGGCGGCAAGGCGGTCTACCCGTCTTCAGTCATCATGAATACCGTGCCAGCGCAAGAGGCCGGTGCCTCCAGCTTGGTGGTCGCCTCCCCGCCGCAAAAAGATCACGGAGGATTGCCACACCCTACGGTCTTGGCCACGTGCCACATGCTGGGCGTGGAGGAAGTTTGGGCCGTTGGTGGCGGCCAGGCGGTAGCGCTTTTGGCCTACGGCGATGCGGAAGAAGACGTAGAGCCCGTGGACATGATTACCGGGCCGGGCAATATCTTTGTCGCGGCGGCGAAAAGGGCGGTGCGCGGGGTGGTCGGCACCGATGCGGAGGCTGGCCCGACCGAAATCGCCATTTTGGCGGATGAGACCGCAAATCCCGTCTACGTTGCCTATGACCTCATCTCTCAGGCGGAGCATGATCCGATGGCGGCAAGCGTGTTAATTACGGCATCGGAAAGCGTGGCCCAGCAGGTAAATCAGGAGGTTGAGCGCCGCTATACGGCAACGGAGAACTCCGCCCGCGCCGCCGAGGCTTTAACCGGCGAGCAATCCGGCATCGTGCTGGTGGATTCCGTGGACGCGGGCATCGCCGTGGCGAATGCTTATGCCGCCGAACACCTAGAAATCCACACCGCGGAGCCGCACGCGGTGGCAGAGCGCATCAACCACGCCGGCGCCATTTTCGTCGGGGCGTATTCCCCGGTGCCTTTAGGGGACTATTCGGCCGGTTCCAACCACGTGCTGCCTACCTCGGGCACGGCGCGGTTTTCGGCTGGGCTTTCTACCCACACCTTCCTCCGGCCGGTCAATCTCATCGATTATGACCGCGGCGCCCTGGAAGAAATCGCCCCCAACGTCATTGCCTTTGCTAATGCCGAGCGCCTTCCCGCCCACGGGGAGGCCATTCGAGCCCGATTCGAGGAGAAATAAATGGCCCAGCTACATGACCTACCGCTGCGTGAGGAATTGCGCGGCGAGACCGCTTACGGTGCCCCGCAGCTGCGGGTGGCCTACCAACTCAATACTAACGAGAATCCTTTCCCGCCTTCGCCCGCGCTTGTCGATGCCCTCGTGGACGAGGTCCGCCGCTGCGCCAGCTCGCTCAACCGCTACCCAGAGCGCGATGCGGTCGAACTGCGCACCGAGTTAGCCCGCTATGTTTCGCAGCAAACCGGAGTGGATGTCACCTACGAGCAGGTCTGGGCAGCCAACGGTTCCAATGAGATCCTGCAACAGCTTTTGCAGGCCTTCGGCGGGCCCGGGCGCAGCGTGCTGGGATTTACGCCGTCATATTCCATGCACCCGATCCTTTCTGCTGGTACCCACACGCGTTTTATCGAGTGCCCGCGCGATGAGAACTTCACCATCGACATGGACCGTGCCTTGGCGGCGGTGGCCGAGCACCAGCCCGACGTCATCTTTGTTACTACCCCAAATAACCCCACCGGCGGGGTAACCAGCCTGGAGGATATTGCCGCGCTTATCGATGCCGCCCCCGGCATCGTCATCGTCGACGAAGCCTACGCCGAGTTTTCTTCCTCGCCGTCCGCGACGAGCCTGTTAGAAAAATACCCCACCAAGCTCGTGGTCTCGCGCACGATGTCGAAGGCCTTCGACTTTGCCGGCGGTCGCTTGGGGTACTTCGTGGCGGACCCGGCCTTTGTGGAGGCCATCATGCTGGTGCGCCTGCCGTATCACCTGTCCGTCTTATCCCAGGCAGCGGCCACTGTGGCCCTGCGTCACAGCGCAGATACCCTCGCCACCGTGGCGACCATCGCCGCCGAACGCGACACGGTGGCAGGGCGCCTGCACGAGATGGGCTATACCGTCATGCCGAGCGAATCGAATTTCCTTTTCTTTGGCAATTTTGCAGACCAACACCGCGTGTGGGAACAGTTCTTGGACGAAGAGGTGCTCATCCGCGATGTAGGGATCGACGGGTACTTGCGTGTGACCATCGGCCTGCCAGAAGAAAATGCGGCCTTTCTGGCTGCGGCGGAAAAGCTAGCGACTACAGTAGGAGCGGATACTTCAAAGGAGTGAGATATGACAAACCGTGTGGGGCGTGCCCAAAGAGCAACATCGGAATCGGATATCACCGTTTCCATCGACCTAGACGGCACCGGGAAAAGCGATATTTCCACTGGGCTGCCGTTCTTTGACCATATGCTTACCGCATTTGCCACACACGGTCTATTTGACCTGCAGGTAAAGGCCACCGGTGATGTGGAGGTTGACGCCCACCACACCGTGGAAGATACCGCCATCGTGCTAGGCCAGGCCCTGCGGGAAGCCGTGGGGGACAAGGCCGGGATTCGCCGCTTCGGCTCCCAATTACTACCCATGGATGAAGCGCTGGTAGAGGCGGTAGTGGACTTTTCGGGCCGTGCATACTTCGTGATGAATGGCGAGCCGGAACACCTGCAGTGGCAGATCATCGGCGGGCACTATGCCACGGTGATTAACCGCCACTTCTTCGAATCCCTGGCCACGCACGCAGCCATTACCCTGCACGTCAACGTGCGCTACGGCCGCGATCCGCACCACGTGACCGAGGCGGAATACAAGGCTGTAGCCCGCGCGCTGCGCGCTGCCGTGGACCAAGATCCGCGCCAGACTGGCATCCCTTCGACGAAGGGAGCCCTGTAGCCCGTGCAGTTTATGATCCTCATCCTGTTTTTGGTGGCAGGCCTCTTGGTAGGAGGGGCTTGGTCCGCGTATCAGCAGGACTCGAAGTTTTTTACGGTCGTCGCCGCGCTTTTAGCCGTTATTACCGTGGCCGCGGCAATCGCCTGGATGGTTGGAGGCTTTAGTAAATGAGCGAGTCCCAAGAGACCAATATTTGGAAGGTGCCCGGCTATACGCCGACGATGGTAGCCATCGCAGCCGCCTTTGGCGCCTGGTCCATCCTGCTTCCCGTGGTGCCGCTGGCCGTCATTGATTCTGGCGGTTCCGCGACCTTGGCGGGTGGATCCACCGGTATCTTCATGGCTTTTACCGTAGCCACGCAGATCATGTCCCCGTGGCTTTTGCGCCGCTGGGGTTACCGGCGCGTGATGGCGCTATCCGCTTTTACCCTAGGCGTCCCGGCCTTTGGCCACCTGCTGGGCACCGACGCCTGGATCGTCTTGCTATTTTCCGCCATGCGCGGGGTGGGCTTCGGTGCCCTCACCGTGTCCGAATCCGCGCTGATTGCAGAGCTCTCCCCGGTGCGTCTGCTGGGCAAGGCCACCGGCATGATTGGTGTATTTACAGGCTTGGGGCAGATGATCTTCTTGCCGCTCGGCCTGTTCATGGCGGATTCGTTAGGATACGCCTCTACCTATATCACCGCCGGTCTCATCGGCTTCTTGGGCTTTGCTATGTGCCTGCGCATTCCCAAGATCAAGGTCACCTTGGCCGAGGATAATGACGAGGAAGTCAATATCATCCGCGTTCCCACCTGGAAGCTCGTGTTGGTCCCGGCCCTGGCCTTGACTACCTTCTCCATGAGCTACGGTGCCATTTCCTCTTTCTTGTCCCCCGCAATGCAAGAACTCGATGCCGCAAAGGGCGCCAGCCTGGCCGGCGTCATGCTGTCCATCGTGGGCGGCGCGGCCATGATCTTTCGGTATTTCGCCGGCGTGGTCGCAGACCGCACGGGGGCCCCAGGTAGCTTGTACATTCCAAGCCAGATCATGGCGATCATCGGCGTCGGGACGATTTCCCTGACCCTATTTATGGAAAGCTCCATCTGGTGGCTGGTGCTCGGCGCCGTTCTTTTTGGTGGCGCATTCGGTATCGCGCAAAACGAGGCCTTGCTATCCATGTTTGACCGGCTGCCCCGCGAGCGGGTTTCAGAGGCTTCGGCCATTTGGAATATTTTCTACGATAGTGGCACCGGCTTGGGTTCGACCCTGCTCGGTGCCATGGTGGCAGGCTACGGATACGACGGTGCTTTCGGAGCGGGGGTTGCGATCCTCATCGCCGGGTTGCTCTTGACCACGGCGGACTTCATCCTGGGCCGGACTCGCATCAGCGATACCAACGATATCCGCACCCGGTTGCGTCGAATGCGTAAGGTATAGCCCATGACAAAATCAGTGGTGTTATTGGACTACGGCGCGGGCAATATTCGCTCCGCCCAGCGTGCCCTCGAGCGCGTCGGGGCGGAGGTAACCGTCACGGCGGATCCTTATCAGGCCCTTGAGGCGGATGGTCTGCTGGTTCCCGGCGTGGGCGCGTTCGATGCCTGCATGAAAGGGCTTAGGGCAGTGAATGGGCCAAGGGTCATCGGCCAGCGCCTAGCAGGGGAGCGGCCGGTCATGGGCATTTGTGTGGGCATGCAGGTGCTTTTCGATGCCGGCGTCGAGCACGGCATCCACTCCACAGGCTGCGGCGAATGGCCAGGGACGGTCGAGCGCCTGCAGTCCGACGTTTTGCCGCATATGGGCTGGAATACCGTCGAGATGCCGGATGACAGCGCTGTGTTTGCTGGACTTAATGCCGACGAGCGATTTTATTTCGTGCATACCTACGGCGTTCGCCGCTGGGAATTAGAAACCGTCATTACCCGCCCGCCGCTGGTGAGCTGGTCCACGCACGCCGGGGATTCTTTCGTGGCGGCGGTGGAAAATGGCGCTCTCTGGGCTACGCAATTCCACCCCGAAAAATCCGGAGATGCGGGCGCGCAGCTATTGGAAAACTGGATGCAGACTCTCTAGGTAGGATGAAACCATGACTTTTACGCTTTTGCCCGCAGTCGATGTCGCCGGCGGAAAAGCCGTGCGCTTGGATCAGGGAGAAGCCGGCACCGAAAAGGTCTACGGCGCCCCGCGGGACGCCGCACTCGAGTGGCAGCGCCAAGGCGCCCAGTGGCTGCACTTTGTTGACCTCGATGCTGCCTTTAATCGCGGTTCCAACCACGAGCAGATGGCGGGGATTACCCAAGAACTCGGCATTAATGTCGAGCTAACCGGCGGCATCCGCGATGATGCCGGGGTAGAGCGCGCGCTGGCCACTGGCGCGAACCGCATCAATATTGGCACCGCCGCCTTAGAAAACCCAGAGTGGATAGAAAAGATCCTTGGTAAGTATGGCGAGAAAGTTGCCGTGGACTTGGCGGTGCGCTTAGAAGATGGCGAGTGGCGCACAAAGGGCAATGGCTGGGTCTCCGATGGCGGGGATCTTTGGGAGGTACTCGAGCGCCTCGATGCCGCTGGGTGTCAACGCTTTGTGGTTACGGACGTGTCCAAGGACGGGACGCTGACTGGGCCCAATGTGGAATTACTGCGCGAGGTAGCTATGGCAACCGATGCCAAGGTGACCGCCTCCGGCGGCATTTCCTCCCTGGCAGATCTTAGCGAGCTGGCCCGGTATGAAAATGAGGGCATCGATTCGGCCATCATTGGCAAGGCGTTATATGAGGGAAACTTCAGCCTGAATGAGGCGCTAGCGGCGGTGGCAGAGGTAGAGCCGCTTCCCGCAGAGGTGCCCATCGATCCTTATGACCCCGAGGAAGAGTAAACGATGATGGATCCGCGCGAGTTGGTGGCCTTCGCGGAGGCGGCCGTTGACCAAGTCGAACCCATCTTTCGATCCGGCATCGGGGCGCCACCGGCCCACTTTAAGAGCCGGGGCGATTTCGCCACAGAGGTGGACTTGGCCATCGAAAAGCAGCTGCGCGAAATCTTGCAGCAGATGACCGGTATCCCGGTCTATGGGGAGGAATCCGGCGGAAGCATCCATGACACCGTGTGGGTGGTCGATCCAATCGATGGGACCGCAAATTATTCCGCGGGCAATCCCATGGCCGGCATCTTGGTTGCCCTAGTTCACGAAGGCCAGCCGGTTGCGGCCATCTCAGATTTTCCTCTTTTAGGCAGGCGCTTGGTTGCCAGCGATGGATCGCCGCTGCGCTCTGCGGGTGGACCATCCGGCGGATTCGGTGGAGGGGAGGAGTCCCCAGAATTCGATGATGCCCGTGGGCACGTGGGGTGTTTTTCCAACCTGCCCACCGCGGCATTCCACGAGCTGCGCGAAACCGGCTTGCGCCCACGCATCACGGGCTCAGTGGGGCTGGATAATGCCTTCGTTGCCCAGGGAGTTTTTGACGGTGCCGTCAATTTCTCGCCACACCCGTGGGATAACGCGGCGGGAGCGCTCCTTATCAAGGCAGCCGGAGGCATCGTCACGGATCCGGAGGGCAATCCGTGGACCGTGAAGTCGCGGGGTATGGTCTCTGGTACTCCGCAGGTGCACGAGACAATCCTGGAAATCCTATCTCACCACACAAATTAATCCCACCCCACCGACCTGTGAAGGAGTAAGCCCCGCATGGCCGTAGCCGTTCGCATAATCCCGTGCCTTGATGTGGATCAAGGCCGCGTAGTCAAGGGCGTGAATTTTGCTCACCTGCGCGATGCAGGAGACCCCGTGGAATTAGCCGCACGCTATGAAGAATTGGGCGCAGACGAACTGACTTTTCTTGATGTCTCCGCCTCCAAGCACGGCCGGTCCACCATGCTCGATGTGGTACGCCGCACCGCCGATCAAGTCTTTATCCCCCTCACCGTGGGTGGGGGAGTGCGCAGCGTTGACGATGTCCGCGAGCTCTTGCGCACTGGCGCGGATAAGGTATCGGTCAATACCGCCGCGATAGGCAATCCCGACCTGCTGCGCGAATTGGCGGAAGTCTTTGGCTCGCAGTGCATCGTCTTATCCGTGGACGCACGGCGCACCGACGCAGCGCACGCACCGTCGGGGTTTGAAGTCACGACGCACGGCGGGACGACATCGGCTGGCATCGATGCAGTGGAATGGGCTCGGACCGGCGCCGAGCTGGGCGTAGGGGAGATCCTTTTAAACTCCATGGACGCTGATGGCACGAAGGCCGGATTCGACCTCGAACTTTTGCGCGTGGTGCGGGAAACAGTGAATATTCCCGTCATTGCCTCCGGTGGAGCGGGCGCGGCAGCGGATTTTCCACCCGCCGTTGAAGCGGGTGCCGATGCCGTCCTGGCCGCCAGCATTTTCCACTTTGGGGAGGTAGAAATTGGCGAGGTCAAAAAGGCCCTGGCAGAGTCTGGCTACGAGGTGCGCCGATGAGCAATCCCGCAGACTATGAGCTAGACCCACAGATAGCTGCGCTGCTCAAGCGCAATGAGCAAGGGCTCGTGCCAGCCATTGCCCAGGCCGATTCCGGCGAAGTGCTGATGCTTGCCTGGATGGATGACCACGCGCTGGCCCACACGCTGGCCACACGCAAGGGCACGTACTTCTCGCGCTCGCGCGGCGAGTATTGGATTAAGGGCGAGACCTCAGGACATACGCAGGACGTACTCGGTGTGCGCCTTGATTGCGATGGCGATACCATCTTGCTGACCGTGCGCCAGCGCGGTGCCGCGTGCCACACCGGTGACCGGACCTGCTTCGATGCGACAGTTCTTTTAGGGGATGATTCCTAATGACGAGGCGACTTGGCCCACTCCTTATCGCGGTGGGCACGGCAGTGCTGTGGTTTTCTTCCCGCAGCACCTGGGTAAAAGCGGTAAGCGAGGACGATAAATCAGGCTCAGCAACCAATGAGATCGTAGGGTCCGCCTGGTCCCTAGAGCTTATGGCCTTGACGCTGGTCCTCCTCGCCGGTGTACTCGCGGGCCTAGCGTTGCGCCGAACGGGGCGCCGCATCGTGGCCACCGTGTGCGCCCTCGCCGCCGCAGGCGCCGCGTGGAGTCCTATTAGCCTGCTGACCAGCGGCGCCGATGCCGAGCGCGCGCAAAAAATATTGCAAGGCGCGTCCGCAAATGAAAACGCGGTGGATTCTGCCGCAATTTCTGATTGGGCGACCGTCATTTCCACGGAAATCACCAAGCTCGGCCCCATCGTCGCCATTATCGGGGCCGCACTGGCATTTTTCGGCGCCGTACTCTTGGCCCAGAACCCAGGCAAGGACAAGGTCAAGGCGTCGAGCAAATACGAAACCCCTGCCGCCCGCCAAGAAAAGCTGGCGGAAGATTTGGAGACCTCATCCGATTCCGGCCGTGTGATGTGGGACGCGCTCGATAGCGATATCGACCCGACTGATGTGAGCCGTAAATAGCCCCGTTCGCGCAGCACAATTTCCGGAAACGCCCCGAATAGCGTTAATCTAAGTGTGATTTTAATCGCGCTTGGAGGGAGGTGCTCATGCCCACACCCATTGCCGTCGATCACCTGGTCGCTGGGGTGTTAGAGGATGTCGCCGCGCGCGAAGCCCGCGTTTCTTTCCAAGATATAAAGGCGCGCTCACGGGACATGGAGCCTCCCCGCGATGCCCGCGCAGCCCTTTTAAAACCCGGTTGTTCAGTCATTACTGAACTTAAACGTGCCGTTCCTTATACCGGGGAAATCGCCCACGTGGGCTCGGCCGAGCAGATGGCCGAATGGGCTCGCACCTTTGAGAACTGCGGCGTGCATTTGATGGCCTGCCAGACGGATACGCGGCGTTTTAATGGATCGCTTGAGGATATGGCGGCCGCGCGCGCTGCCATCGATATCCCGATGATGGCGCGCGATCTCATCGTGGATCCGTACCAGATTCACGAGGCCCGCTGCTTTGGTGCCGATGCGATCCCGCTGCAGGTCGAGCTTTTAGAACAAGCTCGATTGGAAGCCCTCTTGGACCGCGCGGAATCGCTGGGGATGACCGCCATCGTGGAGGTGCGAACCTGCGGGGAGGTCAACCGCGCCATCAAGGCCGGCAGCAGTGTCATCGCGATTAATGCGTGGTCCCTTGCCTCGGATGAGATCAACCGGGAGGCCTTCAATGATATTGCCCCGGGGCTGCCGGAATCGCTCCTGCGCATCGCCGTGGGCGGGGTGAATAATGCCCGCAACCTTTTCCACTATGCCTCCCGCGGAGCGGATGCGGTACTGGTCGGCGAATCCGTCATGGCAGCCCAAGATCCCACCGCCTTGGCACGCTCTTTGGTGGCTGCGGGCCAGCACCCAGCCTGCCCCTCGCGTAAGAGTCCCTAGGAAAAATCACCCCAAACTAGCTCACGGGCACGCTGATAAGGCACACTATCTACGTGCATACTCAGAATCTTGCAAATATTCCCTCTCCGCCGCAGGGCGTGGCGTGGCATCTTGGCTCCATTCCAATCCATGCGTATGCGCTGTGCATCATCGCCGGCATCCTCGTGGGTATGTGGATGACGTTGAAGAGGTACACAGCCCGGGGCGGCAATCCCGATACCGTGTGGGATGCAACCATCGTCGTTATCCCCGCGGGCATCGTGGGCGGGCGGCTCTATCACGTCATCACGGATAACCAGAAGTACTTCTGCGATACCTGCAATCCCGTCGATGCCCTCAAGGTCACCAATGGTGGTCTCGGCATCTGGGGCGCGGTCGCCTTAAGCGCCGTAGCGCTGTGGGTAATGTTTCGGATTAAGAAGATCCCCCTGGCACCGTTTGCGGACGCGGTGGCGCCTGGCCTCATCCTTGCCCAGGGCATTGGCCGGCTGGGTAACTGGTTTAATCAGGAACTCTACGGCCGGCCGACCGACGTTCCGTGGGCGCTGGATATTTACTACCGCGTCGATGAAGCGGGGGAATACGCCCCGGTTTACGGGCACTCTACCGGTGAGGTGATCGCTTCAGTGCACCCAACGTTTTTGTATGAGCTCATCTGGAACGTGCTGGTGTGCCTGTTCCTGTTGTGGGCGCACAAAGCATGGAAGCTGGGCCGCGGACGGGTATTCGCCCTCTACGTCGTGGGCTACACGCTGGGCCGCTTTTTCATCGAAGGCATGCGATCTGACGAAGCCACCGAAATTTTTGGCGTCCGTGTGAACCTCATCGTCTCCGCCGTTGTCTTTATCGCCGGTCTCATCGTCTTCTTCTTGCTGGACAGGCAGCGCAAGGGCCCCGAAACCCCAGCAGAAGTCGACCCGCGTTACCACCGCGAGCAGGCCGAGAGCGCTGCGGAAGATGGCGTCGAAGAAGACGAGAAACGCGTGGGAACCCCGCGTGCTCAAGGCACCTCGGGCACAGCAAGCGGCCGCTAATGACCGGTTATGTGTGATCGTGTCCGATTGCCCTAGTTAAGGCGCCAAAAAATTGTGGCCTGTCGGCGCGCGAGGGAGTAGGTTGGGGGTTGTTCAATTTCCCCGATGGAATAGGCCAATAATGCTGGATAGAAGAACCAAAATTGTCTGTACTCTCGGCCCCGCGGTAGCTAGCGGGGACGGAATTTTGCGCCTTGTAGAAGACGGCATGAACGTCGCGCGCCTTAACATGTCGCACGGCGGGCATGCGGACCACGAAGCCAATTACAAGTGGGTCCGCGAAGCCACCGAAAAGACCGGCCGGAACGTAGGTATCTTGGCCGATCTCCAGGGCCCTAAGATTCGCCTCGGCCGCTTTAAGAACGGCGAAGAGCAGTGGGATAACGGTGAAATCGTCCGCATTACTGTAGACGATGTAGAAGGCACCCACGACCGCGTATCCACCACCTACAAGGGCTTGGCAGAAGACGCAAAGCCTGGCGATCGCTTGCTTATCGATGACGGCAAGGTCGCCGTCGTCTGCAAGGAAGTAGACGGCAATGACGTGGTGTGCGAGGTCACCGAGGGTGGCCCCGTATCCAATAACAAGGGCGTGTCCCTGCCCGGCATGAGCATTTCGGTGCCGGCGCTGTCTGAGAAGGACATTGAGGACCTGCGCTTTGCCCTGCAACTCGGTGTGGACTACATTGCGCTGTCCTTCGTGCGTTCGCCTGCCGATGTCGACAAGGTCCACGAGATCATGGACGAGGAAGGCCGCCGCGTGCCGGTCATCGCCAAGCTGGAAAAGCCCGAGGCCGTCGATGCCCTCGAATCCATCATCTTGGCTTTCGACGCCGTGATGATTGCCCGTGGTGACTTGGGCGTTGAGGTTCCGCTGGAAGAGGTGCCACTATTCCAGAAGCGCGCTATCCAGATTTCCCGCGAGAACGCGAAGCCGGTCATCGTGGCCACCCAGATGCTGGATTCCATGATTGAGAACTCCCGCCCGACCCGCGCGGAGGCTTCCGACGTGGCCAACGCTGTGCTCGACGGCGCCGACGCGGTGATGCTGTCCGGCGAGACCTCCGTGGGCGCGGATCCGCACAACGTCGTGCGGACCATGTCGCGCATCGTCAAGCGCTCCGAGACCGATGGCCAGGTCCCGCCGCTGGCGCACGTCCCGCGCACCAAGCGCGGCGTCATGTCCTATTCCGCCCGCGATATTGCAGAGCGCCTGAACGCCAAGGCCATCGTTGCCTTTACCTCTTCCGGCGATACCGCAAAGCGTGTTGCTCGCCTACACTCTGACCTGCCACTGCTGGTATTTACCCCGAATGAAGATGTGCGCTCCCAGCTGGCGCTGACTTGGGGTGCAGAGACCTTCTTGAGCCCCGACGTCAAGTCCACGGATGAGATGATGGAGGCCATCGATAAGTACTTGCTGGACTTGGACGAGTACGACGAGAATGACTTGGTCGTCGTCGTTGCAGGTACCCCTCCGGGAATCTCCGGCAATACCAACATGATTCAGTGCCACATTTTGGGAGAAACCATCAAGGACTAGCGCACTGAAAAAGCCGCCGCGCCCCCACACTCCAGTGAAAAGGGGGACGCGGCGGGTTTTTATGTTGAGTTAAGCGCCCAGGTACGCCAGGACCGCTGCATGGGCAGCCTGGGTGGAGGCCTTGACCGTGGGCTCGTAATCCGGCAGGAAGTTGGCCTGGTGGTTGACCGGGGGATCGGCCAACTCGGCTTCTGGGGTGCACCCTACGTGCCAAAAGACATACGGCACGCCCCATGCCTGCGGGAGGTAACAGAAGTCTTCAGAAGCGGTCGAGGGCGAGGCGGTAACGGATGATTCTCCGAAGGTGGCCGTAAAGACCTCGTCGATGGGCGAATATGCGGCGGCATCATTATCGGTGACCTCGCCGTGCGCGTAGTACTCGAAGGTGGGGTCTTTTTCGCAGCCGGAGGCCATGCACTCGGCTTTTACCATGCGCTCTAAGGAGGCATAGACCTTTTCTGCCAGGGCTGGATCATAGAAGCGGGTATTGAGCACGAGCTCGGCGGAATCCGGGATGATGTTATTTTTATCGCCGGAATGCAGCTCGCCTACAGAAATGACGAAGAACTCGTGCGGGGCTACCTCGCGGCCGACGATGGCCTGGAGCCGAGTGACGATCATCGCCGCGGTATAGGTCGGGTCGATGGAATTATGCGGCATGGAGGCGTGGGCGGATTTGCCAAAGATGCGGATGCGCAGGGAATCGCAACCGGCCATGATGGGGCCGGCGGTGTGGCGGACGGTGCCGGCGCGGCCAGGCATGATGTGCTGGCCTAAGCAAATATCGGGGCGTGGCACGCGCTCGGTGAGGTTATCGGCGATCATGTATTTCGCGCCCATGGATGATTCCTCCGCCGGCTGGAACAGGGCAAGGAAGGTGCCGGACCAAGTGTCGCGGGAGGCATCGAGAAGCGCGCAGGCACCGAGCAGGGCGGTGGTGTGCATGTCGTGCCCGCAGGCGTGCATGTAGTCATTGGTCGAGGAATACTCCACGCCGGTGGCTTCCTTGACCGGCAGGGCATCGAAATCGGCGCGCATGAGCGCGGTGGGTCCATCGCCGTTGCGGAAAATGGCAACCATGCCGTGCCCGCCGATGTTTTCTTCTACTTCGCAATCAAACGCCGCCAACTTTGCGCGGATGCGCGCCGCGGTGCGTTCCTCCTCGTGGGAGAGCTCGGGGTGGCGGTGCAGATCTTCGTAAAAATCCCGTTGCCACGCCAGGTCAGTATCCGCAGAGTGGACCACGGAAGCGATGTTTGTGGAATAAGACATAGTTTTCATCCCTTTGGTTAGGGTAGGGTCAGCTATATGCCGACTATTCAATTCGATGTATTGGTTCCAGATGAGCAAGCGGACCGCGTGGAGGAAATTTTTACCACTGCCACCGATAAGCTGGTAGCGGGCGGATCGCTTGCCTCCGCCGAGGTTACTCGCCCAGCAGATCCCCAATTCCCTGAGGGCTTGGAGGAACAGCTGCAGCAAAATTATCGCGATGAACATGAAGAGCGCGATTTAGAAGGCGCGCACGCCCATCGCTATAACATTGCGGTGGAGGGGGCGACCGGATCTGTGAACCAGTTGGCTATGGTGCTGTCGCGCTTGCTCACGCCGCACGCTGTATTGCCCAAGGACCACGTGCTGCTGGAGGATGAATTGGCACATGAGCGCCCGGCCATCTTTCCGTGGACGGTCGAGATTCGCCCTTAGCCCAGCTGCTTGACGATGTCCCGGGCAGCCCTAGCCAGCTGCTCCGGCATCCCACCTTCTTGGTCTAGCTCCGCGGTGAAGTGCTCGGTGTCCTGGTTGATGGCCCCGGCAATGATGCCGACGGGGGTAGAGGACTCCGCCGCCAGGTCCGCGACGGTGCCGACGACCTTGCCGGTCAAGGATTGTTCGTCAAAGGCGCCTTCGCCGGTGATGACGAGGTCAGCCTGAGAAATGGCCTCGGCGAGGCCGAGGGCCTTCGCCACATGTGTCCCGCCAGAGACGACGCGGGCGTGCTCATCGGTGCCCCACAGAGTGCGCGAAAGCCAGGTTAGGCCGATGGGAATGCCGCCTGCCGCACCGGTAAATTCAGTCTCCGGATCCGTGCCGGTGACCTTGCACAATTGGAGGAGGGCACCTGCAAGCAGGGCAATCTGTTCGCCCTCTGCGCCTTTTTGCGGCCCGTACATGGTGGCTGCCTGCATAGCCTTAGCCCGGGTATCGGCCAAGAGCGTGAAATCAACCATGCCCGCTTTGATATTTAATTGCGCGGTGTCGATGGAATCGAGCTGCACCAATGGGGCGCCGCCCTTGGGCAGGGCATAGCCGCGTGCATCGTGGGCGGCGGCGCCGAGGGCCGCAAGGATGCCCATACCGCCGTCAATGCTGGCCGTGCCGCCGAGGCCGAGCACGATGGAGGTGGCGCCGCGAGATTGGGCATCGGCAAGCAGCACGCCCGTGCCATAAGAATCCGCGTGGAGGGGATCGAGCGCGTCGCGGACCGCGGGCAGCCCAGTGGCGGCGGCGACATCGATGAAAGCCGTGTGCCCAGCGAGGAAATACTGCGCCTCGGTCAAGCGCCCCACCGCATCCGTTGTGGGCAGGGTAATGGTCTGGGTTTCCTGCCCGCCCGCCGAGGCGGCCTGGGCCAGCACTTGGGCGGTGCCTTCCCCGCCATCGGCCATCGGCAAGGTGGTGACGGTGGCGTTGGGGTAGTGCTGGCGGATTCCATTGGCTATTCCGGCTGCGGCTTCCGCGGCAGAAGCGGTACCTTTAAAAGAGTCAGGCGCGACAACAATATGCATGCCCGTGATTATAAAGCCCGCGACCCGCGCGGCGGCTTTTTGCTAGGAATCCGAACGTTCTACAGAAAATATTTAACTTTATTGTCGCAGGTAAAAGCGGATAATTGGGGGAGTGAGAAATAATTGTACTTGCATTATCGGTAGATTGATAGGAAACTAGTTCCTGCTAGTCAAACTCCACGAGAATGGGATTTATACACTATGTCTGTTGATAGCCAGATTTCTGAGTACTACGACAAGCTACTCAAGCGCAACGCCGGTGAACCGGAATTCCACCAGGCGGTGTCCGAGGTGCTGGATTCGCTCAAGATCGTCCTGGATAAGGACCCACACTACGCAGACTACGGTCTGGTTGAGCGCCTGTGTGAGCCAGAGCGCCAGCTCATCTTCCGCGTCCCATGGGTTGATGACAACGGCGAGGTGCAGGTCAACCGCGGTTTCCGTGTGCAGTTCAACTCCGCACTCGGCCCGTACAAGGGCGGCCTGCGTTTCCACCCCTCGGTAAACCTGGGCATCATTAAGTTCTTGGGCTTTGAGCAAATCTTTAAGAACTCCCTGACCGGCCTGCCCATCGGTGGCGGCAAGGGTGGCTCCGACTTTGACCCGAAGGGCAAGTCTGAGCAGGAAGTTATGCGCTTCTGCCAGTCCTTTATGACCGAGCTGCACCGCCACATCGGTGAGTACCGCGACGTTCCTGCCGGAGACATCGGCGTCGGCGGCCGCGAAATCGGCTTCCTCTTCGGCCAGTTCCGCCGCCTGACCACCCAGCACGAGTCCGGCGTCCTGACCGGTAAGGGCCTGACCTGGGGCGGTTCCTTGGTACGTACCGAGGCCACCGGTTTCGGTGCCGTCTACATCACCGAAGAAATGATGAAGACCCACGGCGAGTCCTTCGACGGCGCCAAGGTCATCGTGTCTGGCTCCGGTAACGTTGCCATCTACGCCGCCGCAAAGGCGCAGGAATTGGGCGCTACCGTCGTCGCGATGTCTGACTCCTCCGGCTACATCTCCACCCCGAATGGCGTGGACGTTGAACTACTTCGCGATGTCAAGGAAGTTCGCCGCGAGCGCATCTCCACCTACGCCAAGGAAGCTGGCAATGGCGTGGAGTTCCACGAGGGTGGCAATATCTGGGACGTCCAGGCAGATGTTGCACTTCCGTGTGCAACCCAGAACGAGCTCGACGGCGAATCCGCTAAGAAGCTCGTCGAGGGCGGCGTCCGCTACGTTGCAGAGGGCGCTAACATGCCGTCTACGCCGGATGCGGTACACGTATTCCAGGACTCCAAGATCAACTTCGCACCCGGCAAGGCCGCCAACGCCGGTGGTGTGGCAACCTCCGCACTGGAGATGCAGCAGAATGCATCCCGCGACTCCTGGTCCTTCGAGTACACCGATGACCGCCTGCGCGGCATCATGAGCAACATCTTCAAAAACATCGACAACACGGCCAAGGAATACGACCGTGAAGGCGACTACGTGGCTGGCTCCAATATCGCCGGCTTCAAGAAGGTGGCTGACGCCATGCTGGCACAGGGCGTTATCTAAACTCCCTTAACCCACGCTCCCCATTTCTCCGCACCCGCGGGGAGGTGGGGAGCTTCTGCATTGCTGCGAGGACTCGGCAGCCGTATGCGCCGGTGCCGCGGGTACGTGGAGGAAAATGGGTTAATCGCACATGGGAAGCGAATTGAACTCGGAGGGCATTGGCCTGCGTTGCACCGGCCTGAGGATCCAAGGCGCGCCCTCCACACAATGCAGGGTGCTGCGTTGTAGAATTCCCAGCATGTACCGTGTCTTTGAATCCCTTGATGAATTAGTTCAGCATTTGGAGCAGGCTTCTGGCTTTCCCATGACCTCCAATTGCTTGGTCCCCCGCCATGAGATGCTGGCGCTTCTCGATGACCTGCGCAACGCGCTGCCCGTAGAAATCGACGACGCGCAGGATGTTTTAGACAAGCAAGACGAGATTATCCGCGGCGCCGAAGAGCGCGCAGATAACACCATTAATGAGGCGTCTGCGGAGGCCACTGACATGGTGAACCAGGCGCGCCAAGAGGCCGATACCACGGTCGCGCAGGCAGAAGAACATGCCCAGCGGCTGGTGGCCGATGCCGAGGCGCGCGCCCAGGCCACAGTCGAGCAAGCCCGCGCAGATGCAGACCGCACCATTGCTCAGGCCAACGAGGAATACGAGCGCTCGGTGGCGGAGGGCCGCCAAGAACAAGAGCGTTTGGTCTCCGAATCTGAAGTCGTTCGCCGCGCCAACGAAGAAGCCAACCGGATCGTGGAAACCGCATACACCGAATCCAACCGGCTGCGCACGGAGTGCGATGACTTTGTAGATAGCAAGCTCAGCGAATTTGAAAGTTCCCTCAGCGGCCTCCTGCGCACCGTAAACTCCGATCGTTCCGCGCTGCGCGGAGGGGCAGGCGTGCGCTCTCGCGGCGGCGACTACCTGCCGTCCACTAACGCTGGGTCCCCTCGCGCTGGTGCTACCGGTGGTACCGGTGCTGCACGCTATGGCGGCGACGACGGTTACGAGCGCCGCTATACCGAACGCTAAAGGCTTAAATTACAAGGCACGACGCTTAAGAAAGTCCTGCTGCACGGGTGATTTGCTCAAATCGCGTCACCGTGTAGCAGGACTCATTGTGCCTGTGGGAGGCTAAACCGAGCTGCGCGAGGTGGAGTAGCGCGGCGTGGGGGATGATGAGGGGGCATCGGCAAGCGTGGCATCAGCAGCATTCGTAGCAGGGTGAGGGCGTTGGCTCTGGATCGCCACGAAGGCCACGATTCCCGCGCTGACCAGGCCGGGGAAGAGGAAGGTGACCAAGGCCGTGGTGAAGTAGGAGGTGAGCGAGGTCATCGAGCCGCTCATAAAGTCTTGGGGGAAAAACATCGCGCTGAGGCTAATGACCGCGCCCGCGGTCAGGAACATGGCGCCGACGCTAACCAGTGCGCAGGCAAGGGCTTCGCGCGAAAGCCACGTGATGGCGGCGGCGCTGGCCGAAAACACTAGGGCACCGGTAAGCACCGTGAGGTCGAGTCCGGAAGGGATGACCAAAAACGCGCCGGCAATCAGTCCCGCGCACATGCTGAGGATGAGGGCGGAGGAAAGGCGCAGGCCCCTGTCGCCGTAGATGCCAGAGTGGTCGGCCTTGGGCAGGCGATGGAGGACTGCCCCAGAGATGACCAAGAAGGTGGCGGGAAGGCAGCACAACACTCCGAATCTAGGAGCGATAGCGCTCAAATCTCCTGAGGCCGCGGCCAAGTGGTAAGTCATGCCTTCAGGCTAAGGCGGCCGCGGCCTGCAGGAAAGGGAAAACCGGCAAGCCATAGCGCTTTATGCCCGAACCTTCAGTTTCTTGCCAGAAAAAGCGGCCGTGCCAGCAACTACGCGGAGTTTGCGAGGCAGGGTAGACTACCAACTGTTATGACATCTCCATTGAAGTTCGATGTGGGCGAATTATTAAACGCCCAAGGCGCTGACGCACTGCCGGAACAACGCACCCAGACGGGCCCTGCACCGGAAAGGATCGGCGTGGAAATGATCGCCATCCCTAAAGGCGAAGATCTCACCGTTGCCGCAACCCTGACCCCGCTGGGCTCAGGGGTGTTGGTTGATGCGGATATCTCCGGTGTTCTAACCGGCGAGTGTGCGCGCTGCTTAAAAGAGCTACACCCGCAGCTGGATTTGCACGTCACCCAGGTCTTTGCCGCCGATGAGTCCTTTGTCAGCGGCGATGAAGCCGATTCTGACGATGCCGGTTCGGGCGATGAAATCCCCGAAATCCAAGACGATGAGCTGGATCTACTCCAGGCGGTTATCGATGAAGCAGGCCTGAATCTTCCCTTCGCCCCCGTCTGCGAAGACGGCTGCGATATCCAGACCCCAGAGGGTGTGACCACCGGAATCTCCGGGGAAGAAGAGGAAGAGGAGAAGATAGACCCGCGCTGGGCAGGTCTGGAGAAATTCCTATGAGCCGCAAGAAGAAGCTAACGGGGCAAGAGGCGTGGGAAGCTACTTTTGCGGCGGTCGATCACACCCCGCTCTTGGAATCGCTCGACGTTGCCCTGGAACCGGACAATCTGCGCTTGGCGCTCACGCACCGTTCTTTTGCCAATGAAAACGGGCACCTGCCTAATAACGAGCGCCTTGAGTTTTTGGGCGATGCCGTCTTAGGGCTATCGGTGGCCGCGAAACTATACGTGACGTATCCATCGCGCCCCGAATCCGATATCTCTAAGATGCGCGCGTCCATCGTCTCGCGCTATGGGCTTTCCGATGTCGCGCGTGAAATCAACCTAGGCCCGCATATCCTACTGGGTAAGGGCGAACAGTCCACTGGTGGGCGCGATAAGGATTCCATCCTTGCGGATACCACCGAGGCGATTTTCGGTGCCATTTATCGCGAGCACGGCTTTGAAACCGCCCGCGATGTGATCCTGCGCCTCTTCGCGGAAAAGATCGATAATGCCTCCGTCAGTGGCCGCCACTTGGACTGGAAGACCACCTTGCAGGAGCTGTGTGCCGAGCTGAAGGCACCCATGCCGGTGTATTCGGCAACCGCTACCGGCCCAGAACACGATCAAACCTTCAGCGCGGTTGCCACCGTCGCCGGGCTGACAGTGGGGCACGGGCAGGGCCACAATAAGAAATTAGCGGAACAGCAGGCCGCGCAAGAGGCATGCCAAACCCTGCGCGAAACCCCGTTGCTGGTGCAAGGGACCGCTCATAAAGAAGGCTAAATAATGCCAGAGTTGCCCGAAGTAGAATCGGTGCGCCGCGGGGTGGAAACCTACGTCGTGGGCCAAGAGATTACGGCGGTAGACATTGCGCACCCGCGGGCGAACCGCGGCCAAGATGAGCCGCTCGCGGGCCTTATAGTGGGCAAGGAAATCGCCGCGGTCGCCCGCCGCGGCAAATTCATGTGGCTGGAATTCGTGGGGGAGAACCCGATGGATAGCCACCGCGACGTGCTTTTTATTCACCTAGGCATGTCGGGGCAGCTGCGCATCGGCCACACCGACTCCCCGCATCGCCGCATCACGGTAGAGCTCAGCGATGGCACCGAGCTGCACTTCGTGGATCAGCGCACCTTTGGATACTGGCTGTATGCGCCGTGGTCCAAGATTTCGCATATCGGCTTGGATCCATTGGAACCCGATTTTGATATCGCCAGCGCCGCGCGCCGCCTGCGGCAGAAGAAAACCGCGGCAAAAACGGCGCTATTGGATCAAACGCTGGTATCTGGCATTGGCAATATCTACGCAGATGAAGCGCTGTGGGCAGCACGTATTTCACCGCGCAAGAAGGCTTCTGTGCTGCGTCAGAAAGACGCGGTGGCGCTATTAAGCGCGGCGCAGACCGTGATGTCGGCCGCCCTCAAAGCGGGGGGAACCAGCTTTGATTCTTTGTACGTTAACGTCAATGGTGAATCTGGCTATTTCGCGCGCTCGCTTGCCGCCTATGGCCGCGCTGGCCAGCCATGTTCCCGCTGCGGCACACCTATTGAGCGGTGTGTAATCGGGGGACGCTCGAGCCATTATTGCCCCCACTGTCAATAAGCCTGCACCCGTGAGATTCACGTTGTGCACCTTTAGGCAGTAAATTAATTCGCATGGAATTTCTCGAAAATGTCGTCACGACATTTAACGATGGCGTGTGGACATACATCCTGCCCTGGCTGCTCATCGGCGCAGGCCTGTTATTTGGCGCTCGCACCGCGGTGGTGCAGATTCGCAAGGTACCCGATATGCTGCGCGCCGTCGTCGAGCGCCCCAAAGGCGACGATGAGGATGAGGGCGCAGGCAGTGGGGGAATCTCCGCGTTTAAGGCATTTACCATTTCTGCGGCATCGCGGGTGGGTACCGGCAATGTGGCCGGCGTCGCGGTGGCCATCTCCGTAGGTGGGCCTGGCGCCGTCTTTTGGATGTGGATCATCGCCCTGCTCGGTGGCGCGACCGCCTTTGTGGAATCCACCCTGGCGCAGCTGTGGAAGGTGCGCAATGGTGATACGTACCGCGGCGGGCCGGCCTACTACATGAAGCGCGGGCTGGGCTGGGGCCCGCTCGGCGTTCTTTTCTCTATCGCCATCGTCTTTACCTTCGGCTTGGTCTATAACTCCTTCCAGACCAACGCCATCGCAGAGGCCGTGGCCTTTTCCTTCGGCCGCGAAGACGATGCCACCTTTGGATCTATCGTTGGCATCATCATCGCGATTGCTGCGGGCCTCATCATTTTCGGCGGCGTGAAGCGCATTGCGAACATTACTCAGGTAGTCGTTCCGTTTATGGCCCTGGCGTACCTGCTCATCGGTGGCTTTGTGGTCATTACGAACTTTGACAAGGTCCCGGGCATGCTGGGAGATATCATCGGCCACGCGCTTGGCTTTAAGGAAATCGCCGGTGCGGGTATCGGTACCGCGATGATGAAGGGTATCCAGCGGGGCCTGTTTTCCAATGAGGCAGGCGAGGGTTCTGCCCCTAACGCGGCGGCTACCGCCACCGTCTCCCACCCGGTAAAGCAGGGCCTGGTGCAGACCTTGGGCGTGTACTTCGACACCATCGTGGTCTGTACCATTACCGCCTTCCTGATCTTGCTTGGCCCGGAAGTTGCCTACGGCGAAGAGGCCGAGGGTGTTTCCCTGACGCAGGCGGCCTTGTCCGCCGAGGTTGGCCACTGGGGAATTCACTTCGTCAGCTTCATCTTGTTCTTCTTGGCCTTTTCTTCCATCTTGGGCAACTACTACTTGGCTGAAGCCAACCTGGAATACCTCACCACCAATAAAACGGTGCTGCAAATCTTCCGCCTCGTGGTGCTGTTCTTCGTTTGGTTCGGCGCCGTCGGTTCTTTGCCCTTGGTCTTCGCCTTGGCGGATACCGGTGCGGCGACGATGGTGATCCTGAATATCATTGCCATTGTCCCGCTATCCGGCGTGGCCATTCAATTGCTAAAGAACTTCAACGAGCAGCGCAGTAAGGGAATCGATCCGGTCTTCCACCGCGATATGCTTCCGGACGTGCCCGGCGTGGAGTGCTGGGACGGCTCCGATCCCGTGACCCGCCGCAGCGATGCTGATCGCAAAATCTTGCGCGATCGCGGCGAGGCCGATCGCTATTAATATCGCTATTAATGAGGAGGGTGCAGTGACATGGAAAGAATGACCGCCTTTGTGCACGGCAACGTGCAAGGAGTAGGCTTTCGCTGGTGGACGCGCTCGCGCGCCCTGGAACTAGGCCTTGCTGGGCATGCGACCAACCTGGCAGATGGCCGCGTGCAGGTTGTTGCTGAGGGCCCGCGCGCAGACTGCGAGAAGCTTTTGGAACTTTTGCAGGAGCAACCGAGCACCACCCGCCGCCCCGGCAGCGTCGATCTCGTGGTCGAGCAGTGGGCCGCTGCGAAGGGTGAAAGCGGCTTTGTCGAGCGCTAATAGCCAACCCAATGCTTGCTATAACTCGTGTCTTAACGGCTTGCTAGACTATCCCAAATGCACCTGAAATCGCTGACGCTCAAAGGCTTTAAGTCATTCGCGTCGGCGACGTCTCTCAAATTTGAGCCGGGCATCTGCGCCGTCGTCGGCCCGAACGGTTCCGGCAAATCCAACGTGGTCGATGCCCTTGCCTGGGTCATGGGAGAGGCCAGCGCGAAAACCCTGCGCGGCGGCAAGATGCAAGACGTCATCTTCGCTGGGACAGGCGACCGCAAGCAATTGGGCCGGGCCGAGGTCACACTCACCATCGATAATGCCGATGGTGCCCTGCCCATCGAGTACTCCGAGGTCTCTGTGACCCGCCGCATGTTCCGCGACGGCGCGAGCGAATACGAAATCAACGGGGCGAAGGCCCGGTTGATGGATATCCAGGAACTGCTTTCTGATTCCGGTATTGGCCGGGAAATGCACATCATCGTGGGGCAGGGCAAGCTTTCTGAAATCCTGGAATCGCGCCCCGAGGATCGCCGCTCCTATATCGAGGAAGCCGCCGGCGTCCTCAAACACCGCCGCCGCAAAGAAAAAGCCCAGCGCAAACTTACGGGCATGCAGGCCAATTTGGACCGCCTGCAAGATTTGACGGATGAGCTGGGAAAACAACTCAAGCCCTTGGCGCGGCAGGCAGAAGCCGCCCAGCGCGCGGCGACGGTGCAGGCAGATGTACGCGATGCGCGCCTGCGCTTGGCCGGAGACCGCATCGTCGGCTTGCGGCAAAAGCTTTCCGATGCCGAACGCACCGCGACGGCCCTATCCACCCAGGTAGAAGAGACCACGGCACAGCTCGAAGAGGCGACCGAGCACCAAATGGAGCTGGAAACCCAACTAGAGGAGGTCAACCCGCAGGCAGAAGCCGCCCAAAAACTGTGGTTTGATCTCTCCACCCTGTCCGAGCGCATTGCGGCGACCCAGCGAATCGCAGAGGAGAGGGCGGATAATGCTGGGTCCCAGGTCGCCTATGCCGGCCAGGATCCGGATGATCTTGAGGCCAAGGCGACGCGCGCGGACGAGGAGCACGAGGCGCTCTTGGAAGCGGCAGAAGAAGCTGCGGAGCGGTTGGAAAGCATCAGGGAGGAAGTAGCGGAGCGTCGGCAAGCATTCGAGGCCGCAGAGCACGAACATATGGCGCAGGTGCGCGCTATTGCGGACCGCCGCGAGGGCGTGGTGCGCCTTTTTGCCGCCGAGGAAAAGGCCGCGGGGCAGGTGGCCAGCGCGGAAGAGGAGTTGGCGCGGCAGGAAGAGGCCGTGGCCTCGTTGCAGCAACGCACTCAGAACGCGCAGGCAGAAGCCGCTGAGGTAGCGCAGAAGCTGGATAATTATGCTGCGGAGCGCCAGCCTTTGGAGGAAGCGCATACGCGGGCTGCCAGCGAGTCGGGCGCTGCCGATAAGCGCTTGGACCAGCTCCGCGATGCCCAGCGCGAGCGCGAGCGCAGTGTCTATACGCTGCGGTCCCGCATCGATACGCTATCCCAGACTATCCCTGAGCCGGTCGAGGTAGATGAGGAATTCCAGCCATTGGCCGCATACATTTCTACGACCTACGAGTCAGCGGTTGCGGCCGCCTTGGGCACCTTCGCTGAAGCACAGGCGGGTCAGCTGACCGAAGGGTTGATTGCGCATTTGGAGAAGGGCCCGCGCTCGGCGCTGCTGGATGCGGCGGCGACCGCGCCTGCAAGCTCGTGGCGCGTCGATGCCGATTTGCCGCCGCAGACCTCCTGGCTGCTGGATCACATAACGGTCCAACCTGCGGTTTCGACGGCATTGCACCGGCTGCTTGCCGATGTCGTCCTCGTCCCCGATATTGCCCACGGCCGGCGCCTCGTCTCCGATGATCCGCGCCTGCGTGCCGTGACGGTTTCCGGCGTCGTCATCGGCGAAGGGTGGGTCGAGGTCGGTACCGGATCCTCGTCTACCGTGGAGGTCACCGCCCGCATCGCGGAGGCCGAAGAGGAGCTAGAGCAAGCCAATCAGGCCCTGGACGAGCTCTCCGGCACCCTGGAGGGAGCAAGGATTGCTGCCGAAGATGCCCGCGTGACGGCCGCGTCCGCGAAGGCAGCTTTGCGGGAGCACGATACCGAGGTTGATGCTTGGAAGCGCGATCACCACCGCTTGGAAAAGCAGTACGAGGCCAATAAAGCGGAGCTGGAAAAGTCCGCCCAGCGCGCCACCGAGATTGAGGTGCGGCTGCAGAAAGCCAATAAAGAGCTTGCCGATGCCCGCGATAGGCTCGCCCGCGTCGACGCCGAGGATCAACCAGACGAGCCCTCGTCCGCAGATAGGGATGCCGCCTCGGCCGCGCTGGAAGAAGTAAAGTCCATGGAAATGGAGGCCCAAGTTGCCGCCCGCTCGGCGCAAGAGCGCGTGGGCCAAGTTGCCGGCAAGGCCGATAGTTTGCGGCGCCAGGCCCAACACGAGCGTCAAGCGAAGGCCCGCCATGAACAGGCCATGGCCCGCCGCAAGGCGCAGGGGCAACTGGCATCGGCAGTGACACGGCACGCACAGGATTTGGCCGCGCGGGCAAACCAGCTTTTAAGTCGCGCCACCTCTGAGCGCGATGAGTTTGTACACGAGCGCAACTCTTTAAATTCCCAATTGCAGCAGGCCAAGCAGGCGGTATCGGCCGCACGCCAAAATAGTGACCGGCTAACGGCGCGGGCGCATGAAGCAGAACTGGCGCGCTCGCAGGCGCAGGTGCGCCTAGATGAAGCGGAGAAAAAGATTGGCGAACAGCTGGCTATCGCCATCGCTGAACTCTTGCGCGATTTCACCCCGGGCGAAGACTTTGACCGCAGCGCGGAAAAGTCGCGGCTGCAGCAGGCGGAAAAGGATTTGAACTCCTTGGGCAAGGTCAACCCCTTGGCCTTGGAGGAATATAAGGCTCTGGAAGAGCGCTACAGCTACCTGTCCACGCAGCTCGATGACGTCATCCAAGCCCGTCAGGATCTCGCCGGGGTAATTTCGGATGTGGATAAGCAAATCCTGCAGCTCTTTACCGATGCCTGGCGGGATGTGGAGGCAGAGTTTCCCAAGGTATTCAATACCCTCTTCCCGGGTGGGGAGGGCCGGTTGATCCTTACCGAGCCAGAAGACATGCTCACCACCGGCATCGAGGTAGAAGCCCGCCCGCCCGGTAAGAAGGTCAAGCGCCTATCGCTGCTTTCCGGCGGTGAGAAATCCCTTACCGCACTGGCCATGCTCGTGGCTATCTTCCGCGCGCGCCCCAGCCCGTTCTACGTCATGGATGAGGTCGAGGCAGCGCTTGATGATGTGAACCTGCGCCGGCTTATCGCCTTATTCGAGGAGTTGCGGAAGGATTCCCAGCTCATTGTCATCACGCACCAGAAGCCCACCATGGATGTGGCCAATGTCCTCTATGGCGTGACCATGCGCGGCGATGGCATCACCCGGGTCATCTCCCAGCGCATGAATCCAGCCGGACTCGCGCCGGGAGCCGAGCAAGCAAGCCAGGATGCAACGCGGCTTGGAGTTGATGCGCCGCAATCAACGGAATAAAAGATTTCCCCTCCCTTATGTGCCGCAAGCCCGAAAGGCTGGCACTATAGAGACATGAATTCTTTATGGTTATGGATCGGCATAGCAATCGTTGTCATTGTGCTGATTGTCGTCTTTATTGCAATCGGCAAAAAGCGCGGTGAATCGAAGAAGGTTTCTTTCGAGAAACCCAAGGAAGAAGAGCCAAAGCAGCTAACCCAAGAGCAAAAGTCCGGCAATTACCAGGCGAAGTCTGGCTTCAACTTTGCCCCAGCGGGCGCGAAAGAAACCGAGAAGGTAGCGCAGGAGAAGCCACAGCAGGCTAAGCAGGAGCAGCAGCCGGAAACTTCGGAGCAGTCGGAGCCCACCGCCACCGATATCGCAAACGCCCAGCTCAACGGTGAAGAGCCGCCGACAGCCAAGCGATCTGCACCGGCTAAGGATAAAAGCACTGCACCCGAAAAGGCAGCCAAGCAGGATAAGGACACAGGAAAAGACAACGGCGCTGGCGATGAAGCTAAGGCCGATTCCGAGTCTGCTTCCACTCCGGAAGCCAAGTCCAAGCCTGCCGCCGATAAGACCGAAGGTAAGGGTGCTGCCGGTACGGCCGCAGCTGGGGGAGTCGGCGCCGCTGCTGCTGCAGC
The DNA here is from genome assembly GCF_030227355.1 of Corynebacterium sp. MSK310. Lineage (NCBI taxonomy): Bacteria > Bacillati > Actinomycetota > Actinomycetes > Mycobacteriales > Corynebacteriaceae > Corynebacterium > Corynebacterium sp. MSK310. The sequence continues at coordinate 99,083 of NZ_JASPFZ010000001.1, forward strand.
CTCTGGTGACCGCCAGGAATCCGCCGCAGATGATGCAGATAAGGAACCTGCAGATCAGGCAGAGGATCAATCTGATAAACCGGCTTCCGCGCAGGCTTCCACACCTGCTTCTGGTGAGAAGGAAGCAGAAGAAAAAGAAGCAAAGGGCAGCGAGCAATCCGCCCCAGCTGCTGCCGAGAAACCTGCGGCAGCGAGCGCAGGCGAACGCGGCGAGCCGGACCATGAAGAAAAAGCCCCAGAAGACGTTGTATCCGTCGAGGCCGCCGAGGTAGAAGATGAATCGCCAGTCTTTGACGCGGTGGTAGATGATAAAGACGCAGACCACATCGAAGAACGCGTCGATAGCCACGAGGAAGCCGAAGAAGCCGCAGCTGCAGCCGATGCACAAACGGATGCGGCGGAAGCGGCCAAGGAACAAACGCCTGTACCAGATGGCGAGCCTGCCGCGACGGGCCAGCCCACCGAGGACATTGCTCCGGCGGGAGGCCGCCTCGGCCGACTGCGCGGCCGCCTCTCTCGTTCCCAGAACGCCATCGGCCAAGGACTGATGGGGATCCTTTCCGCCGGTGATCTGGATGAAGACGCCTGGGAGGAAATCGAAGATACCCTCATCATGGCGGACCTTGGCACCAAGTCCACGATGAAGGTCACCGATTCTTTGCGTGACAAGATCGCTGAGCGTGGCGTGTCGAGCGAAGAAGAAGCACGTGCGATGCTGCGTGAATGCCTCATCGAGGCCTGCCACCCAGAAATGGATCGCTCCATTCGCGCGATGCCTAATGACGGTAAGCCGGCCATCGTGATGGTCGTGGGCGTTAACGGCACCGGTAAGACCACCACCACCGGTAAGCTCGCCCGCGTCCTCGTATCGATGGACCACAGCGTATTGCTGGGTGCGGCAGATACCTTCCGAGCCGCAGCAGCCGATCAGCTAGAAACGTGGGGGCGCCGCGTGGGCGCCGAAACCGTACGCGGCAAGGAAGGCGCAGACCCTGCCTCCGTGGCCTTTGATGCCGTGGCCACCGGTGTGGAGCAGCAGGTCGATGTCGTTTTGGTTGATACGGCCGGCCGCCTGCACACCTCGACCGACCTGATGGATCAGCTGGGCAAGGTCAAGCGCGTTGTAGAAAAGAAGACCGAGGTTGATGAGGTTCTCTTGGTCCTCGATGCCACGGTGGGCCAAAACGGTCTGGCACAGGCACGCATTTTCCGCGAGGTTGTGGATATTTCCGGCGTGGTGCTTACCAAGCTGGATGGCACGGCGAAGGGCGGCATCGTCTTCCAGGTGCAAGAAGAATTGGGTGTTCCAGTCAAGCTTGTGGGCTTGGGTGAGGGTGCCGATGATCTTGCACCATTCGAAGTCGAAGGATTTGTCGATGCCTTGTTAGGCGAGAAATAGGGACTCCTTCAACCGGCTTAGATAACTCCCCAGGACCCCGGCTGCTTACAAAAGCGAGAAAGCCGCGGGCGCTGGGGAGTTTTCTCTCGCCGATGTGCCGTGCATGTATGCCCCGCGAGCATGGGATGCCCTGAATTACTGTGATCTGGATTGGGTTGGTGAGCAATGGTAATCTGGTAGGGCTGTATTTAGTGATTCGGTGCGAAATTCGCACCAATCCAAGACCAAGGTTCGTGAGGCAAGTATTTCGTGACGCTACTTTTTGCTGTCCTCCTTGCGGCATTGGCAGTGATCTTGGCACCGGTGACCGTAAAGGTCATGGACCGACAGGCAGGCTATCCATTAGCTGGCCTTTTTCTCATTGCAGCGGTGCTCATTGCTAAGGATTTTTCTGCCATTGCAGCGGGGGAGGAACTCAGTTTCCAAGCCACCTGGGTACGCGATTTTATTGCACCGGGGGTTGACGTAAGTTTCGCTCTGCGTGGAGATGCATTGAGCATCTTCTTCGCCATGTTGGCTCTTGTCATTGGCGCTGTCGTGTTGACGTACTCGGCAGCCTATCTCCCTAAAAACGAGGGAAATACGAGCTTTTATACACTGATGACGGCATTCACGCTGTCCATCTTGTTACTGGTTCTGGCCAATGACGTTGTTGTCCTATTCCTCGCCTGGGAGCTTGTCTCCTTGGCATCTTTCATGCTCATCGCGCGTTCTGGCTCTGGGGGAGAGGCAGGTTCCCAGCGCACCTTAATTCTGACGTTTATCGGTGGCCTTACGCTATTGACGGCATTAGGCATTGCCGCAGTGACCACTGGTTCGACCACCATTTCTGAGATCCTCGCATCCTCGGTATGGGATGAACGTCCAGGTGTGACCGCAAGCGTTGCCGTGCTAATCGCGGCTTCTGCCTTTACCAAGTCCGCTCAATTCCCATTCCACTTCTGGCTGCCAGAAGCCATGGCCGCCGCTACGCCAGTCTCGGCGTTCCTGCATGCCGCGGCCGTGGTCAAGGCGGGCATCTACTTGCTCATTCGCTTCTCTACGATCTTTTACGGCGTCGCGGTGTGGAACTGGGTGCTCATCGTCGTCGGTATGGGCACGGCGGTAATGTCCGCAGTCTTCGCGGTACAAAAGACGGACCTGAAGAAGCTGACCGCTTATTCCACCGTTTCCCACCTGGGTTGGATTGTCGCCACTATCGGTGTCGGCACCCCATTCGCCATCGGTGCGGCACTGGTACACACCTTGGCACACGCGCTCTTCAAGTCCTCGCTGTTCATGCTCATCGGCGTCATTGACCATGAAGCAGGTTCGCGCGATATCCGACGCCTTGGCCCGCTGTGGAATAAGATGCCGTGGACGTTTGGCTCTGTAGTCATCGGCGCCGCATCCATGGCTGCGGTACCTCCACTGCTGGGCTTTGTGTCCAAGGAAGGCATGCTCACTGCCTTTGAGGATGCCCCCATTGGCGGCGCAGGCCAAGCAATCTTGCTTGCCGTGGCAGGAATCGGTGCCTTCTTTACCTTCACCTACTCTGCAAAGATCGTCTTCGGCGCATTCTTCGATGGGCCACGGTCCATGGACGATGTCCACGAAGCCCCAGTTTCCCTGTGGATTCCTGCAGCGCTACCGGGCTTTATGTCCCTGCCGCTCGTCTTCGTCCTGGGCATTTTCGATGAGCCTTTGGAGCATGCCGTTGGCGCCGTGGGCATGGAAACGCATGCTCACCTTGCGGTATGGCATGGAATCAACGTGCCATTTATCATTTCGATCCTCGTGCTGGTAGCCGGAATTGCGGCCATCTTTGTCCGCAAGAAGATGTGGCCGGCTTTCGAGGGACGCAACTTCATGCCGCGCAGCGGCAACGAGCTCCTGCAAAGCCTGCAAGATGGCTGCGCCAAGCTCGGCCAGGTATTGGGCAAAATGTCCGATTCCCACAATCCGTCTCGCCACATTTTGCCGATTGTCATCGTGGTTATTGTTCTTGCTGGTACTACGTTGTTCGGCGAGGGAGTCGACGGCGTACCGCTGCAACCGCGCGTCGATGGGCTAGACAACCCGTGGGACCTTCTGCCTTTGGGCATTATTGCGTTGTCCGTATTCGGGCTGGTGCGCACCAAGAACCGCCTTACCGGCGCCGTCATGATCGGCATTGCGGGTACAGGCGTTACCTTGCAGATGTTCCTCTTGGGTGCACCGGACGTGGCACTTACCCAGTTCATGGTGGAAGCACTGTCTGTGGTCGTCATGATGATGGTGCTGCGTTACCTGCCAGAGACCTTCCAGCCGGTTACGGATAAATCTCGCAGGGTGGGCTCCATCGTCATCGCCGTATTGGCCGGTGTTGCGGCCTTCCTCGGAGTCTGGGGCCTGATGGGCCGGCACGAACGCTCGGACCTGGCGCTGTGGTACCTCGACAAGGCACCGGATATCACGGGTGGCGATAACGTCGTGGCCACCATCATCGTGGAATTCCGTGCACTCGATACCTTGGGCGAGCTGTCCGTGCTGGGCATGGCCGCCGTCGTTATCGCAGCCATTACCACCACGCTGCCGCGCTTCCCGTTCAGCTCGGGCACGCGCCCGGCGCCGTTCGGCCAGTCACAGCTGAACTCCGTGCCGCTGCGCAAGGGAATCAATATTGTCATTCCTTTGCTCATCATCATGTCCGTCATCGTGTTCTTCCGCGGACACAATTCTTCCGGCGGTGGATTCCCAGCTGCGCTCATCATGGGTGCGGCCATCGGACTTACCTACCTGTCCCGCGGCTCCGATGAAATTGTCTTCGGCCGCATGACCCCCGTGCACCTTACCGGTATTGGCATCATTACCGCGCTGTTGGCAGGCTTTATTGGCTACTGGCACGACGGCTTTGGCAATGGTGGTTTCCTTACCGCCTTGCACGGTGAGGCCCTTGGCCAGCACTGGACGACGTCCCTCATCTTCGACCTCGGTATTTATCTGGCGGTGCTGGGTATGCTCACGATGGCCATCAATGCCTTGGGTGGCTACCTCAGGCCTGGTACCGAGCGGGACTACCTGCCATGGGTCCATGATGATGACTCGGCCCTGCCGGCGACGCCGCGGATTGCCGTTGAGGATGCGGACGATCCGTACCCAGACCCAATCAACCCGTCGACGGATCCGCTGGCTTTGCTCAGCCCCAAAGAGGCAAAGACAAAGACAAAGCAACGTCGCCGTTCTAACGCCAACCGAGGAGGGGAGAAGTAATGATTCTCGCGTTAACAATCGCCATCCTCATCGGTGGCGCCGTCTACCTCATTCAGCAACGCGGCTTGGTCCGCATTGTACTGGGCATGATGGCATTCGGCCACGGTGCCAACCTGACCTTGTTGGCCACTGGCGTGTACTCCTACCGAGGTGAAGCCTTTCCCTCGGAAGTCCCCCATGACCAGATGGCCGATCCGCTACCGCAGGCATTCGTTCTAACGGCAGTTGTTATCTCCATGGCAACCTCGACCATCCTGTTGACCATGGCTGCAATGGGCAAAAACGATGACACCGATGTGGTGGAACCCGTCGATGACAACACCATCGACCACGCATTTTCTACCTTGGGCCGCGATGCCCAGAATCGAGCAATCTTGGAAGAATCCGCAAATGAGCTCGATCGCATTGGCCGAGTAGACCACGACACCCCTGTGGCTGAGCGCGGGGTACAGAGGAAGAAGGAGGATGAAAAATAATGGCTGATGTTGTAGCCCAACTTCTTCCGCTTTTCCCGGCAATTCCCCTCATTGCCGCGGCTCTTGCCTTGCTGGCGCCGTGGCGCGCCGTCCGCGATGCGATCATGCTCATCATCCCTGGAGTCGGTGTCTTCGCCGGCCTGGGGCTGTTGATCTACACCATGAACAATGGGGTAGTGGCACATACCGTGGGCCTCTACGTAGGCAATGTGGGTATTCCTCTCGTGGCGGATGCCTTCTCCGCGCTGATGATCATCACCACGATGATCGTTGCCTTTGGCGCCAACTGGTTCGCCATCGTGGGCGGGGAGACTAAATCCCGTTATTACCCTTCGCTCACGCTGATTCTTATCACCGGTGTGTGCGGTGCGCTCCTGACCGCTGACCTCTTTAACTTCTTCGTGTTCATTGAGGTCATGCTGCTGCCGTCGTACGGCCTTATCACCATGTCTGGTACGTGGTCGCGCCTGGCAGCTGGTCGCGCGTTCGTCCTCGTTAACCTTTTCGCCTCCACGCTGCTGGTGGTTGGTGTCGGTTATATCTATTCCGTCACCGGCTCGGTTAACTTGGCCGCCCTGCAGGGAGCCGCCGCCGGCAACGGCCCGGTGACCGTCGCTGCGGGCATTATTCTCATTGCGATTACCGCCAAGGCTGGCGTATTCCCAGTGCAGTCCTGGCTGCCGCGTACCTATCCTGGAACGTCGGCCGCGGTGATGGGGCTCTTTTCCGGCTTGCACACGAAGGTTGCTGTGTACATGCTTTACCGGCTGTACGTGCAGCTTTTCGATCTTGAGCAGCGGTGGAACGTACTCATCATCGTCCTCATGCTGATCTCGATGATGATCGGCGCCTTTGGTGGTCTGACCGAAAAGACGATTCGCCGCGTGCTGGGTTACCAGATGCTCAACGGTATGCCGTTCATCTTGGTGATGCTGGCCTTTACCTCGGAAGACCCAAGCCGCGCTCTGGCCGCCGGTATCATGTACACGATTCACCACATGGTGACCGTTGGCTCGTTGATCCTGGCGTCCGGTGCTATCGAGGAAACCTACGGTACGGGTGATTTGACCAAGCTATCCGGCCTCGCGCGCCGCGATACCATTATCGCCTGGATTTTTGCCGCCGGTGCCTTTTCTGTGGTGGGCTTCCCGCCATTCTCCGGCATGTGGGGCAAGCTCATGATCGTCTTCGAGGTTGCCCGCAATGGCGGCGCTTGGGCCTGGATTGCGATTGCCGCCATCATCATCGCCTCCTTCGCGGCATTCTTGGCGATGTTGCGCGTCTGGCGCGAAGCCTTCTGGGGACACGATCTGCCCTCGGACAAGGTTCCCGATGAGCTCATCATCCGCAAGAAGCTGATGGCGCCTTCCGCAGCGCTCATCTTGGTCTCGCTGGGCATGTTCATTTTCTCCGGCGTGGTTATTGATGCGGTGGAAACCGCAGCCGAACAACTGCTGGACACGACGGCTTATACTGACACCATCTTGGGCGATGACTCAGCCGCACTACCTAATATCAATGACATTCAGGAGGGCCGATAAATGCATGCCGTAGCTTATGCACTCTGGCTCATCAAGGAGATTTTCGTTGCTGGGTTCACCCTGGCGATGTCAGCATTTAAGCCCGATAACGAATACCACCCGGTGATCATCCGGTACCCACTGCGCGTTACCAGCGCCTGGGAGATTTTCTGGTTCACCTCTTCCATTACCGCTACCCCAGGCACGCTGTCTTTGGGACTGCGCGAACCACCGCGCAAGGGCTTGCCCCGCATCGTGCTAGTACAAGCGGTACAGGGTTCCGATCCTGCAGCGATCGTCGCTGACTTGGCCGATATGGAAGAGCATTTGGCACCGCGCGTGAAGAGCATCGACTATGGCGTTCCTGGGCAAGGGGATACGACGGAGCTCGATGAGGCTTTCTATGAATTCCCCTTGGATACCCTGGGCCGCTATATGCGCTCGCCGGATCTCGCGCGGGCGGAGGACACTCCGCTTTCGGAGAGCCAGGCGGACGTCGAAAAGCCCAAGCACCTCGCCCGGAAAATTCAACGCAGAAAGGAGACCGACCGATGATTGATTTTGCAACATTGTCCCCATTCGGTTGGGTTGTACTGGTGTGCGTGTTCATCATGGGCGGGGCAGCCTGGTGCGGGGTGCTATTAGCGCTGCGCACCCGTGACGAGCTCACCCGCGCGGTGATGTCAGACATTGTCTTTTACGGCATGATCTGCATGTACCTCGGTTGGTCAATGATCAATAATGCCCCATTGGCCTATGACATTGCCCTGATTGGCGCCATCGCTGCCGGTATTTTGCCGACCTTGTCTATGGCCCGCATTATTTCGAAAGGGCGGCGATAAGCCATGGCTGTATACGAGATTATTGCTTCGGTTCTGCTCATTGTGGCCACGATCCTCGTGGTGGCAACCGTGGTCTCCTTGTGGCGCGCACCGGATGCCTTGACCCGTGCCAACCTGATGGGTCCGACCGTGGGTTTGGCGGTGCCGCTTATTATCCTCGCCAAGCTAGTGGTGGATTTTGGGCAGGATGGCTTTTCACTAGGCCTCCTTATCAAGGGCCTCATCGCGTGCTTTGGTGTCTGGATTATCGGCTCGGTGGGTTCGTTCTACCTGGGGCGTTCCATCTACGGTGTTGCGGTTACTGACGTTAAACACGCCAAACACAATAATGAGAAAATTCAGACCGTCTACGCTGATGAAGACGAAATCTAGGGTTATCTTTCCCTAGTGTGCAGCGCGGGTTCGTACTTTCTCCATGGAGGATGTACGGCCCGCGTTTCTCCTGTGCTGCCGGGGTGTTTAACGCAGTGGATGCAGTTGTAATTGCAGATCGTCACCGTAATTCGGGCACATTCGGAAGTTGGGCGGGGCTAGACTGGAATGCAGCATATCCGCGCCAGGTTTGGCCGCTGAATTTTACTTTTCTTCAGGAGGATTAAATGAAACTTATTACCGCCATTGTGAAGCCGTTTACTCTGCCGGATATCCGGGAGGCATTAAAACAGCAGGATGTCCACGGCCTTACCGTGACCGAAAGCCAGGGCTTTGGGCAGCAGAGCGGGCACAGCGAGGTCTACCGCGGTGCGGAGTACGCCACGGACTTTGTGCCCAAGGTGAAGCTGGAGGTTTTGACCGCTGATGACCAGGTGGAAGACCTCATTGATGCCATCGTGGAAGCCGCTTATACCGGCAAGATTGGCGATGGCAAGATTTGGATTACCCCGGTAGAAGACGTCATCCGTATCCGCACCGGGGAGCGCGGCGAGACCGCCCTTTAAGCAAAAATGGTGGCAGCATCCGCTCTTCGCAGCGAGGCTTATGACGCGGCGGTGCGCCTGCTCCAGGATTTAGATCTGCCGCCGCACACGGCGCTAGCTGCAACTGGCTCTTTAGCCAGGCAGGAGATGACTCCCTATTCCGATATTGATGTCATCTTGATCTTTCCGGAGGATTACGAGCCAGATCCCCGCTTGGTAGAGGACTTGTGGTATCCGGTGTGGGATGCCAAGTATCGGTTGGATTTTGCCCTGCGTACCCCGCAGGAGTGCGCCGAGATCGCCTTGCAGGATGCCTCAGCTGGCTTCGCACAATTGGATCTGACGTATATTGCTGGCGAGAAGCCGCTTGTCGATGACGCTCGTCAACGCCTCCTACACGCGTGGCGTCGACAGTTGCAGCGGGGGTTTGACCGCTTCGTCGATACCGCCATCGCACGGTGGAACCGTTCTGGCGCCGTTGCCACCATGACTAACCCAGATCTGAAAAACGGGCGCGGGGGATTGCGCGATATTCAGCTCTTGCGTGCTTTGGCCCTAGGAAACCTGTGCGATCTGCCTGTGCTGGAAGAAGAGCGGCGGTTGTTACTCGATGCACGGACCCTGCTGCACGTCAAGGCTCATCGGCACCGCGATATTTTGGATCCGGACTTTGCCGCAGATGTCGCTGATGAATTAGGTTTTAGCAGCCGCTATGAGCTCACGGCGGCACTGGTTACTGCAGCTTCTGCTGTCGATGAAGCGGTAGAGCGTAGCTTGGCCACAGCCCGCGGCGTTTTGGGTAGCCGGGGTGCTGGTCCGGCGCAGGGGCGCGACCGTGTGCGCAGGCCCCTTGACGTGGACGTCGTGGCTGATGGTGCCGTTATCTCCTTGGCCCGCACACCCAATCGTGCAGACCCATGGCTGTTGACCCGAGTCGCGGCGGCCGCAGCGCGGACAGGCTATTCCGTCTCTGCAACGACATGGCGGGTACTGCAGGAGCTGCCGGCTCCACCGGAGCGGTGGCCGCGGGCGGCCGTGGATGACTTTTTCGCCATTTTGTCTTCGCCGTCTCATACCCCGCGGGTGATTGCGGAGCTGGATCGCTATGGGCTGTGGGAGCGCTTGGTCCCAGAATGGGGTCATGTGCGCGGATTACTGCCCAGAGAACGCAGCCACATGCATTCTGTTGACTACCACCTCGTCGCCACCGTCACGCGCTGCGCCGAGGTGCGGACCTCGGTGGCGCGCCCGGATCTGCTCCTCCTGGCCGCGTTGTACCACGATTTAGGCAAGGGACATGACCGCCCGCACGAGCAAGTAGGAGCAGAGATGGTGGCGCGGCAGGCCGCGCGCATGCGCTTTAATCTTGCAGATATTTCCCGCGTGCAAACCGTGGTGGCAGAGCATACGAGCCTGGCGCGATTGGCAGCGACGATGGATCCGAGTTCGGATGCCGCGCGCGATGCCCTATTGAATGCGTGCCATTATGATCAATTGACCATTTCGCTGCTCGCGACCTTATCCAAGGCGGATGCCTTATCAACAGGCCCTGGCGTGTGGTCTGCTCGCACCGCACAGGCGCAGGCCCTTATCGTCGCCCGCGCTTTGGAAGCGAATAAGCCGCGCATAGTCACCCGCCCCTTAGTCCGTGTTCCGCAGGACGAGTATGGGGTAGGGCTTGCGGTTGATTGGCAGGAGGAAGTGGTCACCGTGACCTGGTCCGGTGCCAATAAGGCAGAGTTTAAGCGCATTTTTGCGCTGATTTCAGCCTTGGGGTGGACGATTGTGCGGGCCAATTTCGTACAGGGTGATGCTGGTAGCTATCAGGCGGAGTTTGTCATCCGCACTGTGCAAAAGACGCTCACAGAGGCCGCGGAACCGGATAGGTTTATCCAGTCCTATAATTCGCGTACGTACAAAGAGCTTCCCGATATCGCAGGTGAGCCCACGACGGCGGCCTTTAACGTGGGCGGTATTTTGGAGATTCGTACCGTCGAGAGAATAGGTGCATTGGGCTATTTGGTGGAGTCTTTGCCGGAGTTTATGTGGCTGCGCCATGAGATCCTGGGCGCCACGATGATTGTGCATGTGTTCTTTGGAGCTTCGGTTTCGCGCGCCCAGGTGGTGGGGAATGTGACCAGGGCCCTGGCTAGGGACTAAGATTGAATAATTGAACTTTAGATCGATCTAATTTAAGGGAGCGCATCCGTAGTGTTTGACTCACTATCAGACCGCCTACAGTCAGCCCTGGCGGGCCTGCGCGGCAAGGGCAAATTAACTGAGGCGGATATCAACGCCACGACTCGTGAGATTCGTTTGGCCTTGCTGGAAGCTGACGTTTCTCTAACGGTGGTGCGCGGGTTTATCAAGCGCATCAAGGAACGCGCCCGCGGCGCGGAAGTATCTGAGGCGCTCAACCCCGCCCAACAGGTGGTCAAGATCGTCAATGAAGAGCTCATTGAGATCCTAGGCGGAGAAACCCGCCGGTTGAACTTGGCCAAGAATCCACCGACCGTCATCATGCTGGCCGGTCTGCAGGGTGCTGGTAAAACCACCTTGGCCGGTAAATTGGCCAAGCACCTCACGAAGCAGGGGCACACCCCGATGCTCGTGGCCTGTGACTTGCAGCGCCCAGGAGCCGTGCAGCAGCTGCAGATCGTCGGCGAGCGCGCGGAAGTCCCGACCTTCGCTCCAGACCCAGGTACCTCCCTGGATTCCAATGACCACGAGATGGGTACCTCGCACGGGGACCCGGTGGACGTCGCCAAGCGCGGTATTGCTGAAGCAAAACAGAAGCAGCACGATGTGGTCATCATCGATACCGCCGGCCGCCTGGGCATCGATGAAACCCTGATGACACAGGCGCGCAATATCCGCAATGCCGTAAATCCGGATGAAGTCCTGTTCGTCATCGACTCCATGATTGGTCAGGACGCCGTGCAAACGGCAGAGGCCTTCCGCGATGGCGTGGACTTTACCGGCGTGGTTCTCACGAAGCTGGATGGTGACGCCCGCGGTGGTGCAGCGCTGTCCATTCGTGAGGTGACCGGTAAGCCGATTTTGTATGCCTCCACCGGTGAGAAACTCGATGATTTCGATGTCTTCCACCCAGAGCGCATGTCTAGCCGCATCCTGGGAATGGGTGACCTGCTCTCCCTGATTGAGCAGGCGGAAGCCACCCTGGATCACCAGAAGGCCGAAGAAGCAGCCTCTAAGCTTGGCTCCGGCGAGCTCACGCTGAATGACTTCTTGGACCAGATGCTGATGATCCGCAAGATGGGTCCAATTGGCAACCTGCTGAAGATGATGCCTGGCGGCAAGCAGATGAATGAGATGGCCGCCATGGTGGATGAAAAGCAGCTGGATCGCATCCAGGCCATCATCCGCGGTATGACCCCAGAAGAGCGCGAGAACCCGAAGATCTTGAACGCGTCGCGCCGCAAGCGCATCGCCAATGGTTCCGGTGTAAGCGTTTCTGAGGTCAACCAGCTCATTGAGCGATTCAACCAAGCCAAGAAGATGATGTCCAAGATGGCCGGCCAATTTGGCATGGGCGGTGGCGGACGTTCTGCCACCAAGAAAAAGCCAAAGGGCCGCAAGGGCAAAAACGGCAAGCGCAAGAAGGGCAAGGGCGGCGGTGGCAACCGCGGCCCCAAGATGCCGGGTGGTATGCCAGGAATGGGCGGCGGTATGCCGTCGATGGAAGAGCTACAGCAGCTGCAGCAGCAAATGGGCGGTGCCGGCGGTGCCGGTGGCCTTGGCGGTGGAAAGATCCCCGGCATGCCCAAGATGCCCAAGGGCATGGAGAATATCGACCTCGATAACCTCAACTTTGGCAAGGGCAAAAAGTAGCCGCGCAGAGACATAAATAGAAGGTGGCCCATGACCTCTCAGGTGATGGGCCACCTTTGTGTGTGCCGTCGCGGGGGAGCGTCTACACCGGGTCGTTTTCCAGGGTATTGGGATACGGCACCGGGTTGGCGCGCCGCGTGCCACCGGTGGTGGGGGCAGCTGGCGATTCCTCTAGTGCTGCCTCTGCCTCTTCCGGGGAGATTTCTGGCGCCTCTTGTTGGACCTTTTCACCGTTCAAGAAGGGCGTGAGGGCTTCTCGGATCATCGGCATCGCGGAATCAGCAAAGGCGTTGGTGATGTGGTGCATATCGCGGTAGACCATGGTGTTGCCGATGATGACCGGGCAATCGCCATTAGCATCGCAGAACCACGGCGCGGTATCGAGGGACAGCATGTTTTCGTACTGCGATAGAACAACGGCACCTGGATCGTAAGGTTGGTAAACCTGCTCAAACCGCATGCCGCAGCCCACAGAGTCCTCAGTGGCAACGTAGCACTCATCGAATTCGCGCGGCTCCCCGTCCTCATCGAATCCCCACGGGTTATCGCGGAAACCCAGGAAGGGGATATCGCGCTTGGATAGTTCTTCCCAAAAGGCTTGGTAGCCGGCGGGGACAGCGTCTGGGCCATGCCCGAATTCGTTTTGCGGGCGGGTGGTATTGGAGATAACCAACTCTGGCTGGGCTTCGGCAATGCGGTCCATGACCAGTTCACCCCACTCGGCGCATTCGGGGCTGACCGTGACGTCATCGCCAAGCTCGATGGGGCAACCTTGGCGCAAGAGGGGAACCAGCTTGAAACCCATCTCTCGGCCGAGGCGGTCGAGGGCAGACGAGTATTGCTCCGCGTGGGATCCTCCCACCAAATAGACTTCCTTTTCGGCAGTAGTGTCGCCGAAAATGCAGGGGGTCTTGCCGTCCCTGCGCGTTTCAAAGAAGAAATCAGCGGGCTGGCTATCGGGCACGAAGCACCAGTTTGCAGCAACCGGCGGCTGGATTCCTCTAGCCACGATGGGATCAGGTTTGATCTCTACGCCATCCGGCGGGGTGATGTCATTGATGAACGTGGTAGCGCCGGGATATTGCTGGGGGTTGAGCATTTCCGCGTCGGCGATATTAAGGGTGCGCAGCCACAGCGGCTGAATGAGAAGCAGCGCCGTGACGCAGCTGGCGACCACGACGCCGCCGATGGCCCGACCGGCACCGGCACGGGTGGACAGACTGGAGACTGCCTTGTGGGCTGGAAGATCCTCTGCCAAGGGTCGCTTGCGGTGCTGGCGCAGGGGACGCTCGATGAAGCGATGCGTGATATCTGCAAGCAGCAGGGAGATGGCAATAATAATGATGCCCAGCCACCACGACGGGGTCTGCTGGCCCAAGTACGAGGTGGACAAAATAAGCAGCGGCCAGTGCCATAGATACAGTGGATAGGCGACATCGCCTAGCCAGCGCGCCTTTTTAGAGGCCATGGCCTTGGAGATCTTGCCGCCACCGCCCAAGATGATGAGCACGGCACCGCCCAAAGGCAAAAGCGAGAGCGGTCCTGGGTAGGCGGTGGTCTCTGCGATGATGGCGCCGGTAAAGACCAGCATGAAAAGGCCAAGGCCAGTAAACAGATCATAAAAACGCGCAGGAATCTTCCATGCAGAACCGTAGATGGCTAGAACCGCACCAAGGGTCAACTCCCAGGCGCGTGACCACGTGGAGTAGTAGTTTTCTGGAGTTCCGTGTAGCCCATGGCGCGAGGCATAGGCAAAGGAAATGATGGTCACCACGATGAGGATGGGGCCGGCGATTTGGTTGACCGTGGGGAAGCGGCTTGTGCGCAGTGAAGATTGCTGCGGGCGCCATTTCATTATCGCAGCCAGGATGAGGGCAAAGGCAATGCCCATCAGGTAGAACTGGCCCTGCACGGACATCGACCACATATGCTGCAGCGGGGAAGTATCGGCGGCGGCCGCAGTGTAGTCAGCGTGTTGGCGCGCCAGCTCCCAGTTCTGGTAGTACAGCATGGTTGCCGAAATTTGCTGGGTAAATTCAGTGCGCATGAGCTGCGGCGTGAAAAGGCGCACGAAGATATACGTCACACCGATGACCAAAACAAGGCTTGGTACCAAGCGGCGCAACGTGCGCCAGATTGGCCACCATGGGTTCAATGACGCGTTGGGCTTGCCGGCATAGCGCAGCTGTGAGCCTAAAAAGAAGTAACCGGAAAGCAGTAAAAAGACATCCACGCCGCCGGAGACACGACCGACAAAGACGTGGTAGATAACTACGAGGCCAATTGCGATACCGCGCAGACCATCGAGGTCATAGCGGTATCGAAAGTTGCGTGGAGAATCATTTGTCATAAAACGTCATTTCGTGCGCTTGCTCATGGGGAAACAAGCGTGGCGTACTTCTAAGCCTTCTGGGTCAAAGGTTTACGTTCGGCTAATCAGGTTACTCTTTAATGGTCTCGGAGGCATAACGAGGCAAGGTAGAATGCGGGAGACGCGGAGATTTTAAAATACTGCCTGCACACGCTAAAGTGGTTCGGGTTATCGCAGTGGTGTGAACTGCTGACGATAATGAGACGTTTCATTCTGCGTAACACCGTTCCCGTCTACGGTCGGCCGGTACGTCACGCGCAGATAAAATCCAAGGGTTGAACCGGCGTGCTAAAAAGCGCGTGTCTGAACTGCCCAGTGACTAGAAAAGGAGCCATCATGGCTGTCAAAATTAAACTGCAGCGCGTAGGTAAGATCCGCGCCGCTGAATACCGCGTAGTTATCGCTGATGCTCGTACCCGCCGCAGCGGCAAGGTCATCGAGAACATTGGCATCTACCACCCGAAGGAAGAGCCTTCCCTCATCAAGATCGACTCCGAGCGCGCACAGCACTGGCTGTCCGTTGGTGCACAGCCTACCGAGCCTGTCTTGGCACTACTGAAGGTCACCGGTGACTGGCAGAAGCACAAGGGCCTGCCGGGCGCAGAAGGCACCTTGAAGGTTGCCGAAGAGAAGAAGTCCAAGCTGGACCTCTTCAACGAGGCGCTGGCTGAGGCTAATAACGGCCCAACCATCGAGGCCATCACTGAAAAGAAGAAGGCCAAGGAAGAAGCAAAGAAGAAGAAGGAAGCTGAAGAGGCTGCTGCAGCTGAGGCTGCCGCTGCTGCTGCCGGCGAGGCAGACGCTGAAGCAGAAGCTTCTGAGGAGTCCGCAGAGTAATCTGCTCGGTCTCTAGCGCCCTTTACTGATTAGGGCGCTGTGCATAAGCTTCATCCCCCACCTGTCATCGTTGCATTTATGCGCGATAACGAGTGGGGGATTTTGCGCGCTCGGCCAGCGCGCGGCCGCCACTGAGGCTAGTGGCTAGCGCTATTCAGAGCGTGGCCGCAATTCGGGGTAATTGGCGTATACATCGCCTGGATCTTTAAAATCCATCCCGCGCAAGCTGCCTGCGACGACGGGTTTGAATAGCTGATAGATTTCCTCCCGCGGCAGTTTAGACAGGGGCCCGTCAATGGCAAGTACGGTAAACCCGTGGACGGCGGACCAAGACAGCAAGCTATTGTGTAGGAAATACTCTTTATTGGGCGTTTGGCCTTGGGCTTGGGTGTGACGGGCCAAGAGATCGAAGTAGCGCTGAATCAGATTCAGGTGCTCGCTTTTTGGATCATCGGGAGTTGAGGGGTCTACGCCGAGCATAAAACGAAGCGCCTTCCACTCCAACATGCAACGGAAGAAGTTCGTTTCATCCAGGGCAAATTCGAGGTAGGCATACCCAACCTGCACGAGGTGATCGGGGAAGGCGAGGTTGCCAGCTTTATCGGTGGTGTGGTGAAGGCGGCGCACGAGCTCGTCGGTGGCTAGTTCGGCTACCTTATCGTGCAGTTCTTCCTGATCCTTAAAGTGCCGGTAGGCCGAGGTGGGGGATACTCCTGCCGCGCGGGTGACGGCGCGGATGGTAATAGCCTCGGGGCCTTTTTCCTTTCCTAATTGCACGGCGATCCGTAGCAGCTCGTCGTGGAGGTTTCCGTGGTGGTAAGGCTTGTTATGAGACTGCGATGTATCCAAAATCTGTCCTAACGGTGTGTGTATTCCAATTAGCCTGTAGGCATCGTTAAAAGCATTAGTGCCGGTTGCCCGTCTGACTGTTCTGTCGGTGAGTCCGAGTTCACATCCGGTAGGGGTGCGGCAACGCTATGCACTATATAGGCGGGTAAGTGCACAATGTTACCTGGGGCTAGTGCGACCGTGTTCTCCCCACAAGTGAAATTCACTTCGCCGCGTATCGCCTGCACGGTGATCGGGTGGGCGGCTTTGTGATCTGGCAGGGATTGACCAGGGGCAAAACTGAAAAGGATCAGGTTTGCGCGCTCACCGTTTAAGACTCGCTTGACCCCAGGGCGCTCGCGTTCAGGATCGGTGGGAGGTGCCAAAGCCACCAGATCAAGGTCGATCAAGGGGGAGTTCGGTGCCTCCTGATGCGCGCTGCGAGGATCGGAGGACGGGTGGGGAGAGTCGTTCATGCTTCAAGCGTAATGCCTAAGAGTGAGATTGTGGGGAGCGCGGCAGGAAATAAGAGCAACTGGGTGTATGCGGTAAACTCTGCGCCATGGAATTGATGATTGGGCGCGTCATTAAGTCGCATGGGATCAAGGGAGAAGTCGTGGTAGAGCCCACCACCGATGAGCCTGAGGTGCGCTTTGCGGTGGGAGAAACACTGCGGGGAAGGCAGGGCCGCAAGGGACACGAGTTGACTATCTCTGCGGTGCGCAGCCATAAAGGCAGGCTTTTGGTGACGTGCAAGGAAATTGCCGATCGCACACAGGCGGAAAGCCTGCGCGGCACCCAATTTTTCGCTGCCCCATTAGAGAATGATGACGAGGGCTTTTATGACCACGAGCTCGAAGGCCTGCGCGTTATCCACGAGGGGGAAGATATCGGCTCTGTGACCTCCGTCGTGCACGGGCCTAGCCAAGATCTCTTAGAGGTTGAGCTGGCTTCGGGCAACTCCGCCTTGGTGCCCTTTGTCCATGCCATCGTCCCCGAGGTGGACTTGGAAGCCGGCTCGTGCACCATCCAACCCCCAGAAGGGTTGTTGGATCTATGAGGCTCGATGTCGTGACCATCTTTCCGGAATACCTGCAGCCGCTGCGCCATGCCCTTTTAGGCAAGGCAATCGAGCAGGGCCGTCTTGAGGTGGGCGTGCACGATCTGCGGCAGTGGGCTACGGATGCGCATAAATCGGTCGATGACTCCCCCTTTGGTGGCGGCCCAGGAATGGTCATGAAACCTGAGGTATGGGGCCCTGCGCTTAACGATGTCGCACTCGGGACCACCGCCCCCACCCTCGATTCCTCCCTGCCGCACCTCAACCGCCCACGCCACGATGAATTAGAAGGTGTCGAAGCCCAGGCGTATGACGCTGAAGCGTCACAAGGCGAGCCAGATAGTGAGAACGAAGATGGCGAGCTTCCGCTGCTTCTGGTTCCCACCCCGGCTGGGGCGCCGTTTACCCAAGCGGATGCGCGGGCATGGTCCACCGAAGAGCACATTGTTTTTGCCTGTGGACGTTACGAAGGCATCGACCAGCGCGTGGTTGAAGATGCAAAGAAGCGCTACCGCGTTCGGGAAGTATCCATCGGGGATTATGTGCTCATTGGCGGGGAGGTCGCCGTATTGGTGATCGCAGAAGCCGTAGTCCGCCTTATCCCCGGGGTATTGGGTAATAAGCGCTCGCATGAAGAGGATTCCTTTTCAGATGGCCTATTGGAAGGCCCGAGCTATACCAAACCGCGCGAGTGGCGCGGGCTTGCGGTGCCGGAGGTTTTGACTTCTGGAAATCATGGTCTGGTAGATCGGTGGCGCAGGGAACAAGCGTTGGAGCGCACGTGGCAGCGCCGCCCGGAGTTATTGGATCAGGTGGAATTGAGTAAGGCGGATAAGGCATTTGTAGCGCAATTGAGCGAGCGTGAACCGAAAGGCAAGGCACAGTAGTGCGGGTGAGCGTGGATCTTTCTGTGCTGATGAGCCAGGAAGAATGGGAAGAAAGCCTGGCTGATATGCCGGAGAAACTGCGCGATGCAGGTTTTGTGCCGGTAAATATTTTTGCCACCGTAGTTTCCCCGTCGCCGCCGAAAGATAGCCCATTGGCCCAAGAATATGAATTCAGCAATGGAACCGCAGCGGAGGGCACGCCGCTGTGGCGGGTCATCGTCAATGGCGATACCACAGCAGCCCTGCCCTCCCTCGCGCCGATGGTTGCTGAGTGCTTGCCGGCCACCGCGGCGTGGTTGGGAAGTACAGAAATCGGGCATACCGAATTCGCGTGGTCGGCCGAGCCGGTATGGAGCGTTGAATCCAGCGAAGAAAATTAGGAAAAGTCGCTAGAGAAACTTGTATCGGTGCTGGGTAGTGCTACTGTAAGTGCAGCACACACTCGCATTTTTACTTGCTCTCCAAGGACTCTCTCGCATGACTTCTCCCAATGGAAATGATTTTGGCGGATACAACCAACAGCCGCAGTACAACCAGTACCCCGCGTATTTTCAGCCGCAACAAAGCCGCGGGAATGGGGCCATGATTGCGGCGATCATTTTGGGAGTTGTGGCACTTCTTGCCATTGCCGCTGCGGCAGTCTTTTTCGTGCAGGGAAATGGCGATAATTCCAACGCCACCGCGCAGGAAACCCAATTTCAGCAAAAGGCGGACTCCACAAGCGTTGATGACAAGGACGACGAGAAGTCGTCGGGTAGTGAAGCTACCGTGACCAAGACTGAGCAGGCACCTGCGCCCGCCCCAGCTCAGGCACCTGTAAGCAGCGGCAATGGGCACTCGTGGGGCGACTACACGAGCTATTACGCTGCCACCAGTAAAACGTCAGAAGCATTTGCGAAAAATGTCTACAACACCTTTATGAATAACTGGGTGTCCGGTGGCGGAACGGATGTCACCTTGAGCGTCTATTCACCGACTACCGGTGGTACCTATACGATGTACTGCTCCGGGAACTCCTCGAGGGTGAGCTGCTCTGGCGGCGATAGGGCCCAGGTAGTCATCCACTAAAATAGCGCGTCTTTTGCTCCTCTTCTTCCTGCTTTCAGCGTGCGGGAGGAAGAGGATTTTTGTGTGCCCTGCGGTGGCAAGCCGGGGCGATGGAAAAGGCATGCGGTAGATTGGGTGGGTCCCATACCAAGCTGTGAAATAGAAGTGTGAGGAATCTACGTGAATATTGCGGCCACCATCGCGGCGGAGATCGGCGCTCAAGAAACCCAGGTTTCGACGGCGCTGAAGCTCCTTGCGGAGGGAAATACGGTGCCTTTCATTGCGCGCTATCGCAAGGAGGTCACGGGTGGTTTGGATGATGCCCAACTGCGCACCATCGAAGAGAGGGCCACCTACCTGCGTGAGCTAGAAGAGCGCAAAGAGACAATCCTTGCCGCCATCGATGAGCAGGGCAAGCTTAGCGATGACCTGCGCAGCCAGATCCTTGCCTGCGATACCAAAGCCCGGCTTGAGGATTTGTATCTGCCGTATAAAAAGCGGCGCAAGACAAAGGCGGATATCGCGCGCGAAGCCGGCTTGGAAGAGCTGACCGACATATTGATTGCGCAGCCGCAGGCCCAGCCGGAGGAACTGGCACAGGGTTTTCTTACGGAAGGTTTCGCGGATACCAAGAAGGCGCTAGAGGGGGCGCGCTCCATTCTTATCGATCGCTTCGCGCTCGATGCAGACTTGGTAGGCAGTGTGCGCGAGCGCATGTTTAACCAGGGTGCCATGCAGGCGCAGGTGGTGGAAGGAAAGGAAGCCGAGGGGGCGAAGTTCAAGGATTACTTCGACTTCAACGAACCTTTTTCTTCGCTTCCTTCCCACCGCATTCTGGCACTCCTGCGCGGGGAGAACGAGGGAGTGCTGCAGCTGCACCTCGATGCCGGTGACGACGCCGACTACGAGAACCTCATCGCGGATCGGTTCGAGTTGGAACGCAGCTCCGCGTGGTTGGATAACGCCGTGCACTGGGGATGGCGCACCAAGCTGTATGTTTCTTCCAGCCTAGATGTGCGCATGCGCTTGAAAGAAGTAGCAGAAGAAGGCGCGCTCAAGGTCTTTGCCACGAACCTGCGCGATGTGCTGCTTGCCGCCCCCGCGGGCCAGCGCGCCACCATCGGCCTTGACCCGGGCTACCGCAACGGCACCAAATGCGCCGTGGTGGATAAAACGGGCAAGGTGCTCGATACCACCATCGTCTATCCCCATCAGCCGCAAAACCAGTGGTCGCAGGCGGTACAGACCCTGTCCACACTGTGCGCGCGGCACTCGGTTGACCTTATGGCCATCGGCAATGGCACTGCCTCCAGGGAAACAGAAAAGCTCGCGCACGAGATTGCTGACCTGCTCAAACAGGCTGGGGGTCAGCGGCCGACGCCCGTCGTGGTTTCCGAATCCGGCGCATCGGTCTACTCCGCATCGCAGCTGGCGGCGGAGGAATTCCCCGATATGGATGTCTCGCTGCGCGGGGCGGTCTCTATTGCCCGGCGCCTGCAGGATCCGCTGGCAGAGCTGGTGAAAATCGATCCTAAGGCCATCGGAGTGGGCCAGTATCAGCACGATGTGAACCAGACGTCGCTGGCCCGGACGTTGGATGGCGTGGTAGAAAGCGCCGTCAATGGCGTCGGCGTCGACCTCAATACGGCCTCGGCGCCGCTATTGGAGCGCGTGGCGGGTGTTAACCCCACCATCGCCGCCAATATCGTGGCCTACCGCGATGACAATGGCTCTTTTGCTACCCGCAAGGAGCTGAAGAAGGTGCCGCGCTTAGGCCCGAAGGCCTTTGAACAATCCGCCGGCTTCCTGCGCATTAATGGGGGAGCGGACCCGCTCGATGCGTCGGCGGTTCACCCCGAGGCCTATCCCATCGTGACAAGGATTGCGGAGCAGACGGGGCTGGGCATCGGCGAGCTCATTGGCAATAACCGGGTGCTGGACAAGCTGGATCCCGCCGATTTTGCGGACGAGACCTTCGGTATCCCAACTGTGAGCGATATCATCGCCGAGCTAGATAAGCCGGGCCGCGATCCGCGCCCTGAGTTTAAGACCGCCACCTTTAAAGAAGGCGTACATAAGGTCTCTGACCTTACTCCGGGCATGGTTTTAGAGGGCACGGTCACCAACGTGGCGGCCTTTGGTGCGTTTGTCGATGTCGGCGTGCACCAAGATGGCCTCGTCCATGTCTCTGCCATGAGCCATCAGTTCGTTTCTGATCCCCATGAGGTCGTGCGCTCTGGCCAGGTGGTCAAGGTCAAGGTGATGGAGGTTGACGTTGATCGCCAGCGCATCGGCCTGTCGCTGCGGCTGGATGATGAACCAGGCCAGCCTGCGCCGAAGCGTCGCGGCGGCGATTCGCCGCGCGGATCCGGCAAACGCGGCGGTCAAAAACCCTCGCGCGCAGCGGGGAAGAAGGGTGGCCGCAACTCCGATCGTGGAGGCTCCCGCGGGCGCCCGGCAGCCAAGGGGACCATGGCCGATGCCCTGAAGAAGGCCGGCTTCTAACTTCTCTGTGCAGCGGCCTACCGGTACCGCAAGGTGGGCCGCTGCCTGAGGCGGCGGTGGGGAAATTTCACCGCCAACCGCGCATGCGCCGAAAAATATGACCGCCACTTCGCAGTCGATGCGGACTCCCGCGTCCATTAATGGTAAGTTTGGCAAAACTAAGTAAATGGCGTCCTTCTTCTCCTGTTCCAGCGAGGCACTGCTGAGTAGAGCGGGGCAAGGGGGACGCTGAACTACTGCCATAAGGAGACAACTATGAGTCGTGCGGCCGATAGCGGTCAAGGTGCCGGGGACACCGCAGAGATGCCTTCGATAAGCGGCGAGGAACCCAAGGGCCGGGGAGTGCTGGGCTGGCACCGCCTCTTGGATTGGCGCCCGCGCAGCGCTTTGTCGCGGGTGCTTATCGTATTCCTCCTCGTTGCTCCCATCATCGTGGCCGGAACCATGATGTGGGCTATGTGGGATCCATCCAAGTACATGCGCAATATTGACCTTGCCGTGGTCAATGAAGATGCGGGCGTGGATAAGCAGGGCAAGCACACCAACTATGGCGACCAGGTGGTCAAGGGCTTGCTGGATACCGATTACCTCAACTTCTCTGAGGTCAATAAGAACGACGGCGATGAGGGCCTGGTCAAGGGCAAGTATTTGATGGTGGTGACGATCCCGAAGAACTTTTCCGAACAAGCCGTCACCATTATCAGCGAAAAGCCCGAAAAGCCTGAGATAAACTTCGCTACCAATGACTACTACGGCACGAATGGCTCAGTGATTTCCTCCAGCCTTATTCCGCAGGTGCAAACCAGCGTGGAAAACGCCATTTCCAAAAAGTACGCTGACCAGGTCATCGAAGGGCTTACTAAGTTGAGCGACGGCCTGAACAATGCCGCGGACGGCGCGGGGCGACTCGATGAAGGCGTCGGCAAGCTGCAAGAGGGCGGCGGGCGCGCGATTGACGGAATTAACAAGCTCGACAACGGTGCGGGAACGCTTAATAACGGCACGGCCGAGCTCCTCAACGGAACGACGCGGCTCAATGATGGCGTCGGCCAGTTGAATGATGGTGCGGGCCGGCTGAGCGATGGCGCCGCGCGCCTCGATGAAGGTGCCACCCGGCTTGCCGATGGCTCCGATAAGCTCCTTGCCGGTACCGGCCGCCTCGCCGATGGTGCGGGCCAAATCGATGCCGGTGTCAATCAGCTCACGGGCATGCTCATCCCAGTGCTGAAACAAGCCCAAGCCGTGGTGCCTGGTCTTACCCAGCTGGTAGACATTCTGCGCGGGCTCGGCATGACCCAACAAGCAGACCAGCTTTATTCGCTCGTATCCAAGCTTGATCCCGCATCGAGTGGGAATATGGTGGGCCAGCTGGAAAAGCTTTCCGCAGGTACCGGCCAGTTGCACTACAACCTGTCCGATCCGCAATCGGAATATCTGGGCGGCCTTACCACACTGAACGGCGGGGCACACCGCCTGTCCGATGGCATCAAGGAACTGCGCGGCGGAGTCGGGAAGCTTAGTGACGGTACCTCGCAGCTGCAGGACGGCGCGTCCCGCCTGCAGGATGGCGCATCTCGCCTCCACGATGGCACGGGCGCGCTTAAGGAGGGCACCGGCCGGCTGGCAGAAGGCGGAGCTGAGCTGAAGGGCGGCATGGATCGCCTCAAGGAAGGCTCTGGCGAACTATCCACGAAGCTTGCCGAAGGTGCAGCTAAAGCTCCCACCGTTTCCCGTCCTGAGGATTCCGCGCAAAATATGGCGGTACCCATCAACTTCACCGCATCCAATGTCCACCCCGTGCAAACGGTGGTAAACCCAGCGGACCCGACCGAGAAGAATATTACCGGCGGCGCCTCCATGCTCTTCGTGCTCGTATTCGGCTTCCTCGTGATGCTGCTGCTGGCGATGACGCTGCCGTACTACATGGCGCGTAGGGGAGCCCGGATAACTAGCCCTGCCCGCAGCGTCTTCGGCGCCTTTGCCGCGCTGACCGGGCTGAACTTCCTCGTACTAGCGTTTATGGCCCTGATGTCTTCTACCCTGGGATGGCAGCCGGCAAGTTGGTCCATGATCGCGCTCGTACTTGCTGCGATATCCGCTGTAGGTGCTGCGACCTACCAGTTCTTCCTGGTTACCTTCGGGCGCAAGATTGGTTCGATCTTTGCCGCCGGCGCCTTCGCCCTGGGCGTCATGGTCTTTGGCGGGGTATGGCCGGTCGTGGCGATTCCGCGTGCGCTGAGCCTGCTGCACCCCTTCCACCCGATGTCCTACGCCAAGGATGCCTTTACCCGCGCCACCGATGGCATTCATGATGGAACGTTCTGGAGCGGGATTATCATCCTCTTTGGCATCACGGTGATTGCGGTGGGGGCCTCGTACCTCGTCTTCCGAGCACGGCACCTGGGCACGGCGAAGATCCTCGATGAGCACCATTCCCGCTTCCGCTCTCCCATGCCTGCCTAAGCTGCGCCCGGCCCGTTCGCCCCAGGTAGGGTAGTAAATCTGCGAAGCAGAGGAATTTGGAATTGGCCGGTTCCTATGGAAAAATAGTTCATCGTTCTATGTAACGGGCACGAACCGGTCAGGCTTCAAGCCGCCAGGGTCCTCTGTCCCAAACTGAAAAGGAATATTGGTATGACCAACATTATCGACAAGGTCGATGCAGCACAGCTGCGCGACGACATCCCGTCCTTCCGCCCCGGCGATACCCTCGACGTCAATGTCAAGGTTATTGAGGGTAACAACGAGCGTGCACAGCTCTTCAAGGGCATCTGCATCCGCCGCCAGGGCTCCGGTATTCGCGAGACCTTCACCGTGCGTAAGGTGTCCTTCGGTATCGGCGTAGAGCGTACCTTCCCGGTTCACTCCCCGAACCTCGAGTCCATCAAGGTCTCCCGCCGCGGCCGCGTCCGCCGTGCGAAGCTGTACTACCTGCGCGATCTGCGCGGCAAGAAGGCTCGCATCAAGGAGCGTCGCTAGTTCTAGCGCCGCTGCGCGCAGCGTTTTTCTCCCTTCCTTTCCCACATCCACAGTGCCGGGAAAGGGAGGGAGATTTTTATTGCGGTCTCTTCAAATCATTTCGATTTCCTGTGAATCGCCCCGCAGTCACGGGAGCCAATCCGTATTGCGGGCATGCAGTTGCTAGGATCTGACGGGTGAATAACGAAAGCATCTCGCAGGGCAAAGAAGCGGCCACGGAGAAGGTAGCCACGGAGAAAAAACAAATGCCGTGGTGGCTGGAGACGCTCGTGGTCGTCATTTCCGTGCTGGTGGTCGTGGGGCTATTCCAAAACTTCATTGGCCGCCAATACGTGATTCCCTCAGGATCCATGGAGCCGACACTGCACGGCTGTGAGGGATGCACAAATGACCGCATCTTTACAGAAAAGGTCTCCTACTACGGCGATAAGGGCCCAGAGCCAGGAGACGTTGTGGTCTTTAAGGGCACGGACGACTGGAATGGGAGTTACGTGTCTCCGCGCTCATCCAATTCCGTCATTCATGGCATCCAGGATGCGTTGAGCTTTATTTCCCTGGCACCGCCAGATGAAAATACCCTGGTCAAGCGCGTTATCGCCACCGGTGGGCAGACGGTGTCGTGCCAAGAGGGCGATCCCGCCGTCATGGTGGATGGCAAGCCCATCAACCAGGACTACGTACAGGATCCGCCGACCTACCCAGTGGATGAGTCGACCGGATCGGAAGCCTGCGGCGGCCCGTATTTCGGCCCGGTGAAGGTGCCCGAAGATAATATCTGGGTCATGGGGGATAACCGCACCGCGTCTGCTGATTCGCGTTACCACATGGGTGATAATTTCCACGGCACGATCCCCGTAGAGAATGTGCGCGGAAAGGTGCAGTTCGTATTCTGGCCGTTCAACCGCATTGGTGGGGTCGATGACCCAGACATCCAAAGCTAAGCCGCAACAACAGCGCCTGCGCACCCGTGATTTCCTCGCACCGGTCATAGGCGGCTTCGTGCTCTTAGTCCTACTGCAGGCTTTCGTCGGCCGGATGTATGTCATTCCCTCCGCGTCGATGGAACCCACGCTGCATGGCTGTACTGGCTGCGATAATGACCGCATCGCGGTGCAGAAGATGAGCTATTACTTCCACGACCCAGATCCAGGCGATGTCGTGGTTTTTGAAGGACCCGAATCCTGGAATACCGAATTTGAAGTTCAGCGCTCCGAAAACGTGCTGGTGCGCGGTGCCCAAAATGCCCTTGCATCCGTGGGGCTTTTGCCCAATGGGGAAAATATCCTGGTCAAGCGCGTTATCGCTACCGAGGGCCAGACGGTCAAGTGCGAAGAGGGCGATTCCGCGGTGATGGTGGATGGCGCACCGATAGATCAGAGCTTCACGTTGGATCCTCCCGAGATTCCGGTGGATCCTGGCTCCGGCTCGCAGGCTTGTGGCGGCGAGTACTTTGGCCCCGTGACCGTCCCGGAAGGCAATATGTGGGTCATGGGGGATAACCGCACCAATTCCCTTGATTCCCGCGCGCACATCGGAGATCACCTGCAAGGCACCGTGCCGGTCGATAATGTGCGCGGCAAGGTAGAAGCCGTGGTCTTGCCCGTATCGCGCTTTGGTGGCATCGACGATCCGGATATCCAGAATGCGGCGGCTTAAACAGCAGCGCACCTTTGAGGTGGCGCTGGCCCGAGCGGGGCTCGGCCCCGTCGCTGGGGTGGATGAAGCCGGCCGCGGTGCGTGCTGTGGCCCCATCACCATCGCCGCCTGCATCCTGCCCGAGCGCATCGTGGGAGAATTGGATACCTTAACCGATTCCAAGAAGCTCACGCCCCGCCAACGAGAAAAGCTCTTTCCCATCATTAAAGACAAGGCTGTGGACTGGTCGGTGGTCCATATTGCGGCAGGGGACATCGACAAGCGCGGCATCCAGCACGCGAATACCTCAGGCATGCGCAGGGCGGTAGCGCGCCTGGACAAGCGCCCAGGCTATGTGCTTTCCGATGCCCTCTATATCCCCGGCCTTACCCAACCTCACCTGCCCATTATTGGCGGGGATGCGGCGGCGCGATGCATTGCGGCGGCAAGCGTGTTGGCCAAGGTAAGCCGGGATCACCTCATGCGGGATCTGGATGAGCGTTTTCCGGGCTATGGCTTGGCTGGGCATAAGGGCTATGGCACCAAGGCGCACGAGGCCGCGATTGCCGCTTTGGGGGCGAGCCCGGAACACCGCATGAGCTACAGCAATGTGCAGCGCGCCCATGCCCAATTCACTGCGCGTGCCTAGCGAAAATTGTGGTTTCTGCGCGCTAAGCTAGGGCGAGCTATCCCATCTTTTGGAGGTCCACAGTGAGTGCAGAGGAACTCGAAAACTACGAGGCAGAGGTAGAGCTGTCCCTTTACCGCGAATATCGCGATGTCGTCAGCCAGTTTTCTTATGTCGTAGAAACCGAGCGTCGTTTCTACCTGGCCAATGCCGTAGAACTGATTCCCCATACCGCCGGGCCCGATGTGTACTACGAGGTGCGCATGTCCGATGCCTGGGTATGGGATATGTATCGTTCCGCGCGCTTTGTGCGCTACGTTCGCGTCATTACCTACAAGGACGTCAATATCGAGGAATTGGATAAGCCGGATTTCATCATGCCGGACTAGGGCTTAGCGCGCCTGTCAACTCGGCGCCCGCTGCATTCCGCCGCAGCTGTGGATAACTCTTCGTGATGTCGAAGTTATTCACAGCTGCGGCGGTTTTCTGGTTTTCGGGCTTGTAGCCTGCCCGCATCCTGCGGTGTTCTGTGCGTGCAGTACAAAACAGCACGAAAGAAAAGGACACCGCACATGCAATTTGCATCAGATAAACACTTGGCCACGAAACATCCTCGGTATAGACAACAGCTAGGCAAGCGGGGCGAATCATTTGCCGCGCGCTACCTCCGCCAGCGGGGATCCGAGATCATCGCCGCAAACGTTAGCTACCGCGTGGGAGAAATCGATCTGATCGCCCGCGAGCCAGATGGCACTATCGTCTTCGTCGAGGTGAAAACCCGCTCTACAGCGAGCTTTGGCATAGCTGAGGCCGTAACTCCACACAAGCTTTCGCGCATGCGCAGGGCCGCCGTCCAATGGTTAGATGGCAAGCCACTTTCCACAGTGCGCTTTGATGTCATAGCCCTCGTGGCCAAAAACGAGGGCTTTGAGCTAGAACACTTTACGGGGGTCGACGATGGCTCTCGGTAAATGTTTAGCAGTCTCCCTACACGGCGTGCTCGCCCGCGTTATCAACGTCGAAGCGAATGTGGGGCACGGGCTTCCCGGAATCCATGTGGTGGGGCATGCGGATACTGCGATATCTGAATCCCGCGACCGCATCAAGACCGCCGCCGCGAACTCCCGCCTGCCGTGGCCGAAAACCAAGGTCATCGTGTCCATGTCGCCGGCCTCTTTACCAAAATCAGGCTCCCACTTTGACCTGCCCATGGCCCTTGCGATTCTCGCCGCCCACGTAGAACAGCACGGCGCTGATTACGCGCGCTTCGTGCAGGCACCCAGCCGGGTTCTCGAAGAAACCTTGGTGCTCGGGGAACTGGGGCTGGACGGCACGGTTAGAGCAGTCCCCGGCATTATCCCAGCACTTCTTGCCGCCCGCGAGGAGGGCATTAACACGCTGGTTATTCCGCCAGGAAATGCCGCCGAGGCCACCCTCGTGCCCGATATGAATGTCTTGGTTGCAGCCACGCTCTTTGATGCCTTTGCGTGGGCGCTAGGAGAGCGTGACCTGCCTCGCGCAGCCGAGTGCTGCTCTGACCACCCCGCACCGGCACCCACACAGGAACGGCTCGACTATTGCGATATAGCCGGGCAGCACCATGCGAAGTGGGCGGCAGAAGTCGCCGCTGCCGGTGGACACCACCTGTTGATGATCGGCCCACCGGGCTCGGGAAAATCCATGATCGCCTCGCGCCTGCCTAGCATCCTTCCGGACCTGAGCCCAGACCAGATGGTAGAAACCACCGCTATCCACTCGCTGACAGGAACCCCCGGAGAAGTGGTCTCCCATGCTCCCTTCATCGCCCCGCACTCTTCGGTCACCCGCGCAGCGCTCCTTGGTGGTGGAAGTGGCCATCCTCGCCCAGGTGCGGTGAGCCTGGCCCATAATGGGGTGCTCTTCCTCGATGAAGTCAGCGAGGTAAGCGCACCGGTCCTCGACGGCATGCGGGCGCCTTTAGAAGAAGGCCATGTCCGCCTGGCACGCGCGCAGCAAGAAATAGACTACCCGGCGCGTTTCCAGCTCATTATGGCCGCCAATCCCTGCCGGTGCGCTGCCGAGGATCCCTCTAAATGCACCTGCAATCCGCATGACCGGCTTAATTATCTATCGAACCTGTCTGGGCCCTTGCGTGACCGCTTGGACATGGTGGTCACCCTGTCTGGGCAGTCAGCCACCATTAACGCGGAGGGCGAAGAATCATCTTCCGCCATTGCTGAGCGCGTCGCCGCAGCCCGTGACCGCGCCCGGGCACGCTGGGCAGCTGATGACATTCCGGCACGCGTCAATGGCGCCGTGTCCTCGTCCTATTTGCGCCGACACCGCCCAGCTTCCGAGTCCGCGATGATCATGCTGTCTGCCTACTTAGCCGAGGGCGAGATTTCGCAGCGCGGTATCGACCGCGTCCTGCGCGTGTCGTGGACCTTGGCCGATCTGCACGGAAGCTCTAGGCCGGATCTTGCGGAAGTGGGCCAAGCCCTCGACCTTCGCTCGAGCCAGACGGTGGGGAGGATTTCGGCATGAGTGAGCTTGATTTATCGACTCCACTTGCCACGTGGGTATATCTCAATCGCGTGGTTGAGGGCCCGTCTGCCTCCTTGCAGGCCTTGCTGGAGCACCATTCGGCGGAAGAGATTGCCCACGGGATTTATCACCGAGCCGATTGGATCGGGCCGCTTTTGGCCCGCACCGCCTCGCGGTTTGATTGGGTGCGGCAAAAAGAAGATCTCGCTGCGGCAGAGCGCGTAGGGGCGCGCTTGATTACGGCCGATAGCCCGGAGTGGCCGACAGAGGAATTCTCTTCTGCCTTCGGTTTCTACCAGAATGGCGCGGACGCGCCGGCCACATTCGATGAACAAGCAGTGCCGCCACATAGCTTGTGGGTACGCGGCTCAGCACTCAAACCCGAGGTATGGCAGGCCGTAGGAATCGTGGGCACGCGCGCCATTTCGCGCTATGGGTGGCAGGCAACCCAAAGCGTGGTCTCAGGCCTGGTAAACCACGAATGGACGATCGTCTCCGGCGGCGCCTTGGGAGTAGATACGGTGGCGCATGAGACCGCCTTACACAATGCGGGACGCACCGTTGCGGTAGCCGCATGCGGAATCGACAAGAATTATCCGGCCCGCAATGGTGGACTCTTCGATCAGATTGCCGATAATGGCTGCATCGTCTCCGAATTCGCCCCCAAGACAGCACCCAAGCGGCATCGCTTCCTTATTCGCAACCGCCTTGTTGCAGCGCTGAGTCAAGGAATCGTGGTCATGGAAGCCGCGTATCGTTCCGGCGCGCTTAATACCCTCAACTGGGCGGAAGCTTTAGGGCGCGTTGCCATGGCCGTGCCGGGACCAATTACGACGAGCGGCTCGCTCGGGTGCCACCAGCGCATCCAAGACGGGCGGGCCCAGTTGGTCGCCAGCGCCGATGAAGTTCGCGCCCTAGTCAGCCGCGCCGGGACGGTCGATCCGGAGGCGCAATATGAGATGAATTTTGCGGCGTCCTTAACGCAGCGGCTATCGCGGAATGAGTTACGTGTTTTTGATGCGACCCCGCCGCCGGGACGCCCTGCAGCCACCGCTGAAGATATTGCACGCGACGCGGGATTCCGCCTTCCTCTTACTATCCACTTATTGCTTACCCTAGAGAAAATGTGCGTGATCGTGCGGGAAGGAAATAACTGGGTTCGCTTAGAGATGGGCTGAAAAGAAAGTAAACTCATGGGGTATGAGTGATAAACGGAAGGCTGCAGAAAGCAATGCTCCGGTGGGGCAAATGGATGAGGCCATCGAAAATTTTGCGGACTTCCAGCTCCAGGTCAAAGGCCGTGCGGAGGCTACGGTGCGTGGCTACCGCGCGGACTTAAAAAACCTGGCCCAAGACATCGATACTTTTGCGGACTTTAACCTCAATAACCTGCGGCAGTGGCTGGGCAACGCGCTTGCAGAAGGCAAAGCGCGCGCAACGCTGGCACGCAGGACTGCCTCAGTTAAAGCCTTTTCTACCTGGGCGGAAAGGGAAGGCTACCTAAGCCGTGATGTCGCGGCACGATTGGTAACACCGAAGGTGGGCCAGCATCTCCCAACGGTCATGGCGCCGCAACAGGCGGGTGAACTTGTGGGCAACGCCGTTTCAGTCGATGAAGCCCATTTTCAGCGCGATAGCGCCATTTTGGAGCTGCTCTATGCCACCGGAATGCGCGTTGCGGAATTGGCCCGCCTCGATATCGGGGACGTGGACTTTAAGCGTTCCACCGCGCGCGTTACTGGTAAGGGAAACAAGCAAAGGGTCGTGCCCTTCGGTACCGCCGCAACCGATGCCCTGCAGCAGTGGATAGATGGCGGGCGCAAAGAACTGGCGCGGGGAGATACCCAGGCCATTTTTGTGGGCAGTAGGGGAGCGCGCATTGATCAGCGCCAGGTGCGACGTATCGTGGAAAAAGCCGCAGCGGTTACGGGCACAAGCGGGCTAACACCGCACGGGGTGCGCCACCTTGCGGCTACTCACCTCCTAGAAGGCGGGGCGGATCTGCGCGTGGTCCAAGAGCTACTGGGCCATTCATCCTTGAGTACCACACAGATTTATACGCATGTCTCCGCAAAGCGGTTAAAGCAGGTCTATTCCCAGGCGCACCCGCGGGCCTGAGTAATTCTCATAAAGGCTTAAGCCGGATGACCGGCATATCTAGCAGGCTTAGTGGGTCGATATAGCTGTCTTTGGCGATTCGGGCGCCCCAATGCAGCCCTGGTGTGCCGTCTACTGGGTGGCCGAGCTTGCCTATAGTTTGGCCCTCGCGCACCTCTTGGCCTTGGGTAACGCTCGCGTGCACGGGTTGATACGTGGTGCGAATACCATCGGCATGGTCAATCGAAATAACCGGGGTGCCCGCTACGGTGCCGACAAAAGCTACGGTGCCTGATTCGGCGGCGACGACGGTACCGCCTATTCGCAGGGTCATATCGACGCCGCGGTGTCCGGCGCTCCACTTATGCTCGGGCTTATCAAAGCCGCGTAGCACCCGAACCGGGCGCGTCTTTCCGGAGGCGGGATCGACATATGCGGCAGCGGGCGCAGCGCACAGTAGCACTAGCGCACCAGTCAGGATGGTGGTGACGGAGGGGAGAAGGGGGCATCGGCAAGCGGCGTTGTTGTGTGGTCGTAGCAAACGGTTCATGGGGCACAGTGTGAAGCGTTGGGCCAATATTGTCCTGCGAAGCGTGGATTAGCTGTGGATAAATTGACAGCGTTGGGGCGGAAGAAACTCGAGTGACAATCGAGATGCAGCGGCCAGAGGAACTTGTGGAAAAGTGCTCGTTCGGTTTGGAAAATCCAGCTGGCTGGGATTATTGTCTTCTATAGCAGTGTGTCCGCTGGGTGGTAATCATCACGGAGGCATTGACTACGCGCGACGAAGTTGTCGCATCCTGCATTAAGGATGTGGCGGTCCGATAGCTGACGTGGTCCTTGGAAACAAGGTGTTAGCAGGGCCTTCGTTGCTAGGGTGCGGAATAAAACACCGCACATTTGGAAAAACCGAAAGACAATTAAAAGAAAGCGAGCGAATCATGGCAGTTGTAACCATGCGCGAGCTCCTCGACGCTGGTGTGCACTTTGGCCACCAGACCCGTCGCTGGAACCCGAAGATGCGTCGTTTCATCTTCACTGACCGTAACGGCATCTACATCATCGACCTGCAGCAGACGCTGACCTACATCGATGAGGCATACGAATTCGTTAAGGAAACCGTCGCTCACGGTGGCACCATCCTTTTCGTTGGCACCAAGAAGCAGGCGCAGGAAGCAGTTGCTGAAGAAGCAACCCGCGTCGGCATGCCTTATGTCAACCACCGTTGGTTGGGTGGCATGCTCACCAACTTCCAGACCGTGTCCAAGCGTCTGAAGCGCATGAAGGAGCTTCAGGCTATGGATGAGCGTGAGGACGGCTACAAGGGCCGTACCAAGAAGGAAGTTTTGATGCTTAACCGCGAGCGCGCCAAGCTTGAGCGCGTTCTGGGCGGCATCTCCGAGATGGCTAAGACCCCGTCCGCACTGTGGATTGTTGACACCAACAAGGAGCACATCGCGGTTAAGGAAGCTCACAAGCTGAACATCCCGGTTGTTGCCATCTTGGACACTAACTGCGACCCAGATGATGTTGACTTCCCGATTCCGGGCAACGATGACGCAATCCGTTCCACCAAGCTGCTGTCCGGCATCGTGGCTTCTGCCGTCGAAGAAGGTAAGAAGGCTCGCGAGGAGCGTCAGCTTGCAGCCGCTAAGGAAGCTGCCGGCGATTCCGCAGAGAAGGAACAGCGCGATGCTGAGGCTGCTGCAGCCGCATCCGATCCTGCTTCTGCAGAAAAGACCGAGGAAGCACCCGCAGACAAGCCTGCACAGTAGGCCTGCCTCTTGTGAGGATTCTTTCTTAACTGCACTTAATTGAATACCCCACGCACATTTTGGTGTGGGGCAGCTAGGGAATAATTCCTGTACAAGGCTGTTTACCTGACCCCTACCACCGTGTGCTACGGCGGTGGGGGTTACTTTTATCTATGCTGGAGGCGGCTAAAATTAGCCTCAGTACGACCGCATTGATGAAGGCAAAATGGGGTAGATTTCCCCACCCAAAGACGGCGCGAGACCGCTACTTCGGCTACGCTGTCTCAACGAACACTGATTGATTTTCAAGGAGGATCGCCCTAACTATGGCGAACTACACTGCTGCAGACGTGAAGGCACTGCGCGAAGCAACTGGCTCCGGCATGCTCGATTGCAAGAAGGCCCTGGAAGAAAACGGCGGCGACTACGACAAGGCCGTTGAATTCCTGCGCATCAAGGGCGCTAAGAACGTGTCCAAGCGTGCTGACCGCGAGGCCACCGAAGGTCTCGTTGCCGTATCCGGCAACACCATGGTTGAGATCAACTGTGAGACCGACTTCGTGGCAAAGAACGAAGGCTTCCAGTCCTTCGCTAACAAGATTGTTGAAGCTGCAGCCGCAGCCAAGGCTAACTCCCCGGAAGAACTCAACAACGTAGAGATCGACGGCCAGAAGGTCTCCGAGTTCGTTGACCAGGAATCCGCAAAGACCGGTGAGAAGCTGCAGGCACGTCGTGCAGTCACTGTCGATGGCGACAATGTTGCTGTCTACCTGCACCAGCGTTCCGCTGACCTGCCTCCTGCAGTCGGTGTCTTGGTTTCCTACGAAGGCAACAAGGAAGGCGCACACGCTGCCGCACTGCAGATTGCAGCTATGAACGCTGAGTATCTGAAGCGCGAAGACGTTCCTGCAGAGATCGTCGAGAAGGAGCGCTCCATCGCTGAGGCCACCACTCGTGAGGAGGGCAAGCCTGAGGCTGCTCTTCCAAAGATCGTGGAAGGCCGCCTGAACGGCTTCTACAAGTCCGTTGTCTTGCTGGAGCAGGCTTCCTTGTCCGATAACAAGAAGACCGTCAAGCAGGTCGCAGAAGAGGCCGGCACCACCATTACCGGCTTCGTCCGCTACGAGGTTGGCGCTTAAGTTTAAGCCCGCTTTTTAGCCTTTAAAGCCCACGGGAGGAATATCCTCTCGGTGGGCTTTTGTGCTGTCTAGGGACACTGGGGAAGCGGCGGCTGCTGGCCTATGGTGCAGTGTGGGGAAGCGGCGGCAGTGTAGGTAAGATGGAAAAGAAATAAAATCAGCCCGCGCAAAAGGAGACGATGAAGGCGTGACTTCTGCAGACGAAAAGCGAACCGGATACAAACGAGTAATGCTGAAACTCGGCGGCGAAATGTTTGGCGGAGGCAAAGTCGGAATTGACCCGGACGTTGTCGAAAATGTAGCTCGCCAAATCGCTGAAGTAGCTGAGCAGGGGATCGAAATCGCCGTGGTGATCGGCGGCGGCAACTTCTTCCGCGGAGCAGAGCTCTCGCAGCGCGGCATGGATCGCGCCCGCTCTGACTACATGGGAATGCTGGGCACAGTCATGAACTCGTTGGCCCTGCAGGACTTCTTGAAGCAAAAGGGCGTTGATTGCCGTGTGCAAACGTCTATCAACATGGCGCAAATCGCCGAGCCGTACCTGCCGCTGCGCGCTGACCGACACCTAGAGAAGGGCCGCGTGGTTATCTTCGGTGCCGGCATGGGCATGCCGTATTTCTCCACGGATACCACGGCCGCGCAGCGCGCCTTGGAAATTGGCGCCGATGTGCTCTTCTTGGCCAAGGGCGTTGATGGCGTGTACTCCGATGACCCACGCACGAACCCGGATGCGGAGCTCTACACCCAAATTACTCCGCGCGAGGTCATTGAAAAGGGTCTCAAGGTTGCCGATGCAACCGCCTTTAGCCTGTGCATGGACAATGACATGCCGATCTTGGTCTTCAACCTCCTAGAAGAGGGAAATATCGCCCGCGCGGCCAGCGGCCAGGTTATCGGCACGCTGGTGCAGTCCTAATTCTAAAACGACACAGAACCTGCTACCTTTTATACAGCTACCCCTCAACGTTGAAGGATGATTCAGCCTCATGATCGATGACATTCAGCTCGAAGCCGAAGAGCACATGACCGCTTCCGTCGAGCACACCCGCGAGCAGCTGGTGACCATTCGTACCGGACGCGCGAACCCGGCGATGTTCAACGGGCTCATCGCGGAGTACTACGGTGCGCCGACGCCGATTACTCAGATGGCTACCATCTCTGTCCCAGAGCCGCGCATGTTGCTCATCAAGCCATACGAGCAGTCCATGATCCAAGAGATTGAAAACTCCATCCGCAACTCGGATTTGGGCGTTAACCCCACCAACGACGGTCACGTACTGCGTGTGACCGTTCCCCAGCTGACCGAGGAACGCCGTAAGGAAATGGTCAAGCTGGCTAAGAGCAAGGGCGAGGACGGCAAGATCGCAATCCGCAATATTCGCCGCAAGGCCATGGAACAGCTGAAGAAGCTCCAAAAGGATGGCGAAGAGGGCGAGGATGAGGTCCTTGCCGCAGAGAAGGAAATGGAAAAGATTACCGCTGGCTACGTCGAGCAGATTGACAAGCTAGTGGAAAACAAGGAATCCGAATTGATGGAGGTCTAGGACTTTTCCGCTGCCGCCGCGCCCAATCGGCCGGCGGCGCTTTTCTATACGTAGTATTTTTGTATAGGAAATAGACAAGCCCCGCGACGCGCATACAACGCCAAGTGAAAGGAGCCGGTCACGGTGAGTGACGCCTTGAACCGCCGATTGCCGCAGCCGAAAAATGGTCCCGGCCGTGACTTGCCGGCGGCTATTGGAGTAGGCGTGGGGCTCGGCGCCCTCGTCGTCCTCGCCGTCTGGGCTGGCCCCTTGGCTTGGTATGCGGTGGTAGCAGTCGCGGTCGGCGGGGCCATGTGGGAAGTTCTTACCCGCTTGCGGGAGAACTCGTACTATATCCCGCGCACCCTGTTAATCATTTTGGGTCAAGCCATGGTGTGGATTTCCTGGCCGCTTGGCGCGCCCGGCCTCGTGGCCGTATATGTCACAGCAGTCCTCATTTTGATGTTCGGCAGGCTTTTTCATAACGGTCGGCATCGCCCACCCATTAATTACCTGCGGGACATGTCCGTCGGTATCTTCGTGCTGACGTGGATTCCGCTTTTCGCGACCTTTGCAGCCATGCTGTCGCTGATTTCTTCCCCAGTGGCCAGCGGCGCCGCTTCCATCGTAGTCTTTATGTTGTGCGTGGTCGCCTCTGATACGGGTGGCTATATCGTTGGTGTGATGTTCGGCTCGCACCCCATGGCACCGGCCGTGAGCCCGAAGAAGTCCTGGGAGGGCTTTTGCGGCTCCATAGCCTTCGGCGTCATCGTTGGGGCGCTTTCCGTCCACTTCCTCTTGCACCACTCGGCGTGGGTAGGTGCTTTGATGGGCCTTGGCCTTGTTATTTGCGCTTCGCTGGGTGACTTGGTGGAATCGCAATTTAAACGAGAGCTGGGCATTAAGGACATGTCCCACATTCTCCCTGGGCACGGCGGCCTTATGGACCGCCTTGATGGCATGCTGCCCTCTGCCATGGTTACTTGGGTGGCCATTAGTTTTATGGCAAACCTTGCGGTCTAATCCGAGCTGAAACCACCGCGTGTCAAAGGGGGCTGAATATAAAACCGCCGCTTCCCACTGCATTGCTGGAATAACGTTCCGAGGCAGGAGAAAGCGGCGGTAGGGCTATTTAGCCTTGGGCCTGCTTGCGCAATTGGCGGCGCAATTCCAGCATGCGCCACACACCTACAAGCGCCATGATGAGCGCGCCGCCGATGGTGAACATCAAGTAGGCAATGCCCGCCGGGAACTGACCCGACCAGCCGAGGAAGTTCATTGGAACTTCTTGCTGGTTTTGCAGAATGAAGATGATTAATACGATCAGCAAGAGGAAGCCCACGATGAGCGCTGCCCAAGTGCTAGCGGCGAATGAGCCTTGGGCTTTTTGTGGGGCGGAAGCAGGCTCAGTGGTGCCGGTGTCGGTGGAGACTTCCTTGCTTCCGGTTTCGGTCAGAGCGGCATTATCTTCTGCCGCGGTGGCCTTATCATCGGAGGTAGAAAAGTCATCTTCAGGGTATTTCGGATTGGTCATATGTCCATTATTTCTGTAAACCCTTCCAAAATTCCACTTGGCTATAAAATGAGGCGTTCACAATTGGAAAAGTTCCGGTAAACCGTGGAATGATGGGCATCATTATGGCTCAACCAGTAAAACTTAACTTCTCCGCGCCGCGGCGCGGACTGCCACCGAAGCACTTTGCGGATCTCTCTGAAAGCGAGCGCATTGATAAGCTCGCAGAAATCGGTCTACCTAAATTCCGCGCTAAGCAAATAGCTAAGCACTACTACGAGCATCTCACGGACGATGTCGAAGAGATGACGGATATCCCCGCCGGCAAGCGCGAGGAGGTCAAAGACGCCTTCTTCCCTGAGCTCATGAAGCCTATTCGTACGACTTCTACGGATGATGGGGAGACCACTAAGTCCTTGTGGCGCTTGCACGATGGCACCCTTTTGGAGTCTGTCTTGATGCGGTACCCCGGCCGCGCTACCTTGTGCATTTCTTCTCAGGCTGGCTGCGGAATGGCCTGCCCGTTTTGCGCCACCGGCCAGGGCGGGCTAGACCGCAACCTTTCTACCGGCGAAATCGTCGAACAGTTCCGTCATGCAGCCGCGGCGATGGCAGCCGAAGGCGGACGCTTATCCAATGTTGTCTTCATGGGGATGGGCGAGCCGCTGGCAAATTACAAGCGTGTGGTTCAGGCGGTGCGCCAGATTACCGGCCAAGATGGGACGGGCTTTGGGCTCTCGCAGCGCAATGTGACCGTATCCACCGTGGGTTTGGCACCTGCCATTCGCAAGCTTGCGGACGAAGACCTTGCCTGCACGCTTGCAGTGTCGCTGCACACTCCGGATGATGAACTGCGCGATAACTTGGTGCCGGTCAATAATCGTTGGTCCGTTGATGAAGTCCTCGATGCCGCACGGTACTACGCCGATAAATCCGCCCGCCGTGTATCTATCGAGTACGCCCTCATCCGGGATAAGAACGATCAGGATTTCCGCGCCGATATGCTGGGCCGGAAGTTGCACCAGAAACTTGGCTCTAAGGTGCACGTCAACGTGATCCCGCTTAACCCGACTCCGGGTTCAGAGTGGGACGCAGCTCCCAAGGCACGCCTCGATGAATTCGTGCGTCGCGTCCAGGCGCAAGGAGTGCCGTGCACTGTGCGCGATACTAAGGGCGATGAAATCGCTGCAGCCTGTGGCCAGCTTGCCGCCGATGAGCGAGAAGACATGTCGGCCTAAGCCAGAACCGGCAGGTCGCCACAGCCACTTAGGCATAGTTTGAAAAGTGCCTAGGTGGCTTTGTCTTTAGTATTTGCGGGTGTTGGCGTATGCGGGGCAGCACAACTACACGCCCGGCAAACCACAAAACCGCCGGGCCTCCTCGCAATGAGGAAGACTCGGCGGTTTTCGTAGCTAGGATTACAGCGCGTGCTTGCCGGTGCTTACCTCGGCAGCATCGGAGGCAGAGTCAACACGCAGGTGGGATACGCGGGAAGGCTCGATATTCAACGCGCGCAGCTGGGAGTCGGTCAACTCGGTGTAGGCACCGGAAACGGTCTTCTGGTCATAAATCCAGTCACGTTCTTGGTGGTCGGCCGGCTTATTATTAGAGGTGATGGTGCGCACCTGGTTGAGCTTTGGCTCGAAGGTGAAGATGAGCAGGCCCACAACCAGAAGGACGGTTAGGGTGACGAGCCAGACGGTCTCCACGTGGCCCTTGTGGTTACCAAAGTTGAAACCAATCATGAAAATCACGGAGATCCAACCCGCGATTTGCACACCAGAGCGGCTGATGCGGGACCAACCGAAGCCTGCGGATGGAACATCTTCGGTAGAAACACCGTCATAAACCTGCGGTACCGGCTTGTGGGAAGACACTTGCTCTCCTTCGCTATCGCGTGTGTCCATTTATCGAGGGGCACACCAATGCCATTTGACTGCCTACTATTTTAAAACATCGTGGCTGCAAAGGCGATTAAACACCCCCGCCTTCTTGCCCGGCTCCACCCCATAGCAGGGCTACATAAATGACCGCTAGGGTAGAGGGGTGACTACTCAGCGAATACTTATTCTCGGCTCCACCGGCTCTATTGGCACGCAAGCATTAGAAGTAATTGCGGATAACCCCGATAAGTTTGAGGTCGTGGGCATTGCTGCGGGCGGTTCTCATCCGCAGCAGATCATTGAGCAGGCCCGCGCCTTCCACCTTTCGTTTGACCACATTGCCGTGGCCCAACCTGCGGCGGCTGCGGAGGTTTCTGCGGCTTTAGGCGGCACAGTACTTTCTGGCGATGGTGCGGCGGAAGAGCTGGTGCGCTCGGTTCCTGCCGATACCGTGCTCAACGCCCTAGTGGGCTCCCTCGGGCTCAAAGCCACCCTGGCAACGGTGGACATGGGCGAGTACCTCGCACTAGCGAATAAGGAGTCCTTGGTTGCCGGCGGCACTTTGGTCACGAAATCCGCGCGGCCAGGTCAAATCATCCCCGTGGATTCGGAGCACTCTGCGATGGCACAATGCCTGCGCGCGGGCGAAAAAGGCGAGCTGGCCAAGCTCGTTCTCACAGCCTCGGGCGGCCCCTTTCGCGGTCAGTCGCGTGAGCAGATGTGGGACGTTACCCCGCAGCAAGCCGCGCAGCACCCCACGTGGTCCATGGGGCAGATGAATACGCTGAATTCCGCCACCTTGATCAATAAGGGGCTCGAGCTCATCGAGGCGACTCTGCTTTTTGATATTGAGCCAGAGCGCATCGAAGTCACGGTTCACCCGCAGTCGGTCATTCACTCGATGGCCACCTTTAAAGACGGCTGCACTATCGCCCAGGCTTCTCCGCCATCGATGAAGCTGCCCATCTCCCTAGCCTTGAATTGGCCCCAGCGTGTACCGGGGGCGCAGCCGGCCCTCGATTTTTCCCAGGCGCATACGTGGCATTTTGAGCCGCTTGATGATGCCGCCTTTCCCGCCGTATCCCTCGCCCGCGAGGCTGCGGCGAAGGGGACGGGAGTGATTTATAACGCTGCCAATGAAGAGGCCGCGGCGGCCTTTTTGGCCGGGCGTATCCACCTCCCAGAGATTGTTGATGTCGTAGGCGAGATCCTCGGGGAATCTTCCCAGTTTGCTGGTGTAGTCTCTACCCTCGATGAAATCCTCGCCGTAGAAGGTGAGGCTCGCAGGCGTGCGAATGCGCGCATTGACCGTTTAGCTGACTAGAAAGCTTTCTTTAATGGCAAATTTGCTGGGCATTGTGTTGTTCGCCCTTGGCATTGGGCTGACCGTGGCACTCCATGAGGCGGGGCATATGTTTACGGCCCGCGCCTTTGGCATGCGGGTGCGGCGGTATTTTATCGGCTTTGGCCCGCGCATTTTCTCCTTCCGTAAGGGGCATACCGAATACGGTCTCGCCGCGTTTCCGGTGGGTGGATTTTGCGATATCGCCGGGATGACCGCGCAGGATGAATTCCTTACGGAGGAAGAAAAGCCCTATGCGATGTATAAAAAGCCATGGTGGCAGCGCATCATCGTCCTTGCAGGCGGTATTGGGGTCAACCTGATCCTCGGTTTTGTCATCTTGTATTTCGTGGCGATGACGGCTGGGCTACCCAATCCCGATGCCGATGTGCGCCCGCGGGTGGGGGACGTAGTCTGCACCGCAGACCAAAAAGAAAACCAGGAGCTGGAATCGTGCACTGGCAACGGGCCCGCTGGTAAGGCCGGTGTCCAGGAAGGCGATATCATTCTCGCGCTTGATGGCCAGCACCTGGATTCCTTTACGCAATTGCGCGATGAGGTAATGCAACGTCCCGGCGAGACCGTGACGCTTACCGTAGAGCGCGACGGCGCGGAAAAAGACTTCTCCATCGAATTGGAAACGGTCAAGCGCCTGAATCAACAGGGCGAATTGGTGGATGCCGGATCGATCGGGCTGAGCAATGAGGTCCTCGACATCGTCGAGAAGTATTCAGCAACACAGGCGGTTCCTGCAACGTGGCATTTCACCACCTATTCGCTCGAGGCCACGGTGGAGGGAATCAAACAATTCCCCGCTAAGGTACCGGGCGTGGTGGCCTCCATCTTTGGTCACGAGAGGGATGTGAACGGGCCGATGTCCGTAGTCGGTGCGTCGCGGGTTGGTGGCGAACTCGTGGAGCGTTCCCTGTGGGCATCGTTCTTCATGATGCTGGCGACGCTGAATTTCTTCCTCGCTATTTTTAACCTCATTCCGCTGCCGCCCTTTGACGGCGGCCACATCGCGATCATCTTGTATGAGAAGATTCGCGATGGCATTCGCAAATTGATGGGCAAGCAGCCGCTGGGTCCTGCCGATTACACCCGGCTTATGCCCATCACCTATGTCATGGCGGCCCTACTTATGGCGCTGGGCGTAGTGATCATCATCGCGGATGTGGTCAATCCGATCAGACTATTTGGCTAGGTTCGTTAGCCGTTGTGCCCGCCGCGCGGCGTGAGTAGAGTGCCCAACGCTTAGCGCACGTGTACAGCGCGAGCGGGCACTTTAGCGCTTAACCATCTAGTGCTAGAGTGGGGACGTTCAACACTTATTGTGCAATAACATTTAGCAACGAGCCACGAGCTAGAAATAAGGAGCATTCATGTCTAGTCCTATCGGTCTAGGAATTCCTGACGGGCCTCCGCCAGTATTGCACCCGCGCCGGAAAACGCGGCAATTGCACGTAGGCCCAGTGGGCGTTGGTTCTGACTACCCAATTTCGGTGCAGTCGATGACTAATACCAAGACCCACGACATCAATGGCACCCTGCAGCAGATCGCACAGCTTACTGCCTCTGGCTGCGATGTCGTGCGCGTGGCCTGCCCTAAGCCGGTGGATGCGGAGGCTCTGCCGACCATCGCCAAGAAATCCCCGATCCCGGTCATTGCGGATATCCACTTCCAGCCCAAGTACATCTTCCAGGCCATCGATGCTGGCTGCGCGGCAATCCGCGTCAACCCCGGCAACATCCGTGAATTTGATGGCCGCGTTAAGGAAGTGGCGAAGGCCGCTGGCGATGCGGGAATCCCCATCCGCATTGGCGTCAATGGCGGTTCGCTGGATAAGCGCCTGTTGGAAAAGTACGGCAAAGCCACCCCAGAGGCGCTCGTGGAGTCCGCTATCTGGGAGGCGGGCCTGTTTGAGGAGCACGGCTTTGGCGATATCGCCATCTCAGTTAAGCACTCTGACCCAGTCCTGATGGTGGAGGCCTACCGCCAGCTGGCCGCGCAGACCGATTACCCACTGCACTTGGGTGTGACGGAAGCGGGCCCGAAGTTCATGGGCACCATTAAGTCTTCCGTTGCTTTCGGCGCCCTTTTGGCAGAGGGCATTGGCGATACGATTCGCGTCTCGCTATCAGCTCCGCCTGAAGAAGAGGTCAAGGTGGGCGATCAAATTCTGCAGTCTTTCAACTTGCGCCCGCGCAAGCTGGAAATCGTGTCTTGCCCGTCGTGCGGCCGCGCGCAGGTGGACGTGTACAAGCTGGCGGAAGAAGTTACCGCC
Organism: Corynebacterium sp. MSK310; assembly: GCF_030227355.1. Taxonomy (NCBI): domain Bacteria; kingdom Bacillati; phylum Actinomycetota; class Actinomycetes; order Mycobacteriales; family Corynebacteriaceae; genus Corynebacterium; species Corynebacterium sp. MSK310. The sequence goes on from NZ_JASPFZ010000001.1 coordinate 142,156, forward strand.
GGCCTCGAGGGCATGGAATTTCCCATCCGCGTTGCCGTCATGGGTTGCGTTGTCAACGGACCTGGTGAGGCCCGTGACGCCGACCTAGGCGTGGCGTCCGGTAACGGCAAGGGCCAAATCTTCGTCAAGGGCGAAGTGGTGCGCACCGTGCCGGAAGACAAGATCGTGGAGACCCTCATTGAAGAGGCATTGCGCATTGCAGATGAGCAAGGTATCGAAGCCGTGGATGGCGCCAAGGCCGATGTTCGCGTGACGCAGTAAGCAGCTTCCTTCCACGCGGTAGTTTTTAAGGACTGCCCTGCACTTCGGTGTGGGGCAGTCCTTTTTGCTGCGTGCGCTGCTAATGTGCCAAAGCATGAAGAAGTTATTCGCACTGGTTGCTACAGTCTCGTTTGCTGCAACTGGTGTGGTTGCTTGTACCCCTAAGCCCGTATCTGCAGAGCCGGTGGCAGAAGAGTTCATTGAAGGCATGGAGAGCCGAAATAACGAGGGCTTGGAGGAGCTTACAGATTCCCCCGATGACGCCACACAGGCCCTCGATGCTACGTACTCGGGTTTGCAGGCAGAGGGTCTCGATATTGAGCTCGAGGGGATAAAGCAGAACGAAACCATGGCCACGGCGGATTATAAGGTCAAATGGGATCTGCCCAAGGAACGCAGCCTGAGCTATACCACGCAGATGACCTTGACCAAGGCCGAAGATGAATGGACGGTGCGGTGGAAGCCCAGCATAATTCACCCGGACTTGGGCGCGCACCAGCACTTGGAGCTGCGCGCCTTGGAAGCTACGCGCGCCAGCGTCGTCTCCTCCAATGGGGTGGAGCTGATGAGTCCTGGGCTGAATTACCGCGTCATCGTGGATACTAGCTCGCTTTCCGATGTCCGCCCCACGGCCTCCAAGGTCAGCAGCGCCCTAGCTGCGGCGCACCGCGAGGACGATTCGATCGCGGAGGTAGACGCCAAGGATCTCGCCGAAAAACTAGAAAAGGCAGATTCTGCCTATTCGGTGGGGCTTTATACAGAAGAACAGGAGTCTGTCATCCGCGCCAAGATGGAGGGGATGGACGGCGTTCGCATTAATGAGGAACCCGCGCTGGTGACCCGGGACCGCGGCCTTGCGCCCGATCTCTTATCTCGCGTGCGTTCGGCCGTCAATGACGAGCTCGACGGCGAGACAGGTTGGTCCATCGCCGTCGTCAATGAAAATGGTGCGGCGCTTTCCGATGTCGAAAAGCATGCGCCAGAGGCCGCTCCCTCAATCAAGGTTGGACTCGATTATGACGTCCAACGCGCGGCCCAAGAAGCGGTGGATCAGCGCTCGGACGCCCAGGCCATGCTGGTAGCAATCCGGCCTTCCAATGGCGATATCCTGGCGGTGGCGCAGACCGAAAAGGCGGACGAAGACGGCGACGTCGCCCTGCAAGGCCAATACCCGCCGGGCTCGGTTTTCAAGATCCTTACCGCCGCTGCAGGTGTGGAAAAGCAAGACCTAACCACGGATACCATCGTTCCGTGCCCCGGCACGATGAATATCTATGGCCGCGTGGTGACCAACTACAACGCGTTTTCGCTCGGCAATGTTCCGTTAAGCCAAGCCTTCGCCCAATCGTGCAACACCACCTTCGCCGATATTTCCACCAAGCTGGCACCCGGTGAATTGAAGGAAACTGGCAAAAAGTTTGGCTTCGGGGTGGATTATGAAATCCCCGGGCTGACCACCACGACCGGCTCGATTCCTGAGGGCAAGGAAGTTCTGGAGCGCACCGAGGCAGGCTACGGTCAGGGCTACGACCTTGCCAGCCCGTTCGGCATGGCTATGGTTTCGGCCTCTGTGGCAGCGGGAAAGACCCCAACGCCGAAGCTTATTGAGGGCCGCGAGACCAAGGCCTCGGATAAGTCGAGGCCGATTCCAGACCACGTGCTGAATAACGTGCGCGGCATGATGCGCCAGGTGGTCACCAGCGGTACCGCCCGCGGGATGCAGGCGGGCGGAACGATTTACGGCAAGACCGGTGAGGCCGAGATCAATGAAGGCTCGCACGCGTGGTTTACCGGCTACCGGGAAGAAGACGATATCGCCTTTGCCACGCTCATCGTATTGGGCGGCGGCTCCGAATCCTCGGTAGCCATTACCGATAACTTCCTGCGGAAGCTGGATGATTACCGCTCGCGCCCCAATGATGGCCCGGCCCCCAAGGTCGAGTAAGCAGCGGACACTGACTGGCCACCCCGATACTGCGTGAGCCGGTATGAGGACTACCATGGGCAATTATGAGTACTCGTGGAAAATTGAAGCCAGGTAAACCAACCCCCATCCGGCCGGTGCCAGAAGATATCGAGCGCCCGGAATATGTGTGGAAAGACGAGGTACAAGAGGCCATCGGCGAGCCTTTTGTGCAGTCCCCCGAAGTGATTGAGAAGATGCGGGAGGCCTGCAAGATCGCGGCCAACGCGCTGAAGGAAGCCGGCAAGGCCGTAAAGCCTGGCGTGACGACGGATGAGGTCGACCGCGTGGCGCACGAGTATATGTGTGACCACGGCGCGTACCCATCTACCTTGGGGTACCGGGGATTTCCCAAGGGCAGCTGCGTTTCGCTGAATGAAATCGTCTGCCACGGCATTCCGGATACCACCGTGATTGAAGAAGGTGACATCGTCAATATCGATGTCACCGCTTATAAAAACGGCGTGCACGGCGATAATAACGCCACCTTCTTGGCAGGTGACGTATCAGAGGAGCACCGCCTTTTAGTAGAGCGCACCAAAGAAGCCACGATGCGCGGCATTAAGGCCGCAAAGCCTGGCCGCGAGATCAACGTTATCGGCCGCGTTATCGAGTCATATGCCAAGCGCTTTGGTTATAACGTCGTGCGCGATTTCACCGGCCACGGCGTAGGACCCACCTTCCACAATGGGTTGGTGGTCTTGCACCACGATTCCACCACGTACCGCGATATCTTGGAACCGGGCATGACCTTGACGGTGGAGCCGATGATCAATCTTGGTTCGCTGGATTACGATATTTGGGACGATGACTGGACCGTGCAAAACCGTGATGGCAAGTTCACCGCCCAGTTCGAGCACACCTTGGTCATTACCGAGGATGGCAATGAAATCCTGACCATCCCAGATGAGGATTAATCGCTAGGTCCCTTCCTCAAGGCCTAGGCACTGCGAAAGCCGCCTCCTTAACCGTCGCGCATGAATCTTTGCGCGTGGTCGGGGAGGCGGCTTTTGCTATGGAGCCTTCTACGTGCCTTAGTCCCACTCGAGGCCCAAGAGGGCGTTTTCTACGACCTCTGGCAGGGCTGGGTGGATCCAGTACTGCTTGCGGGCAAAGTCGCGCAGGTCGATCTCGTAGGCCATTACGGTAATCAGCTGCTGGATCAGGGTGGAGGCCTGCGGGCCCATTAGGTGGGCGCCCAAGAGCTGGCCCGTCTTGCGGTCCGCAATCAGCTTGCAAATACCGGTGGTATCTTCCATGGCCCAGCCGTAGGCCACGTCGCCGAAGTTTTGAATCTTCACGGTGATATCGAAGCCCTGCTCCCGCGCTTCTTCTTCCTTCAAGCCCACAGAGGCGATCTGCGGGTGGGTGAAGATGGCGGCAGGAACGTTGTCGTGCGGAAGCTCCTGCAGATCCTCCGGGTGGAGCAGGTTGTGCTGGATGGTGCGGGCTTCGGCGTTGGCGACGTGCTTGAGCATGTAGGGCGAAGAGACATCGCCAAGCGCCCAGACGCCTTCTGCATCGGTAAGGCCATGCGCATCGGTGGAAATGCGGCCATTGTCCAGCAGCTTGATGCCGGCCTTGTCCACATCCATGAGATCGCCATTCGGCTTGCGGCCGGTGGCTACCAGGATTGCGTCTGCTTCGAGGGTCTCGCCATTATCGAGCTCGAGCTTGACGCCCTTGTCGGTTTCTTCCAGCTTGGTGCCGTTAGCAATTCGCACATCGAAACGCTCGCGGGCAATTTCGTTAAAGCGCGAGGAGATATCGGAATCGAGGTGGCGCAGCAGGGTCTCGCTGCGGTTGACCACGGTGACCTTGGTACCGAGGCCATCGAAGACGTGGGCAAATTCCATAGCGATATAGCCGCCGCCGACGATGATCAGGCTTTCTGGTTGGCGATCCATCCGCATGATGTCTTCGTTGGTGTAGTACTTCACACCGGAATTGGCGTAGACCTCAGGGATTACCGGGCGGGAGCCGGTAGCAATAACGATCTGATCGGCGCTGATGACGTGATCGCCGGTCTGGATGGTCTTAGGGCCGACGAAGCGAGCGTACTCGTCGTAGACGGTGATATTCGGGGTCTTGTCGCCGCGGCGGTAGTCCTCGCCGCTTTGGGCGATCTGGTCGATGCGGTTGTGGAAGACGCGCTCCACAATGGAGTTCCACTCCACGTTGTTGACCTGGGCATCAATGCCAAGGCGCTCGCCTTCGCGGGCGGCGAGGGCGACATCGGCTGCGTAGACGTACATCTTGGTGGGGATGCAGCCGACATTCAGGCAGGTGCCACCGAAGCGGTCCTTTTCAATAATGGCAATTTTCTTATCGTGAAAATCGCGGTTGGCAATGGAGTTGCCGGAACCGGTGCCGATGATGATGAGGTCGTAGTGTTCCTCAGCGGCCGGAGTATTTGCTGTATCAATTGTGGTCATATCTGTACCTTAATTCATGTGTCCAATTCGGGTATTTATGCTGGTGTAGGGGCTTCCACGATGGTGGGAAGCCACGCATCGCACGCTGCGAAGGCCTCTTCTAGGGGGTGGGGGAGGGATAAAAAGACATCGTGGCGCGCGCCTTCGATGGAATGCAGCGTGTAGTGCGCGTCGAGCTCTTTTGCCCACCGCCGGGTCTGGGCGACATCGATGATGCAATCCGCATGATTGACCGCATCGCAGTACGGAGTTCCCAATAGGGAGCGGGTAGATTGCAGCGTCAATACGGGGACTCCGGTGTTAATACGGCCGCTGTGAAGGGCATCGAAACCGTGGAACACGGCGGCCAACCATCCGATATATTTTTTATGCCCGGCTAGGGGTTTCATGCTGAGGTCATAGTCCCACTCGCCGTAGTAATCACTGTGCACCGATTCGCCGTAGGCAGTGAGGTTGCCCCCAAACAAGGCGGTCTTGGGTGCGATTTTGGCGGTGGAATATATGACAGGTTTCAGCGCGGAGACTGCCCAACCGGGAACGCCCATCATGTCGAGCCAAGGGCTATTGAGAATCAGCCCCTTAAGGCGGGAGAACCGCTCCGGATCATGGCGGCGTAAAAAGTCGATCCATAGCGGCGCAATCAGGCCACCGGTGGAGTGGGCCATAACGATTACCTTGTCATTCGCAATGGCATCGAGGGCCGCGGAAAGATCCGCGTTGTATAAGGACAAATCTGAAACGTAGTGCCAGGACTGGCCAGGCCTATGCGAGCGGCCGCATTTGCGCAGATCGACCGCATAAAAATCATAGCCTTGCGCCGCAAAGTGTTCTGCAACGTGTGAGTGAAAGAAGTAGTCAGTCATCCCGTGCAGCCACACCAGGGCCGGGCGGGAAGGCGATGAAGAATCGGCAGAGCCCGCTGACCCGGAGCCTTCGCTTGATCCTGGTGCGTAATGGACGAGGGTGGTGACAACGTCCCCCTCGCCATCGGGATCGGGGCCAAGGTCGAGGGTGGCTGATTGAAAATCGGGGCCGAGGATATCGGGCCCCCATGACGGAGTTGCTGTAGCCATGACACGAGTCTAGTCAATTCTAGGGGTTCGCTACGGTAGCTGCGTGACCTGCGATTATTTCCACTCAATGTGAAGTGTATTACATGGCGTCCCATAATGTGGCGGCCAGGGTGGGGGAGAAAAACCAATCGAGTGGAGAAAAGCGTAAGGTAAGGCGTTAATGCGTGACACATCGGCAGGTTGTCTGTGCAAAACAGTCGCGGTGTGGGGCGCAAAGCGCTTAAAATATATGGTGCAGAATGCGCCGATGTATATAAATTTTCAATCCGAAGAGGTTATAACACAGTGTCCTCAGCAAAGAAGACAGCACAAGTTGTAGATGAGGTTGATGTCGCACTGGTCGGTGCCGGCATCATGAGCGCCACCCTGGGCGCTATGCTCCGCGAGCTGGAGCCGAGCTGGACCCAGATGATCTTTGAGCGCCTTGATGGCCCCGCCCTGGAATCCTCCTCTCCGTGGAATAACGCCGGTACCGGTCACTCTGCTCTGTGTGAGCTCAACTACACGCCAGAGAAGAACGGCCGCATTGATATCTCTAAGGCCATTGCCACCAACGAGAAGTTCCAGAAGTCGCGCCAGTTCTGGTCCCACCAGCTCAACAACGGCATCCTGACTGAACCTAGCGAGTTCATCAACCCAGTCCCACACGTGTCCTTCGCTCAAGGTGAAATCCAGGCGGACTACCTGAAGCGCCGCTACGAGGTGCTGAGTGAAAAGCACATGTTCCCCGGCATGCAGTTCTCTGATGACGAATCCACCTTCGCGGAGAAGCTGCCGCTCATGGCAGACGGCCGCGACTTTTCCAATAAGGTCGCTATCTCTTGGACCGAAGTCGGAACCGATGTGAACTTCGGTGCCCTGGCCAAGCAATTCCTGACCGCTGCGCGCGCATCTGGTACGGAGATCCGTTACGGCCACGAGGTCTTCGATATTGACCGCGACGGAAATGATTGGAAGGTCTATTCCAAGAACAAGCACACCGGCGATATCACCGTGGTGAAGGCGAAGTTCGTCTTCGTCGGTGCCGGCGGCTACGCCCTGGATCTGCTCCGCAAGGCAAAGGTGAAAGAAGTAGCTGGCTACGCCGGATTCCCCATTTCCGGTCTGTGGCTGCGCGCCAAGAACCCGGAGCTTATTGAGCAGCACCAGGCCAAGGTTTACGGTAAGGCAGCAGTCGGTGCTCCTCCGATGTCCGTGCCGCACCTGGATACCCGCGTTATCGACGGCGAGAAGGGCCTGCTGTTTGGCCCGTACGGCGGCTGGAGTCCGAAGTTCTTGAAGAAGGGCTCCTACCTGGATCTCTTCAAGTCCATCCGCCCGGATAATATCACCTCCTACCTGGGTGTTGCGGTACAGGAATTCGGCCTGACCAAGTACCTCATCGATGAGGTCCGCAAGGACTTCTCCGACCGCGTTGATTCCCTCCGCGAATACGTCCCGAATGCGAAGGAAAGCGACTGGGAGACCGTGATAGCCGGCCAGCGCGTACAGGTCATCAAGCCTGCTGGTGCACCGCGCTTTGGCTCCCTCGAGTTCGGTACCGCACTGGTCAATAACCAGGAAGGCAATATTGCCGGCCTCCCCGGGTGCTTCCATTGCCCCAGCCGTCATGCTGGAGCTGCTGGAGCGTTGCTTTGGCGAGCGCATGATTGACTGGAGCGATAAGATTCGCGAGATGGTCCCGTCCTACGGCATGAAGCTGGCCAATGATGAGGACTTCTACAACGAGATGTGGGAATACACCCAGAAGACGCTGAAGCTGGAGCGCTAAACGCCCACCCTTCGGCTTTGGGCTAATTCCTGGCCCCTGCCCTCCGTGCAGAACCTACTGCACGGAGGGCTTTGTGCTGCGCAACCCCGAAATCTGGGGTTGACAGCATATTAGGTACCGCAGTAGGTGAGAAAACCTGCAAGCCCATTCGGGTCGGGCTGTTCGTAGGACGGATGCGGCTCCCACGGGTGGGTCACGGCGTGGAGAAGCTCAGTAAAGGGCTGCATATCGCCTGCCTCGGCGGCGCGCAGCGCGGCTTCGACGGCCATGTTGCGGGGAATGACCCGGGGCATGGCAGCATCCACGGCATCCGGGGCGGGGTGAGTGGCTAGGTAGCTATCTAGGAAGTCTGAATCTGAGAAGAGCTCTCGGGCAGGAAGGGTGTGGCCGCGGGCGGCATCGGCAAGCGCGCGGTGCGCCAGCGTAATATCCGGGCGGGATAGCTGCATGGCGGCAAGGTAGGCCGAGGCTACCTCGGTAGAGGTATCGAGGGCTGCGGCTATATCGCTGCGGCGCTGGGTGGCGAATTTCTCCTGGAACCCATTGATGGTCTCTTGCGCGAAGTCGACCCCGGCATTGATATCGGCATCGAAAAGCGGCACCAGCGATTCCGCGAGCCGGGCGAGGTTCCAGCCCAGGATAGCTGGTTGATTGCCAAAGGCATAGCGTCCCTGCTGGTCAATGCTGGAAAATACCGTATCGGGCGAGTAGGACTCCATAAAGGCACACGGGCCGTAATCAATGGTTTCGCCGGAGATGGTGGTGTTATCCGTATTCATCACCCCGTGGATAAAGCCGAAGCGCATCCACGAAGACACGGTGGCAATCTGGCGGTCCATGACGCCTTGAAAAAACTCCCGATAATCTGCCCCAGGGTAGTGGCGCGCTATGGCATAGTCCGCGAGGTCTTGGAGGTGGCCAGACTGCGCGGCATAGTGAAAAGTTCCGACCCGGATATGGCTTGCCGCCACGCGGACCAGGACGCCAGCCGGCTGCACGTGGCCGCGCTGGATGGGACGGCCGGTAGAAATCACAGCAAGCGAGCGGGTGGTGGGTACGCCGAGGGCGTGCATGGCCTCAGAAATCAGGTATTCGCGCAGCATGGATGAAAGGGTGCCGCGGCCATCAGCACCCAGGCGGGAATAGGGGGTAAGCCCCGTGCCCTTGGCGTGGAGATCCCACAGTTTTCCGTCTTTTTCCACCTCGCCCAAGAGCATGGCCCGGCCATCGCCCATCTGTGGGTTGAAGGAACCGAATTGGAAGCCGGAATAGGCCATGGCATGCCCGCCGTCGCGGCCTAAAAGGAAATCCAGGCCGTCTGCAGAGCGCAGCCAGTCAGTATCCAAGCCCAGCTGCACTGCCAGCTCTTCATTGAGGACTACGAGCTTAGGATCCGGTTGTTCTTCGCCGTGGGTTGCCGCCACAAATTCCGGCAGGTGATCGGCATAGTCGTGGTGTAGGTGCATTTTAGACCTCCAATTGTCCTTGCACGCGGATGTGGACGCGGCCACCGACCCAAATATCGGTGCCGTCATCGTGGATAAAGACCTCGCCGTTTCTTCCCAGCTGGCTGCCCTGGCAGGCGGTGTAGCGGGCGGGAACCAGCCCGCGCGAGCGCATGAATTGCGCGGCCCCGCCGTTGAAAGAGCCGGTGACGGGATCCTCGAATTCTGCGGTAAACGCGCGCACTTCATAGGCAGCGGAGCCCGCGTCTGCGGCGCTATCACGCATTCCCACCACGCCCACCTTGGGGCGAGTGGCGGCGGGCTGAACCGCGCGCACGGCCGCGGCATCGCGCAGCTGTATAAGCCGCCAGCCGGGCCCATTATCCACCCAGGCGGAATCGATGACATCTGCTTCTGCGATATTCAATCCCGCGCAGGCCTCTGCCAGTTCGGCACTGCTTAATGGCCCGCCCGCGCGCAGGGGCGGGGTGGCAAAAGAATTAATACCCGCGTTCTCGCGCACGGAGACTAACCCCACCCCGCATTCCTGCACTATAGTGCCTTCCTTCTGAGGTTCATTGCCGAGAGCCCGCCAGACGGCGGCGCTACCCAAGGTGGGGTGGCCGGCGAAATCAAACTCCTCGTGCGGGGTAAAAATGCGCACGCGATAGTCCGCCGCGGGTTCGGTGGGCTCGAGCAAAAACGTGGTTTCAGAAAAATTGGTCCAGTGCGCGATGGCCTGCATCTGTTGCGTCGAGAGCCCATCGGCATGGGCCACGACGGCGAGCGGGTTACCGGAAAACGCCGAGGTGGCAAAGACATCGACTTCAAAGAACTGGAGTTGCATGCCAGCCAGTCTAGTCAGCCCTGAGGATGAGGCCGGCGAGTTAGTTTCTGCGTTAGCCTTGCCCTTATGTCTAAGCTTTGGCCGGATCGTCTGCGCGACTGGATTGGCCCGCCGTGGCGAATCCTCATCCCTGTGTTCTTCGGCGTGCTTTTGCCCAACGCCGCGAACTTTTTGCACACCGATTCACCCTTTCAGGCCATCGTGGCGGTCTTGTACACCGTCGGCATTCCGCTCGCGCTGTGGCTGCATCCCAAGCTGCAAGAAAAGTCCATTTTCTTCATCGCCGGCACCATGACGTTGTGCATTTTTACGCCCTTGGCCTCCCTGGCGAACTTCCACGCCCCGATTTTCGCCTACACGGCTTTTCTCATTGGCACGCACTCGCGCAAGCGCTTGCGCTATATCTGGCTTGCATGGATTGCCCTGGGCTCCCTGGCGGGAACCACCGCAAGCCTGTTTGGTGAAAAGGTCTTCGCGGGCAGCGATATCGGCTTGGGCGATGCGACCATGAGCCCGCTGCTTGCCTATGCCGGCACGGTCTTGCTCGGCTGGCCGGTCCTCGGCTTTTTCTACTTGCTCGGCACCAATAACCGGAAGCGCCGGGAGGGCCAACAGCTGCTCATCGAGCGCGCGGAGATGGCCGGCGCCGTGGAGCGCAACCGCATCGCCCGCGAGATGCACGATATCGTCGCCCATAACCTCGCCGGGGTCATTGCGCTTGCCGATGGCGCCCGGTTCGCCGCCGCAAAAGACCCCAAGGTAGCCACGGAGGCGCTCGATACCATCGCCTCCACCTCCCGCGAATCCCTAAAACAGATGCGTAGCCTGCTATCCGTCTTGCGCGAAGAAGACGCGCGCGGGGAAACCAAAGCCCCAGGCACCTCAGACATCGCAGGCCTATTTTCAGAGGCCCGGCGCGCTGGCTTCGATATCACCGTTTACGGCATGGAAAAGTTACCCGCCGATAGCGACGAGCTTTATCAATTCACCATCTACCGCATCGTGCAGGAGATACTGACGAATATGCTCAAATACTCCAGCCAGAACAGGGGAACTCTGCGCTTTCGCAGCGATAAGTCGGCGCTTGTTATCGAGGGGCACAACCCCATGGCGCAGCCGGACGAGGACCACAGTCCCGGCTATGGGCTCATCGGGATCAAAGAGCGTGTGAAGGCCTATGGTGGCAGTGTGTCCACCAAGGCCGAGGATGAAACGTTTGCAATCACCGTGGAGGTACCGCATGTCTAATCCGGAACAGGAACCTGAGCCCATTCGCATTGCGCTTGTCGATGACCAACCGCTCCTGCGCGCCGGGTTCGCCATGCTGATTGGCTCGCAGGAGGATATGAGCGTGGTCTGGCAGGCCTCCGACGGCGATGAGGTACTGGACCTGGCGCGGCAAGAGCCCGTCGATATCATCCTCATGGACGTGCAGATGGCGCGGGTCAATGGCATTGCGGCCACGGAGGAAGTGCTCCCTGAATTCCCAGATACCAAGGTCATCATGCTGACCACCTTTGATGATCACAACTTTGTCCACGGCGCAATCTCTGCCGGGGCATCCGGATTCTTGCTCAAAGACGTCGAACCCGAGGAGCTGCTCTCAGCCATTCGCACCGTGCACTCAGGCGAGGCCGTGCTCTCACCGCGTATTACCGCTCAGGTGCTCCAACAAGTCCGCAGCGAGGAGGGTGGGGACAGCAGGAAGGCGCACTCGGCTGCGCACACCGCTGCGGATGCACAGCCAGGCGCCACCACCGCGACGGCTCCGCCGTCCGCGGAACTTACCCCGCGCGAGATGGATATTTTAAGGCTTATGGCGCTGGGGTATTCGAATACCGAAATCTCTGAAGAGGAATTTGTCTCCATGGCAACGGTCAAGACCCACGTGCGCCACGTGCTGACCAAGACCGGGTCCCGCGACCGCGTCCAGGCCGTGCTGTATGCCTATACCCATGGGGTGGTCACCGTGGAAGAGCTGCTTTCTCATCCCCAGGGATGAACGGCTAAATCCGCCTCGAGGATGGTTACATCGCGCCGGGAAAACGACACGATAAAACCATGCTCACAGTCACACAGCTTTCCAAGAAGTACGGTTCCTTTACAGCAGTAGACAACCTCTCCTTTGAGGTTCCCGATGGCCAAGTCACCGGGTTCCTAGGACCCAATGGCTCCGGCAAATCCACCACGATGCGCATGTGCGTGGGGCTAGAAAATCCCACCTCCGGCACCGCTACATTCGATGGAACACCGTTCCGCGAACTACCCGATCCCGCCTCCACGGTGGGCACCTTGCTTGATGCCAATTGGTTCCACCCCGGCCGCAGTGCCCGCGCGCACCTGGGCTATATGGCGGCACTGCAGGGAGTATCGATGGAACACGTCGATGACACCTTGGAGCGCGTCGGGCTTGGGAAGGTCGCGAAAAAGCGCATCGGGGGTTATTCGCTTGGCATGAAGCAGCGCCTCGGACTTGCCTGCGCCATGATGGGAGAACCTAAGCACTTGCTTCTCGATGAACCTGTCAACGGCCTCGACCCCGAGGGCGTTCACTGGATGCGCGACCGCATCCGGGAATTCGCCGCTGGGGGATGCTCCGTGCTTGTTTCTTCCCACATGTTGTCAGAAATGCAGCTGACGGCGGACCGCCTAGTGGTCATAGGCAAAGGCAAGCTCGTTGGCGAAGGAACGGTAGAAGAATTCGTCAATGCCTCCGGTGCTACCACCGTGGAGGCTGTGGTAGATCAACCAGAAAAGTTGGCCCGCTTGCTGCACGATTCGCAGGCGGAAACTTCCTTTGATGGGGAAGTGTTGCGCATTACTGGCTTGGACCGCGACGAGGTCGGCCAATTGTGCTTTGACCACCGCATCCGCATCAGCAGCCTTGAGGTCAAGCACCCCTCCTTAGAAGACGCCTTCCTTGGCGCTACCGCAGATCACCTGGATTACCGCTCCGCATAACTCGCTTAAGAAAGGCAGATGACGAGCCATGAGTACCATCGTTTCCGAATCCCGCAAGATATTTTCCCTGCGCTCTACGTGGGTCTACCTCGCTATCATCACCGTTGGGCTAACAGCCGCCAACGTGCTGATGGGAGCTCTCCGCACTGACGACAGCGCCCTCCAATCCTCCGATCTAGCCATCGGCGCCATCTTTGCCGTGGTCATCATGATCTTTTCCTCGGCCACGCTAGTCGGCGGAGACCTACAAAAAGGCACCGTAGCCTGGAGCTACCTATCTACCAATCGGCGCCTGCAGGTGCTTTCGAGCCAAATCCTCGTCATCACCGTGGCCAACGTCGCCGCCGCGGGCCTGGCCGGCGTCCTCGGAATGTTGTTTAACGCTGCGCTCGGCAGCTCGTATGACTTCTCCAGCTTCGTGCACTACCCGGATAACGCCGTGTTTCTGTTTACCTTTATGGAATACATCGTCTATACCCTGCTGGCCACCAGCCTGGCTTATATCCTGCGCAGCGGCACCTTTGCGGCCATGCTGCTCATTATCGAATACTTCGTCATCGAAAGCGTGCTGACCTCGATGGACATGGGCTGGGCCAAAATCATCCTGCAGATTTTTCCCGATGCCAACCTGCGCACCTTCTTTCAAGGCCAAGACACCTTCGGGCTCATGGCCCCGCAATGGGCATCCGGAGTCATCGTCTTGGCCATGGTGGTAGCGGTCCTCGGCGGGGCCGCGGCCGTCCAGCGACGCCGCGCCGTGGTCTAGGCTCCCCGCGGGCACTCACACCTTATGGGGATACGACGAGGGTAAGCTCCCTTGAGCCGTGCGGTGGTTCTTCTACCGTCATGCCGGCAGCGCGCGCAATAGCGGCGACATCGGCGGCGCTGAAGGCATCGGCAGGCGAAAGCGCCAGCTCCCGGGCCAACAGGCCTTTATAGTGCTTATTAAAGTGGCTGACCACTTTGCGCGAGCCATCCGGCTGCACGCTTTCTACCCGCACCGTCACGGCCGAAGGCAGCCGGCCCAGTTGCTGGTAGGTGCCCGAGCGCAGATCCACAACCAGCTCATCGATGTTTTCTAACGCCTGCGTTACCTGCTTGCCCCAATAAGACTTCATGGTGCGACCGCCCAGCTTGGTACCGCCCGATAAGCGGTAATGGGGGATAGGGTCGTCCGCGCGCAGGAGCCCGAAGAGGGCATCGCCAATAGCAAGGCGTTGCCATGAGGGAAGGGTGGATGCAGAAAGTGCATCAAAAAGCACGCCAGTATAGCGCTCGAGTGCCGGCATGGTGGGGGTGGTAAATAGCTGATTGTTCGATTCAGCCTCACTGCGTAGCTTCTCCGAGAGCTTAAGCACAACCATCGCCTCATCGATGGGAAGAGACTGCAGCTCAGCAGCGATTTCGCGCCGGGTATCGCTTAGTTCGGGAAAAGATAGGTTGGCAAAATCAAGCGGCTTTCCCGTGCCGCCATGAGCCTTGGTTTCTGAAGGAGGGAGGACAATGAGCATATAGATAGGGTAGCGATGTATATTTTGACCATGATTACCCGCCTTTCTGAACTATTTCTCCGCACCCTTCGTGAGGACCCAGCCGATGCCGAGGTCCCCAGCCACAAGCTGCTGGTGCGTGCCGGTTATGTGCGCCGCGTCGCGCCGGGCATTTATACCTGGCTGCCGTTGGGGCTGCGCACCCTGCGCAAGATTGAAGACGTAGTACGCCAAGAAATGGACGCCATAGGCGGGCAAGAGATGCTGTTCCCGGCGCTGCTACCGCGCGAGCCCTATGAAAAGACCAACCGTTGGGTGGAATACGGTCCCAACCTATTCCGGCTGCAGGACCGCAAGAACGCGGACTTGCTGCTTGGCCCCACGCACGAGGAAATGTTTGCCAATGCCGTTAAGGACATGTACTCCTCGTACAAGGATTTCCCAGTCACGCTGTATCAAATTCAAACCAAGTACCGCGATGAGGAACGTCCCCGCGCCGGGGTGCTGCGCGGGCGCGAGTTCGTGATGAAGGATTCCTACTCCTTCGATATGAACGATGAGGGCCTCGATTCCTCCTACGCCCGCCACCGCAAGGCGTATCAAAATGTTTTTGACCGCTTGGAAATCGATTACGCTATTTGTAAGGCCACTTCTGGGGCGATGGGCGGATCCGCCTCCGAGGAGTTCTTGGCAGTTTCTGAGGTGGGCGAAGACCTTTTTGTTCGCTCTACCGAGGGCGATTATGCAGCCAATGTAGAGGCGGTCGTGACCCAAGCGCCCCCAGAAAAGGACATCGCGGGCCAGCCGGCGGCAAAGGAATACCGGACCCCGGATGCCGCCACCATTGAAGCGCTTGTGCACTGGGCGAAGACCGAGGACATTGCGGTCGACGGCCATGAGGCTCGGGCCACAGATATCCTCAAGTGCGTCATGGTGGAGGTAACCCACCCGGCGCTAGAGGATTCTGAAGAGAAGAAGGAACTGGCGGCCGTGCTGATTCCGGGCGACCGCGAACTAGATCCCAAGCGCCTTGAAGCGGCCTTGGAACCGGCAGAGTTCAGCCTGGCAAGCGATAAGATTTACGCGCAATACGATTTCTTGGAGCAGGGCTTTGTGGGCCCTCGCGTGCTGAATTCCAATGGCGTGAAGGTCTTTGCCGATCCCCGCGTGGTCAAGGGATCTTCCTGGATCACCGGCGCCGATGCACAAAGCTGCTACGTCGTGGGCTGCGTGGCAGGCCGCGATTTCCACGTCGATGAGTTTGTGGAAGCGGCCGAGGTTAAAGAGGGCGATCCCGCACCAGATAACCAGGGCACCTTGGCTTTGCAGCGCGGCATCGAGCTGGGCCACATCTTCCAGTTGGGCCGGAAGTACACCGAGGCTTTTGACGTGCAGATTCTTGATGAAAACGGGAAGCGCGCTATTCCCACAATGGGCTCTTATGGTATCGGCATCTCCCGCATGCTGGCCGTGCTGGCAGAGCAGCGCCACGATGATAAGGGCCTGAATTGGCCGGTTGCGGTGGCGCCGTACCAGGTGCACGTGGCGGTGGCGAATAAGGATGCAGCGGCCATGGAGGCCGGCGATAAGCTAGTAGAAGAGCTGTCCCAGGCGGGCCTTGAGGTGCTTTTCGATGACCGCCCTAAGGTCTCTCCAGGCGTGAAGTTCAAGGATGCAGAGCTGCTCGGCATGCCGTTTGTGGCCATCTTGGGACGCGCCTTCAAAGATGGCATCATCGAGCTGCGCATCCGCGGGCAGGAAACGCTGGAGGTCCCAGCGGAGAAAATCGTGGATAAACTCCTCGAGTTGGTGCGGGCTTAGCTCAAAGCACCGCGCCAAGGCCCAGCGCTCATAAGCAGCGGCAAGGTATCGTGGGGAAGCATGAGACTTAATAAGAAGGTGCTTCCCACGGCTCTTATCACCATGGGAGCGTTGCATTTCCTACGCGCGAAGAATTTCGAATCCATTGTGCCGCCGCAGCTGCCGGGCTCGCCGCGGTTGTATAACTTTGCCTCCGGCGCCTGGGAAATAGCTACGGGCTGTTTGCTTACCGATCGCGCCACCCGCGAATCCGGCGGCGCGTCAGCCGCGGCGCTATTTCTTGCCGTGTGGCCGGCGAATATGTACCACGCCTGGATCGAGCGCGACGCAGGATGGCCGAAGAAGCTTTATCACATCATTCGGCTGCCGCTGCAGATTCCGTTGATTCGCTACGCATGGAAGATTGCGCAGGGTAGGGCATAAAACCAAAAAGAACCGACTCCCCTGTTTTCCCGGGCAATAGGGTCCGAGAAGAATACCGGGGGGGAGTCGGTTGTCTGCGTGATGCCGCGCTCGCGGCGGCATCACGCTACCGCTGTGGGAGGAAGCCGATTAGCCAGCCACGGGGCCGCCGCAATTAGGCCATGCGCCAGCACCCTGGGTGGCAAGAACGTTTTCAGCGATTTCGATCTGCTGTTGCTTGGTGGCTTGATCAGCGGTAGGCGCGTACTGGGTGCCGCCGCTACCGGCCCAGGTTTGCTGCGAGAACTGCAGACCGCCGTGGTAGCCATTGCCGGTGTTGATGTGCCAGTCACCGCCGGACTCGCACGCGGCGACCTGGTCCCACGCGCTTTCCGGGGCGGCGTTGGCGGCAGGGGCGGCAATGCCCGCGATGCCCAACGTAGCTGCGGCCATAGTGAGCAAAGTCTTCTTCGTACGCATTGAGAAAGCACTCCTTCTCATTGTGTTTTTGGGGCTTGTGGTATCTCCACCAAGCACGTAATCCACCAAATTACGTAAGGGCCGAACGAATTATCAATGAATATCGGCCTATAACTCGCTGACTTTTCTCTGCCCGCCGAACAGTGAATATTCAGGTAGACACGGTGGGTCAATACTCGAAGCTATGCGGCCTTGGCTTCGGCGGCGATGCCGATTAACCAGTTCAGCCACTCCTGGTTTGGGCTTTCTTGTTGTGCGGCAGCCACCGCAGCCGCGTGCCACTTGTCTGCGTCTAGTTCAACCAAGGTATCGAGGAAGGCTGCAGCGGAGTCCGCATCGCTGGGAAGCGTGGCTGCGCCGGAAGAATAGGCAGGCTCCGGCTGGGGAGCCTCGCCATTCTGGCTAAGCGCCTCTTGCAGTTGGTCGATGCGGCGGTGATGGAGGCTTAAGAGCTTATCGATGCGCCCCTCGGCAGCAGGATCGCTATAAGCCCGAGCGAAATCCAGGCCGAAGATCTGCTCGTATTCCCACTGCAACAAAGCAGCCGCGCTCTCGCGGTGTGGCTGGGAGAGCGTGGGAATATCGGGGGCATCGCCAGGCAGCCAGGCATTAAGCGTGATGGCCTGTTGCGTGACTATGGGCCGCGACTCAGAACTGACCTCATCGGCGGCTTCCGTTGTGGCAGAGGCGGCTTCTTCTAGCAGCTGGGAGGAATCTGTGGCAGGTGGTGCCTGCGTCGGGCGTTCCACCTCACAGCTGTGTGGGACGTTTCCTTGGTCATCGGTGCCGCAGAGGCGCGCAATCTCCTCATACAGCGCATCGGCCTGCGAGCTGCGCATATCCGCGGCCGCATCATCGACGCCCTGGAGGGCGAGGCTATCGCTCGCGGCGGCCACGGCGAGGCGCTCGAGCGCGTCTTCTGGGCGCGGGCCAAAATAGTCGACGACGGAATCGACTGCGGAACAGCCCGCGAGGGCGGGCAGCGCGGCAGTCGAGGCTACACAGGTTAAAGCAATACGTCGGCGGTTCACCCAAAAGACTGTACCTCGAAGGACGTAGGCTAGTGGGCATGGCTTTCCCAGATGCACAACAATTAACTGATTTGCTCCAACCTCGCCTAGAAGCCCGCGGGCTGGACGTGGAGGATATTAAAACCACCAAGGCGGGAAAGAAATCACAGGTCATCATCCGCATCGATGGCGATAGGCGGCCCAGCTCTGACGTATTGGAGGAAGTCTCCGACGATATTTCAGCCTTCTTCGATGAAAAAGAGGCGGCGGGCGAGCTGAATTTTGGCGCCGGATATACATTGGAGGTCTCTACCCCCGGTGTGGATTTGCCGCTGACCGCACCGCGTCACTGGCGCCGCAACAAGGGGCGGAAGGTGACTTTTAACCGCGGCGACGACACGAGCCACACCGCGCGCATCGGCGCGCTCAACGCGGACGAAGATGCCGTTGTCCTTATCACCTCTGAAAAAAACGAGGTGCATACAGAAGTGGAGCGATTGGAAAACATTGCCCACGCAGTGGTAGAAATTGAGTTTGCACAGCCATCACAGCGTGAGTTAGACGCCGTGCACCAGCCATTTGCAGAAGCCGAGAGTTAACCGGCAATCGAGAGGATAGACAAGTGAATATTGATCTTGAGGCACTTCGTACCATCGAATCCGAACGGCAGGTCCCCGTCAATGACCTGTTGGAGTCGATTGCAAGTGCCTTGTTGTATTCCTACCTGGATTACCGCGAATCCACCGCGGAGAGCAAGGCCGAAGGCACCAAGTCCCGAGTAGACATCGACACCACCACCGGTGCCGTCAGTGTCATCGTTACCGAGCGCGACTCCGAAACCGGGGAGGTAACCAGCGAGTACGATGACACCCCGGATAACTTTGGCCGCGTGGGTGCACGCGCCGTGCGCGAAGCCATCTTGCGCAAGCTGCGCGAGGCCGAAGCCGAGCGCACTTTTGATTCCTATTCGGAGCTTAGCGGGCGCGTTGTCAGTGGCATCGTCCAGCGCGATGCGCGTGCCAATGCCCGCGGCATCGTTGTGGTCCAGCTCGGTTCCGAGTTGGAATCGCAGGACGGAATCTTGCTTCCCGCAGAACAAATCCCCGGAGAGAAGCTGCAGCACGGTGACCGCATCAAGGCTTATGTGGTGGGGGTAAACCGCAATGGCGCCAATGTGCAAATCAACTTGTCCCGGACCCATCCGGAGCTAGTGCGCGGGCTTTTTGAACTGGAAGTTCCGGAAGTTGCGGATGGCAGCGTGGAAATGATCGCCATCGCCCGCGAAGCTGGGCACCGCTCCAAGGTCGCTGTTATTGGCCACGCTAAAGGCCTCAACGCCAAGGGCGCGTGCATTGGCCCGCGCGGTCAGCGCGTGAATAACATCATGCGCCAGCTCGGTGGGGAAAAGATCGACATCATTGATTACAGCGAGGATCCCACCGTATATGTGGGCAATGCTTTGGCCCCCTCCAAGGTGATCAAGGTGACCGTGCTCGATAGCGAAGAGCAGGTGGCGAGAGTTATCGTCCCTGACTACCAGCTGTCCCTTGCCATTGGTAAGGAAGGCCAGAACGCGCGCCTAGCCGCCCGTTTGACCGGCTGGAAGATCGATATTCATTCAGACGCGGACGCGAATTAAGGAAATGCGGATAAATAGCGTAGGCTAGTAAACGGCCCAGATGCAGAAAGGGACATGCAGACGCAGCGAAAGTTAAGGAGTTCGATGTCGCAGACTCAACGGCTTCGTACTTGCATCGCTACGCGTCGCCGCATGCCCGATACGGAGCTGCTGCGGGTGGTCATTGATGCCAATGATCCTCAAGGCAGCCGCGCGGTGGTGGATCCATTCCGGCGGCTTCCCGGCCGCGGCGCATGGATTAGCCCCACGCTTTCTGCACTCGAGCTAGCTGAGCGCAAACATGCTTTCAAGCGCGCGCTCCGCACGTCCGCATCCGTGGACACAGGTCAGGTACGTAGATACTTGGAAGCACAGTACGAAAATGTACAGGGCGAAAAAGTACCGTGTGCGGAACAAGCTGCACAAGATTCGTACACACCAGAGTTAAAAAGGAAGACCGAACACTGATGAGCGCACAACGATGAAGCATCAGCGATGAAAGTCCAGAACGTTTAACTAGGAGTCAGGCCAGTTTTTCGCGGCCTTGGCTCCTAGGCGATACCAAGAGGAGACAAGTGCCCGGAAAGCTACGTGTTCACGAGTTGGCAAAACAGCTCGGAGTAACCAGCAAGGAACTGCTCGCCACCCTGAAAGAACAAGGCGAGTTCGTGAAAACCGCATCCTCGACCATCGAACCACCGGTGGTCAAGAAGATGCGTGCTCACTATGAAGCACAGTCCGGTGGCGATGCCACCGAAGCTAAGGCAGACAAGGCTGAGAAAACTGCCAAGCCCGCTAAGCCCGGTCAAGGCAGCGCCAAGAAGCAGGCATCGCCTGCACCAAAGCCAGGCGCTGGCGCACAGGGCGGAGCGAAATCCGCTGCGCCTAAGCCCGGCGCACCGAAGCCAGGGGCACAGGCACCGAAGCCATCCGACGCTGCGCCGAAGCCAGGCGCAGGGTCCGCTAAGGCTGCCCCCAAGCCTGGTAAGGCAGCACCAAAGCCGGGCGCTGCCGCTGGCAAGCCAGCACCGAAGCCCGGCCAAGGTGCACCGAAGCCAGGTCAAAACGCAGGCCAAGGCGATGCCAAGAAGTCGGGCGAGCGTCCGACCCCAGGCAACGCCATGCCGCGACCGATGCCTAAGCCCGGTGGATCCCGCCGCGTTGCCAATAACCCATTTTCCACGGGTGGCGGCGATAACCGACCAGGCCCACGTCCCGGTGGCTCCAAGGGCCAGCGCGGCGGCAACCGGCCTGGCGATAACCGCGGTGGAAAGCGCGGCGGCCGCAACGAGGGCGGCACTAACCGTCAGGGCCAGGATCAGAATCAAGGCCAGGGTGGCGGCGGTGGACGTCGTCCGTCGCCAGCCATGATGCCTTCGCATCCGAACCCTGCCTCGATGCCCTCCAAGGCACCGAGCGGTGGTGGACGCGGCGGCCGCGGTCGAGGTGGTCACGGCGGACCTGGTGGTCCAGGCGGCCCAGGCGGCGGTCGTCCCGGCGGTTTCCGCGGTGGACGCGGTGGGCGTCGCGGCGGCACCGCTGGTGCATTCGGCCGTCCAGGTGGCGCACCACGCAAGGGCAAGAAGTCGAAGCGGCAAAAGCGCCATGAGTTTGAAGAGCAGCAGAAGCACGTCGTAGGCGGCGTCCGCTTGCCAGATGGCAAGGGACAGACCGTCCGCCTGCGCCGCGGCGCTTCGCTGTCTGACTTCGCGGAGAAGATCGGTGCCGATCCAGCAGCATTGGTACAGGCACTGTTCAACCTTGGTGAAATGGTCACCGCAACCGCATCCGTATCGGAAGATACGCTGCAGCTGCTCGGTGACGAGATCAACTACAAGGTAGAAGTCGTCTCCCCAGAAGACGAGGACCGCGAGCTGCTCGAGTCCTTCGACCTGCAATTCGGCGAGGATGAAGGCGGCGAAGAGGCCCTCGAACACCGCCCTCCAGTCGTCTCCGTCATGGGTCACGTTGACCACGGTAAGACCCGCCTGTTGGATACCATCCGTAAGACCAATGAGGCAGCCGGTGAGGCCGGCGGTATTACCCAGGGAATCGGTGCTTACCAGACCACGGTTGACGTGGATGGCGAGCGCACCATCACATTCCTGGATACCCCTGGTCACGAGGCCTTTACCGCCATGCGTGCCCGCGGTGCGAAGTCTACTGACTTGGCCATCTTGGTAGTCGCCGCCGATGACGGCGTCATGCCACAGACGGTTGAGGCCATCAACCACGCCAAGGCTGCCGATATCCCGGTGGTCGTGGCCGTGAACAAGGTGGATAAGCCGGAGGCGCAGCCGGAAAAGATCCGTGGCCAGCTCACGGAGTACGGCCTGGTGCCTGAAGAGTACGGCGGCGATACGATGTTCGTGGACATCTCTGCTAAGCAGGGCCAGAACATCGACCAGCTGCTGGAATCTGTCATCCTGACTGCCGATGCCGCCCTCGAGCTCACGGCTAACCCAGAGATGGATGCCCAGGGTGTGGCCATCGAAGCTCACTTGGACCGCGGTCGCGGCCCGGTGGCTACGGTCATCGTCCAGCGCGGTACGCTGCACGTCGGCGATTCCATCGTGGTAGGCGATGCACACGGTCGCGTGCGCCGCATGCTCGATGAGTTTGGTGAGGACGTCAAGGAAGCCGGTCCTTCCCGCCCGGTACAGGTGCAAGGCCTGTCCGGCGTTCCAGGTGCTGGCGATAACCTGCTCGTGGTTGATGATGACCGCGTGGCCCGCCAGATTGCTAACCAGCGCGATGCTCGTAAGCGTTCTGCCTTGCAGGCAAAGCAGCGCAAGCGCGTGTCCCTGGAGGATCTGGACAAGGTATTGCAGGAGACTTCGACCCTCAACCTCATTCTCAAGGGCGACAACGCCGGCTCCGTCGAGGCGCTGGAAGATGCCCTGTTGGACATCAAGACCGAGGACGAAGTCGAGCTCAACATCATCGACCGCGGTGTTGGTGCCGTAACGGAGACCAATATTTCGTTGGCCGCCGCTTCCGATGCCGTCATCATTGCGTTCAATGTTCGCTCGGAGGGCAAGGCCACGGAGATCGCTACCCAAGAGGGCGTGGATATCCGCTACTACACGGTTATCTACAAGGCCATCGAGGAAGTCGAGGCCGCTCTCAAGGGCATGCTCAAGCCGATCTACGAGGAGCGCGACACCGGTGCGGCCGAAATCCGCGCCCTGTTCAAGTCCTCCTCGGTGGGTACCATCGCCGGTTGTATGGTCACCGAAGGCAAGGTTGTCCGCAACGGCAAGGTTCGCCTGCTCCGCGATAACAACGTGGTTACTGCCGATGCCAAGATCGAGTCCCTGCGTCACGAAAAGGACGACGCTACTGAGATCAAGGCCGGCTATGAGTGCGGTATGGTGCTGTCCTACCCGGATATCCAGGTAGGAGATATCATCCAGGCTTATGAAGAAGTCGAGGTACCGCGCGACTAGTCGCTGCTAGTTTCGGCCCGCTGTGCGTGCCCACCTCAAGATTCTTTCTCCCCGGAGGGAGATCGCGAGGTGCGGCAGGTAGAGCGGGCCGTTTCGCGTTTTCGCATGTGAGGTTTTCAAGCGGTTTCCATTGGGTGCGGTGAGTAACTAAACTGGTGGTTTCTGATACCGCGACACGGTAATTTAGGAATAAATTTTTCCCCTTTAGCTTGGAGGTTCTCATGGTCGATCACGCACGCGCGGCGCGGCTAGCAAAACGAATTCAGGAAATCGTGGCTAGTGCGATTGAGCTGCAGATTAAGGATCGCCGCTTGGAGATGGTCACCGTGACCGATACACGCGTCACCGGTGATTTGCACGACGCTACCGTCTTTTACACGGTGCGTGGCCACGATATCGATGCGGAACCCGATTATGACCAGGCTGAGGAAGCACTCAAGCGCGCGAAGGGACAGTTGCGCAAGATCGTTGGCGATCAGTTGTCCGTTCGCTTTACCCCAACCCTTGCTTTTGAGCTCGATACCGTCCCGGAAGCCTCCGCGCACATGGAAGAGCTCTTGGCGCGCGCTCGGGCTCGCGATGAGGAGCTAGCAAAATTGAAGGAAAACGCTAAGCCCGCGGGCGAGGCCAATCCGTATAAAACCTCCGATGAAGACGAGGCTTAAGTGACCCGCAAGGAATATCAGGACGCAGTCGATGCCATTTCTGGCGCGCAAAGCATCTGTATTATCACTCACTTGCGCCCGGATGCCGATGCCATTGGTTCAGCCACGGCGTTGCTCTTAGCCGTGCAACAAAGTGGGAAAGAAGCCTGTGCGGTCATTGGCCAGGACAAGGACTTTGCGCCTAATCTTTACTCCATTCCCGGCGCAGATCACGTTAAGGTCATGCGGGAGCTCCCGCAGGGATATGACCTTTATGTCACCGTGGATTGTGGGTCGATCGATCGCACTGGTTTGTTTTCTGCAGATATCGCCGAGCTGACAGAGGCAGGGCGCGTGCTGTGCATCGACCACCACTCGTCCAACCTCGGGTTTGGCTCAGTGAACTTGGTTGATTCAGAGTGCGAGTCCACCACGGTGGCCATATTGACCATCCTGGATATGCTGTCGGTGCAAATCGAAAGCAGCATCGCACACTGCCTGTATGCGGGTCTTTTGACCGATACGGGTAGCTTCCGGTGGGGCAGGCCCGCCATGCACGATGTGGCCACGCGCTTGATGCGCTATGGCCTGGATACCAAGCAGATTGCCACGGATCTGCTCGATGCCACGACTCCAGATGATCTGCAGATGGTCGGCCGCGTGCTTGCAGGACTGCGCATTGAACATGCTGGTGAAATGGGTGTGGGCATCCTCGTTGCAGGCTTGGCCGATATCGAAGGTCATTCGGATTCCGCAGTCGAGTCCCTAGTAGATTTCGTGCGTGCCCTTGAAGGCACCGAATTGGGTGTGGTCTTTAAGGAACAGTCGCCTGGGATATGGGCGGTATCGCTGCGTTCGACTACGATCAATTGCGCCGCCTTGGCAACCCAATTTGGTGGCGGCGGGCATATTCCCGCTGCTGGGTACATGACATCGGGAAGCGAAGAACGAATCGTCGCGGAGCTGGTGAGTGCCATCGATGAGCACTAGGCAGTCAACCCCCACGACAGTAAGCGCACGCGAGGTCTTCGGCCTCGCGTTTCCTGCGCTTGGAGTCCTGGCCGCGATGCCGCTCTACCTCTTGCTCGATACCGCAGTGGTGGGGCGCCTGGGTGCCCAGGAATTGGCTTCGCTCGCCGCGGCAACCACGATCCATACCGTGGTGACCACGCAGCTGACCTTCCTGTCCTATGGCACGACGGCTCGCTCGTCTCGCCTTTTTGGCGCTGGTAAGCGCGCCGAGGCAGTGGCAGAAGGTGTGCAAGCAACCTACGTGGCCCTGGGCGTTGGTGGGCTTTTAGCCCTCATCATGTGGATCTTCGGCGGTGTTTTTGCCCAGTGGCTTACCGGGGATCCTACGACTGCGGCCGGAACTGCACTGTGGCTGCGGATCGCTGCACTGGCGATTCCCGTAACGTTGGTGGAAATGGCCGGAAATGGCTGGATGCGCGGTGTGCAAAATACCAAGAAGCCGCTCTATTTCACCCTTGCCGGAATGATTCCCGGAGCCATTGCCGTACCCGCATTCGTGTATTGGTGGGGCCTTGCCGGGTCTGCCATTGCCACCGTATTGGGGATGAGCATTATCGCGAGCCTCTTCGTGCGCGAGCTGTATAAACAGCACGAAGGTTCGTGGAAATTTCGGTGGCACATCGTGCGTAAACAGTTGATCTTGGGCCGCGACCTTATCTTGCGCTCCGCTAGCTTTCAGGTGGCCTTTCTAACTGCAACGGCCGTGGTATCCCGCGTGGGCACGGCCGCGTTGGGCGGCCACCAAATCATGATGCAGCTGTGGAATTTCATGTCGCTGATTTTGGATTCCTTGGCCATTGCCGCTCAGGCCTTGACTGGAGCTGCCTTGGGCGCTGGTTCGGCGCGCCACGCGCGCAGCGTGGGAAGCAAGGTAGTGATGTATTCTACGATTTTCTCAGCCTTCCTCGCCTTGGTTTTCGCCGCTGGGGCCGGGTTCATTCCGCGCGTCTTTACATCCTCTCAGGAGGTCATCGATGCCATGAGCCAACCATGGTGGATCCTGGTCGGCATGGTCATCGCCGGTGGCGTGGTCTTTGCCCTGGACGGCGTTCTATTGGGGGCAGGGGATGCGGCATTCTTGCGCAGCCTGACTATTGCCTCGGTTCTTCTGGGATTTTTGCCCGGGGTGCTCCTCGCACATGCCATGGGCACGGGCCTTACCGGCGTGTGGTGCGGCTTGGCTGCATTCATTACTTTCCGCCTCATTGGCGTGGTCTACCGCTTCTATTCCATGAAATGGGCTGTAGTAGCAGAGTAGTACCTGCGCTACAGTGACTGTAACGAGTAGCAACAGCACTACAGATTTAACTACAGCGAGAGACTCCGTAACGATGATGAGCAAGGCGGGTGGGAGCGGTAATGCCAACGCTATGGGCAGTAGCAGACTTGCACGGCGCGATCCGTGAAAATTTAGCGCGCATTGCAGAACTTAACCCACCCGATCCGGCCGATTGGCTCATTGTGGCAGGCGATGTTGCAGAGCGCAGCGAGCTTATCCTGCGCATCTTGCGGGACTTGGCCGCGCGCTATGACACCGTCATTTGGGCACCAGGCAATCACGATTT
The DNA here is from genome assembly GCF_030227355.1 of Corynebacterium sp. MSK310. Lineage (NCBI taxonomy): Bacteria > Bacillati > Actinomycetota > Actinomycetes > Mycobacteriales > Corynebacteriaceae > Corynebacterium > Corynebacterium sp. MSK310. The sequence continues at coordinate 168,423 of NZ_JASPFZ010000001.1, forward strand.
ATTTTCTCGTTCCCAAGACCAGTACAAGGGGCGCGAAAAATACGATTACCTGGTGGCCGCCTGCCGGGAAATCGGCGTTATCACCCCAGAGGACCCCTATCCGGCTTTTAATGGGATAACGATTGTGCCGCTTTTTACCCTGTATGACTACAGTTTCCGCCCACCGGGTACCTCGGTGGAAGAAGCGGTGCAGCAGGCACACTCTAAAAAGCTTGTCATGACCGATGAGGTAGCAATCGCTCCCTTCGTAGACGTGCGCGCATGGTGTTGGGACCGCTTGGCGTATTCCATTAAGCGTTTATCCCGAGTACAGGGCCCAACTATCTTGGTTAACCACTGGCCACTGGTGCAAGAACCTACGATGGTTCTGCGCTTTCCAGAGATTGCCCTGTGGAGCGGCTCGCGGCATACGCGTTCGTGGCCGCGACGGTACAAGGCAGAAGCTGTCATTTACGGCCACTTGCACATGCCTTCAAAGATGAATGTGGATGGGGTAGACCATATCGAAGTCTCATTAGGCTACCCGCGCGAATGGCGTAACCAGCCGCACCGTATCCCGTGGCCATACCCAGTTACTTCGACGTTTGGGGAGGTGAATTGATGTTATACCCCGACCTGTTCCCAGAAACTACCCGGTATTGCTATGTGCGTACGGATGCCCGCGAGTCCGACCTACTCAACTATGATCAGCTCGACCCTAAGGAACAGTCCATAGTCTCGCAGGCGGTCGATATCCGGAAGTCCGAATTTGGCGATGCCCGGTGGTGTGCGCACCAGGCCCTGCGCGAGCTGGGCTTTACAGGTACTAACCCGATTATGCGCGGAGAGCGGGGCATGCCGCTGTGGCCCGAAGGATTTATCGGATCCATGACGCATACGGAGGGCCTGCGCGCAGCGGTGGTGGCCTCCACTACGGATTTTCGCTCCATTGGCCTTGATGCGGAGCCGGCGCAGCGGCTGCCCGAACATGTGTTGACCATGATCGCCCGATCCGGGGAAATGCCGCAGCTGCCGCGCCTAGAAAAGGCGGGGGTGCACTGCCCAGACCGCCTGCTATTTTGCGCCAAGGAGGCCACCTATAAGGCGTGGTTTCCCATGACGCATCGGTGGCTCGATTTCGATCAGGCAGAAATCGATATCCGCGAAGATGGAACCTTTATTTCTTATATCCTGGCCCGCCCCACGCCAGTGCCGTTTATCACTGGCAAGTGGATCCTAAAGGGCGGTTATGTCGTGGTTTCCACGCTGGTTCCGGCCCTTGATTTCTCCGCCTAAACCGAACGTTCGCACTGGTCCCCTTGGTCTTCCCTCTAAGGCTCTGGTTTAGAGGGTAGACGGCCGCGCCACAAAGACCGTGGCCAACCTTTTTCCCTTCTCCTTAATGAGCGCGATGGCCTGGCCATTGGGGGCTACCGCCGCATGCACCCCGGATAGCCCGCGCGGCTCGAGCCATTTGCCCATCGCTAAAGCCGCGGCCTCGTCCTCGGTGACGGGCAGCACGGGGAAACTGCGCTTGAGTGCTTCGTCGAGGCTCAAGGACAGGCGGGGGTTTTCTGCGAGATCGTCGAGGAGGTGGGCATCGGCAAGCGCAAAGGGCCCCACCGTCGTGCGGCGCAGGGCGGTTAAATGCCCACCGACGCCAAGTGCCTCGCCCATATCGCGCGCCAAGGAGCGGATATAGGTGCCGGAGGAACACTCCACGGATACATCGATGTCTAGAAAATCGCCCTCGGTGCGCATGTCATGAATATCAAAACTGTGGACGGTGACCGGGCGGGCGGGGATATCTACCTCTTTTCCCTCGCGCACCAATTCATGCGCCCTTTTACCTTTGATCTTGATGGCGGAAACCGCGGCGGGCTTTTGCATAATCTCACCGGTCAATGTGGCAACCTCGGCCTCGATGGCGGATCGATCAAGCGCTGCTGCGGGCTTTTCCCAGCGAAATTCGCCCTCGGCATCATCGGTGGTGGTAGAAGCGCCGAGGCGAATGGTGGCCGAATAAGACTTGGTGGAAGCAACCATGTGCGCGAGGAATTTGGTACCGCGTTCGATGCCAAGGACCAGCACCCCAGTTGCCATGGGATCTAAGGTGCCGGCATGGCCGACCTTTTTGGTGTGAAAATACCTGCGTAGGCGGCTAACAACATCGTGAGAGGTCATGCCGGCAGGCTTATCAACAATGACAAGTCCGGAATGTGCGAGCGCATCAGTCATAGGGTACAAGTCTATGCTCTACGATGGATTCCGTGGATATTTGTTACGGAATCGATGACATCCCCGCGGATGTGGGGCCGACCTCGGTAACCATTGGCGTCTTCGATGGCTTGCACCGCGGCCACCAACAGCTCGTTTCTGCTTGCGTGGAGCATGCGCGGGCGAATAGTCAGGTCCCCGTCATGGTGACCTTTGACCCGCACCCGGTCTCCGTTTTCTTGCCGGAGCGCGCCCCGTTATCCGTGGTGAGCTTCGAGCGCAGGCTGGAGCTCGCGGAAGAAATGGGCATCGAGATGGTGCTTGTCATTGACTTCACCAAGGAGCTTGAGGGGGTGGAGCCGCGCCCCTATGTGCGCGACCTCTTGGTGGGCAAACTTCATGCGCACCACGTGGTGGTGGGGGAGAACTTCACCTTTGGCGCTGGGGCCAGCGGTACTGCGGAAGCCATGCGGCAGCTGGGGGAGGAGTTTGGATTTAGCGTCGATATCATCCCGCTCTTGGACGAGGACGGTGTGCAGATTTGTTCCACCTATATTCGCCATAGCCTGTCCCGGGGCGCAATAGAATCGGCGAATTGGGCGCTTGGTCGGCACTTTACGGTCACTGGTCCCGTGGTGCGCGGTGCGGGGCGCGGTGGCAAGGAACTGGGATTTCCCACGGCTAATCAGTATTTCCCGGATACCGTAGCCATTCCCGCGGACGGGGTTTATGCCGGTTGGTTTATTGTGCATTCTGACTCGCCCCTCGATGGGGATATGCAGCCCGAAGTAGCCTATGCCGCGGCGATTTCCGTCGGTACGAATCCCACCTTTGGTGATGAAGAGCGGTCCGTGGAGTCTTTTGTCTTGGACCGCGATGCCGATCTTTATGGCTATGAGGCAACCGTGAAATTCGTGGGCCACCTGCGGGATATGGTGAAGTTTCATTCCGTCGATGAGCTTTTGGAAGCCATGGCCCAGGACGTCGCAGCCGCCCGCAAGGTGCTGGCTGCCGATGCTCGCGCGCAGGGCTGCAATAGCGAAGACTATTTCTTAAAGGAGAAGTAAATGAAGGCCATCCTCGATCTTGATACCGGCATTGATGATGCTTTGGCCTTGGCTTATGCCCTGGCCCACCCCGATCTTGAGCTCATCGGTGTGACGTGTACTTATGGCAACGTCACGGTGCCGCTGGCGGTGCGCAATACCCTGGCGCTGCTGGATTTGCTGGATAGGTCTGATATCCCGGTCTTTGCGGGCCGCAGCCCGGACGGTTTCCAGCCCAGCGAGATTTCCTCCTTCATCCACGGCCAGAATGGCGTGGGCGAGGTCGCGCTTAGCCCGTCCGGTAAGACCGAGGACACGCAGCCGGCCACGGATTTCCTCTTGCAGGCCGTGCGCGATTACGGTGATGACCTGGTCATTATTCCTACAGGTCCGTCGACGACCATCGCCCAGGCTATGCTTGCCGATACCACCTTTGCCGCCAACGCCCACATCGTCATGATGGGCGGAGCGCTGACCGTTCCTGGCAACGTCTCCGCGTGGGCAGAGGCCAATATTTCCCAAGACCCGGATGCCACCGATTACCTCTTCCGCCACAGCCAAGATGTCACCATGGTCGGCCTTGATGTCACCTTGCGCACCCTCTTGACGGAAAAAGAAACCGCGCGCTGGCGGGAGACCGGAACGACCGCGGGCGAGGTTTTCGCCGATATGGTGGATTACTACATCCGCGCTTATGCCACCACGGCTCCCCACTTGGGAGGTTGCGGTCTGCACGATCCGCTGGCCGTGGCGGTAGCCGCAGATCCGTCGTTGGTAGAGGTCATCGAAACCAATATGAAAACGGATACGCAAGGCCCCACCCGCGGGCGCACCATTGCCGATGAAACCCGGCTGAGCCAGGAACCTACCGCGAAGGTGGCCGTGGGCGTGGACAACGAGCGCTTCGTTCATGAATTCGTGGACTACCTCGAAGAACTTTTCCGGACGGTGGGCGCTAAGTAGTGCAGCGTTTTGATTTGCCGCGCTAGTTGGCTGTAAGATGACGATTTGGCTTAGCGACTGTGGTTCACGACAGTTGCGGCACGCGGAGCTCGCCACGGCGGCGCTTTGCGTAGAAGAATAATGTGGACTGAAATAAAGGAGAAATACTCATGGCATTGACCACTGAGAAGAAGGCCGAAATCCTCAAGGAGTACGGCCTGCACGAGACCGACACCGGTTCCCCTGAGGCACAGGTTGCCCTGCTGACCTCTCGCATCAATACTTTGACCGAGCACTTGAAGTTCCACAAGCACGATCACCACTCCCGTCGTGGTCTGCTGCTGATGGTTGGTCGTCGTCGTGGCCTGCTGAAGTACTTGGCAGAAAACAACGTGGATCGCTACCGTGACCTGATTTCCCGCCTGGGCCTGCGCCGCTAATTGCGACGCGGCTGCGGCCGAATTATTCCCCTTGCCCTGCGGCAAGGGGAATTAGTGGTTTTATACCCACTTTATCCTTGTGGGGAGCAGCGGCGTTTGTAATTGCCGTAGCTCAAAAGTGCGGAATCTCTGTTAGAATTTTCACCGTTGTCAAAAACAATGTGGAAAAGGCGGCACCGACGATCGCCTAAAACATTCAAGGAGATTTACTAGATGAGCGTTCAGAACTCCGTAGAGTTCAATATTGATGAAGAATTCGGTATCACCGAAGCTATCGCTGTCCTCGACAATGGGGACTTTGGTACCCGCACCGTTCGTTTCGAAACCGGCCAGCTGGCCCGCCAAGCAGATGGTTCCGTAACCACGTACCTCGACGATGACACGATGCTGCTGGCCACCACGACCGCCTCGAACCAGCCGCGCGAGAACTTTGACTTCTTCCCGCTAACCGTTGACGTGGAAGAGCGCATGTACGCGGCCGGTAAGATCCCCGGTTCCTTCTTCCGCCGCGAGGGCCGCCCCTCCACGGAGGCTATCTTGGCGTGCCGCCTCATCGACCGCCCGCTGCGCCCCACTTTTGTCAAGGGCCTGCGCAATGAAGTACAGGTTGTTATCACCGTCCTGTCGCAGGACCCAGAAGAGTACTATGACGTCGTAGCCATCAACGGCGCGTCCGCGGCAACCCAGCTTTCCGGCCTGCCGGTATCCGGTGCCGTCGGCGGCGTGCGCATGGCGCTCATCGCCGATGACAAGCACCCAGAGGGCCAGTGGGTGGCTTTCCCGAACCACGAGCAGCACGAGCGCGCGCTCTTTGAGATGGTCGTGGCGGGCCGCATCGTGACTAAGGGCCGCAAAGAAGACGTCGCCATCATGATGGTGGAGGCCGGTGCTGGCACCAACGTTGCAGAGCGCATCGCCGATGGCGCCCCGGCTCCGCAAGAAGCCGCCGTCGCCGAGGGCCTCGAGGCAGCCAAGCCGTTCATCAAGACCCTGTGTGAAGCCCAAAACGGCCTTGCAGAGCGTACTGCCAAGGAGACCCAGGAGTTCCCGCTCTTCCCGGCTTATGAGGACGATGTCTTCGACGCCGTGGAAAAGGCTGCTTCCAAGAAGCTGGAGAACCTGCTGACCATCCCAGGCAAGCAGGAGCGCGACGAGGCTACGAATGCACACATGGAACAGGTAGAACAAGACCTGTTGCCGCAATTCGCGGACTTGGAAGAAGCAGTGGCCTCCAAGCAGATTCGTGCTGCTTATAACGAGGTCATGAAGAAGATCGTGCGTCGCAAGATCTTGACCGATGGCTTCCGCATCGATGGCCGCGGGCTTACCGATATCCGCGACCTGTCCGTCGAAGTTGACTTGGTACCACGCGCACACGGTTCTTCCTTGTTCGAGCGCGGTGAAACGCAGATCCTCGGTGTAACCACCCTGGATATGCTGAAGATGGAGCAGCAGATCGACTCGCTTACTCCTATCGAATCCAAGCGATACATGCACCACTACAACTTCCCGCCATTTTCTACCGGTGAGACCGGCCGCGTCGGCTCGCCCAAGCGCCGCGAAATCGGCCACGGTGCACTAGCCGAGCGCGCCCTGCTTCCGGTCATTCCGTCGCGCGAGGATTTCCCGTATGCCATCCGCCAGGTCTCTGAGGCGCTCGGTTCCAACGGTTCCACCTCCATGGGGTCTGTGTGCGCATCCACCCTGTCCCTCTACAATGCGGGTGTTCCGCTCAAGGCGCCGGTAGCCGGCATCGCCATGGGCTTGGTTTCCGGTGAGGTTAAGGGCAAGGAAAAGTTCGTCGCACTGACCGATATCCTCGGTGCCGAGGATGCTTTCGGTGACATGGACTTCAAGGTTGCAGGTACCTCTGAATTCATCACTGCGCTGCAGTTGGACACGAAGCTCGATGGCATTCCGTCTAAGGTCTTGGCTCAAGCACTCGAGCAGGCCCGCGATGCCCGTGCCACCATCCTGGAAACCATGGCTGAGGTCATTGATTCCCCAGATGAGATGTCTGGCCTGGCCCCGAAGATCACCTCGGTGAAGATTCCGGTTAATAAGATCGGTGAGCTCATCGGGCCTAAGGGCAAGACCATCAACCAGATCACCGAAGATACCGGTGCTGAAGTCTCGATTGAAGACGATGGCACGGTCTACATCTCTGCGGTAACCGGCGAAGCAGCGGATGCTGCGATTGAAAAGGTTAACTCCATTGCCAATCCGCAGTTGCCCAAGGTAGGCGAGCGCTTCCTCGGCACGGTAGTCAAGACCGTTCCATTCGGCGCCTTCGTATCCTTGACCCCAGGCCGCGATGGATTGATCCACATCTCCAACCTGGGTGGCGACGAGCGCATCGAGAAGGTCGAAGATGTCGTCAACGTGGGCGACAAGGTACAGGTAGAAATCGCGGATATTGATAACCGCGGCAAGATTTCCCTAGTGCCCGTTGAGGACTAATTCCTCGCGCGCTCGTTAGAGCAATGGCCCTGTTTCCCGCACATGCTGGGAAACAGGGCCATTGCTATGCCTTCGCTATGATTACCTAATTTTGGAAATCAAGCACGAGGCGCTTGGGGTTCTGCAGGAAGGTCACGGAATACGGCGTTTGCTTCTTCAGACCGATGATCAACTGCGTTTGCGCCTCGAAGGTGGTGGTGTAGTTGATCTCTTGCACCACGCCGGCACCTGGGGTGATGCCAGTATCCATGAACTTTTGCTCCAACTCTGGCGTCGATGGCCACGGGGTGCCCTCGATGCCAAGGTTGAGGAATGTAGCGCCTTTTACCTCGACAGGAAGTCCCGAGGCCTGGTGGGCGGGCTGATCCGTATAGGTGGTAAACCACCCGGCTTCGCCGTCTCCTTCAAGGTCGACCACGACGCGGGTGAAAGAATCGTGCGCGGCTACCCGGATCTCTGTGGGAACGAGGCCACCCAATCCAGGAGGAAGGTGGTGTTGATCCTCGAGGGAGGGCGTGCCCATGCCACCAAAAGTCGGCTTTGGATTATTGCCTTGCGCCTTTTGTTGATTGTGGCTTAACGGGGCGGTGTCTTCTACCGTCTTGGTTGGGTCATCGTCAGTGGTCGTGGTAGAAGGCTCTGACTTCTTTGCCGATGACGTCGTCGACTCTGCAGTGGAACTGGTTGATTCCTCCTGCGTGGCAAATGAGGCATCGGCGGCCTTGTCATCGCTGGGGCTAGCGCAAGCAGCCAATGAGAGCATGCAGCTTATACCGGCGCCAGCAGCGATAACGCGGGTGAGAGTAGATCGAGACATTGTGACCACTTCCTAGGTTGTCTACCTTGTTGTCTCTTTCAATTCTACCGGTACACAAGTGGCTCAACTGGGGAAGTGATGCAATTGTTGTACAAAGAAAACTAGCGAAGGTGTGGACTAACGCTTCAACTGGACGAGCTGGATGAGGTTGCCCACGGTATCGTCAAAGACCGCGATGATGGAGGGTCCAACGTCGGTGGGCTCCATGGTAAAGTCCACGCCCTTGTCCTTTAGTTCGGCGTATTCTTTCTCCACATCCTGCGACAAGAATTGGGTGACCGGGATATTATCCGCCTTCAGCGCTTCGGTGTACGTCTTGGCGGCTGGGTGGCCCTCGGGCTCAAGCAGCAATTCAACGCTGCCATCGCCGTCGGCGTTGGTGACCGTCAGCCACCGGAAATCGCCGTGTGTGACGTCATCTTTTACGCGGAAGCCAAGGACATCGACATAGAAATCGTGGGCACGAGCAACGTCATCTACTGGAACGGAAGCAATATAAATCTGCATGGCAGCCAGTCTAGCAGTGGTATTTCTGGTGTCCGGAGGGCTGCCCGCCGCGCATGAGCGAGCGCGATAGGATAGTTAAACAAGTAGAATTTTAACGCAAAGTTGTTAAGAAAGTGAGGCCCACAATGGCGATCAAAGTAGGAATCTTGGGAGCGCAAGGGCGCGTCGGCAAGGCGATTGTTGAAGGCGTGAATGCCGAAGATGATTTAGAGCTCGTAGCGGAAATTAGCCGCGGGGATGAACTGCAGCAATTAGTTGATAATCATGCAGAGGTCATCGTGGACTTCACCCAGCCTGATTCGGTGATGGGAAACTTGGAGTTTTGCATCGCGAACGGCATCCACTGCGTGGTGGGTACCACTGGCTTTGATAAAGAGCGCTTGGACCAGGTTGAGCAGTGGACCCGCCAAGAAGGTGCTGGCAACGTGCTGATCGCACCTAATTTCGCTATCTCTGCTGTCATGACAATGGTGCTTGCTAAGCAGGTAGCGAAGTTCTTTGAGACTGCTGAGGTCGTGGAATTTCACCACCCCACCAAGCTGGATGCGCCTTCCGGCACCGCTATCCACACCGCAGAAGCCATTGCCCAAGCGCGCCGCGACGCCGACTTGGGGGAGATGCCGGATGCAACGGAAAAGTCCCTCGATGGGGCACGTGGGGCGAATGTAGACGGAATCCCGGTGCATGCCGTGCGTACCCGCGGCATGGTGGCCCACGAAGAGGTCATTTTCGGTGCGCAGGGACAGTCTCTGACCATCCGCCAGGATTCTTACGATCGTTCCTCCTTTACTCCCGGCGTACTGGTCGGCGTGCGGGAGATTGCGCAGCACCCAGGATTGGTCGTCGGGCTAGACAAGTACCTGGGGCTGTAGCGGTATGGCCACTGCGAGTGAGCTTAAAATCCAGCTCATTGCCGCTACCGAGTTTCATCCGCCGCAGGGAACGCAGTGGAGCGCTGATGACACGGCGACTGACGGCGAGGCCCTCGTCGAATTCGCCGGACGGGCGTGTTATGAGTCTTTTGATAAGCCCAACCCGCGCACCGCTACGAATTCCGCCTACCTGCACCACATCATGGAGGTAGGCCATACGGCGCTATTGGAACACGCTACGGCCACGATGTACATCACGGGGCTCTCGCGCTCTGCCAGCCATGAATTGGTTCGACACCGGCATTTTTCCTTCTCGCAGCTATCCCAGCGCTTTGTGCATCCAAAGGAGACGCAAGTAGCGCTGCCCAAGCTGGTGGAAGAAGATGAGCAATTGCGCCGGTTGGTCATGCAGGCGGTCGATGAAACCCGTTTTGTCTACGATGAGCTGCTAGAAGCCTTGGAAGAAAAGCTCGATGAGCCGAATGCGCTGCTGCGAAAGAAGCAGGCGCGCCAGGCAGCGCGCGCAGTATTGCCCAACGCTACGGAAACTAGGCTCGTCGTTACCGGTAATTACCGCGCGTGGCGCCACTTCATTGGGGCGCGGGCGGCCGAGCACGCGGATACGGAATTGCGCCACGTAGCGGTGGAGTGTTTGAAGCATTTGCAGGAGCAAGCACCAGCGCTTTTCGATGACTTCCATATCACCACGTTGGCCGATGGAACGCAGATGGCCGCAAGCCCCTACGCTTAACACGCGGCACCCCGATGCGGCCAAAAGGTGTCCTAGCGGGTAACCTTGACGGCTATGAGCACAGGTATGACAGCAAAGACTGGCGTTGACACCTTCGGTCGCATTGGCGTCGCCATGGTCACTCCGTTTGATCGTGACGGTGCGCTGGATTTAGAAGCGGGTCGCCGCCTGGCAGCTCATCTCGTAGACAACGGCGTGGATTCACTCATCTTGGGTGGAACGACGGGCGAGTCTCCAACCACGTCCTTGGATGAAAAGTTGGAGCTGCTCAAGGCCGTAAAAGAGGAAGTAGGAGACCGCGTCCGGATCTGTGCGGGCGCCGGAACGAATAATACCGCCACCTCCATCGAGGTGGCCCAAGCTTCCGCCGCCGCCGGAGCCGATAGTTTGCTCGTGGTGACTCCCTATTATTCTAAGCCCTCCCAAAAGGGCGTCTACGAGCATTTTGCCGCAGTTGCTGATTCCACGGATCTGCCGATTTGCGTCTATGACATCCCTGGCCGCTCGGGCATCCCAGTGGCGTCGGATACGCTCCGCCGCCTTGCGGAATTGCCGACTATCCAAGCCGTGAAAGATGCCAAGGGCGATCTTTCTGCGGCCGCAGAACTCATCCAAGAAACCGACTTGGCGTGGTACTCCGGTGATGATCCGATTAACCTGCCGTGGCTATCCCTCGGCGCTTCGGGTTTCATCTCCGTTATCGGTCACGCCGCACCGCGTGCCTTGGTAGAACTCTATGAAGCTTTCGATGCGGGCGATTTGGCCCGCGCGCAAGAAATAAATTACTCAACGCTTCTTCCACTGACCCGCGCTCAAGCGCGGTTGGGCGGAGCGACATTTGCAAAGGAAGCTCTGCGCCTGCAGGGCTTTGAAGTTGGCGAGCCCCGCCTTCCTATCACCGCCGCGAGCGAGGAGGAACGCGAGGTACTTCGCCGTGATTTGGAACAATCTGGAGTCCTTTAAGAATGACTGAACCCCGTAACCGTTCCCGCAAGGTCACCCGCAAGGCGGGTCCACCTTCGGAAACTGAGACCGCCTCCAACGAGGCGGCTTCGCCCGTATTTCAGGCCCCTGCCAATAACGTCGGCACTGCCGGAAACGAAGACCAGGGCAACTCTGGCCACAACAACTCGTCCGATAACAAGAACGATGGCGATAACAACGGACGTCGCTCGCGTTCCCGCGGCGGCCGCGGCCGTGGCCGTGGCGGAAACGGCAATAATGCCCATGGCCAGGGAAATAACCACGGCGGCAATGGCCAAGGTGGCAATAACCACGGTGGCAATAACAAGAACAACAATGGTGGCAACGGAAAGAACGGCAATGGCAAAGGCCGTGGCCGCAACAACAACCGCGGCCGCCGCAATGTGCCGAAGTCGATGCAGGGCGCGGATCTGACCAAGCGCCTGCCGGAACCGCCGAAGCAGGCGAAAGATACCCTGCGCATCTACGCTTTGGGCGGAATTTCTGAAATCGGCCGCAATATGACCGTCTTTGAGTACGGCGATGAGCTGCTCATCATTGACTGCGGCGTGCTCTTCCCATCCTCCGGCGAGCCTGGCGTGGATCTCATCCTGCCGGACTTCGGGCCGATTGAAAAGAAGATCAACAAGGTCAAGGCCCTCGTGGTCACCCACGCCCACGAAGACCACATCGGTGCCATCCCGTGGCTGTTGAAGCTGCGCCCGGATATTCCCATCGTTGCCTCCCGTTTCACCATCGCGCTTATTGCGGCGAAGTGTAAGGAACACCGCCAGAAGCCGAAGTTCGTCGAGGTTAACGAGAAGTCCGACGTGACCTACGGCTGCTTCCGCGTTCGCTTCTGGGCGGTTAACCACTCCGTGCCTGATGCACTCGGCATCATGCTGGGCACCCCGGCCGGTAACATCATCCACACCGGTGATATCAAGCTGGACCAGACCCCGTTGGATAACCGTCCGACCGACCTTCCGGCGCTGTCTCGTTACGGCGACGAGGGCGTTGACCTCATGCTGTGCGATTCCACCAACGCCACGGTGCCGGGCGTATCTGCCTCCGAGGGCGATATCCCTGCCAGCTTCAAGCGCTTGGTGGCTAACGCGAAGCAGCGTGTCATCTTGGCTTCCTTCGCCTCGAACGTCTACCGCGTGCAGGCCGCCATCGATGCTGCCGTGGCCAATGGCCGCAAGGTGGCCTTCAACGGCCGTTCGATGATGCGCAATATGGAAATTGCGGAAAAGATGGGCTTTCTGAAGGTGCCGCGCGGCACGATTATCCCCATCGATGAGGCCGCGAAGATGGCCCCGCACAAGACCATGCTCATCACCACCGGTACGCAGGGTGAGCCGATGGCTGCGCTCTCACGTATGGCCCGCCGCGAGCACCGCCAGATTACGGTGCGCGATGGCGATACCATCATCTTCTCGTCCTCGCTCATTCCGGGCAACGAAGAGGCCGTCTTCGGCGTTATCAATATGCTGTCCCAGATTGGCGCCAACGTCATCACCAACCAGGACGTCAAGGTGCACGCTTCCGGCCACGGCTACTCCGGTGAGCTGCTCTTCCTGTACAACGCGGCGCGCCCGCGCAATGCCATGCCGGTCCACGGCGAGTGGCGCCACCTGCGCGCCAATAAGGAATTGGCGATTTCTACCGGCGTTGCTCGCGACCGGACGGTCTTGGCGCAAAACGGCGTCGTGGTGGATCTGCGCAAGGGCCGCGCGGAGGTCGTCGGCCAGCTGCAGGTTGGCCACCTCTACGTCGATGGCGTGTCCATGGGCGATGTCGATGCCGATACCTTGGCAGATCGCACCAACCTAGGCGCCGGCGGCGTGGTATCCATTACCTGCGTGATCGATAACCGCACCTCTCGCTTGCTAGAGCACCCGACGGTCGCGACCACCGGCTTCTCCGACGATGACCGCGGCGTCGTGCCCGAGGTGGCAGAGATGGTGGAAAACACCATGAACGACCTCGCTGCAGAGGGTGAGAATGACACCTACCGGATGGTGCAAAAGCTGCGCCGCAAGGTTTCCAAGCTCATGGATTCCAAGTACAAGCGCGAGCCGGTCATTTTGCCCACCATCGTGCCGACGAATTCCGGGACGCTGCTTGCCGATGACGCCGATGTCGACGCCAGCCGCGAGTCCCTGTAGATTCTCCTACAAAAGGATTTAATCCCGGCATAATTTCTGTGCCCCAGCATTTCGATGTCCTCGGTATGCTGGGGCACATGTCGTTTTCATCTTCCGAACGCGCCAAGATGGTCGCGCTTTTTCATCAGTTAGGTCCAGATGCCCCCACGTTGTGTGAGGGCTGGACCACGCGCGACTTAGTTACTCACCTCTGGGTGCGCGAAAACCGTCCCGATGCTGCCGCGGGCATGTTCCTCTCGGTCTTTAAGTCTCACCTGGACAAGGAATCCGCCAAGGTCGCCCGCCGCGATTTCGATGAGCTTGTCGATGCCTGGGGGAGGGGACCGGCAAAGTTCAACCCCGCACGCTTTCTTGATTCCCAGCAGAATTTGGCCGAGCATTTTATCCATCACGAGGATATTCGCCGCGCCAATGGCGAGACCGAACCGCGCGATTTTTCCGCTGCGGTACAGAAGAAGCTGCACCGCTTTTTGAAGATCTGGGCTAAATTTAGCCTGCGCAAGTCCGCCCAACCGGTCATCTTGCAACCGGATGGGCTGCCGCGCATCGTCGTGGCGGATAAGCACGGGGTGGCCGATCGTGGTGATCGTGTGGTCCGCGTCAGCGGGGAGGTCGGGGAACTACTGCTGTGGGCGTACGGGCGCGACGTTGTCCAAGTCACCATCAATGGCGATGAGTCCGCCATTGAAATGTCAACCCTCTAGCCTAGAAATAGGCACTTTTCCTGGCCAGGCGGCAACATTTTGACGCAGACACTGCATAATTTCCAGTTTGCGGACCGCGCCACGCGTGTGGCGTATGTGATTTGTGGGGTTTTCCGGTTAAGGTAAATGACATGTCTGTCAAAAATGCCTCCTCGCGCGGATCGCGCCGCAACCAGACGCGAGCATCGAAAAGCGCGCCTGGCCGGAAAGTCAACCGGTCGCGCCCGTCTGGCCGCAGTCAGTCCAGCGCCGGTGTGCCAGAGACCCTGGAGATGACCTCGTCTGGGCGCGCGGCAGGAACGACGCAGGAGCGTACGGGGAGCGCATTTCGGGCCGTCGGCAAGGGGCTTGGCTCTGCATTTGGTGCCACCGCGCGAGGAATGGGCAATGTCGCCCGCGGCCTAGGAAATGGCCTTGCGGGCTTAAAGCCGAGCCAGGATGCACCTGCAGACGGCACGGAGGATTTCGAGAGAACAAGGGAGCCACAGGAAATTTCTGACAGCGCCGGGAAAAAGAAGAAGAGCAAGGTAACTCGCGCGCGCGATATCGCGGCCGAGGAGGAAGCACAGGCTGCCGAGGAGGCCGCGCCATCTTCCCAGGGTGGGTTCCGCGTCAATAATCCGGATGCGGTTGCCTTAGTGCTCATTGGCGTATCCATCGTCCTCGCCGCCACCGTATGGTTCGGCGTCGCCGGCCAGGTGGGCGCCTGGGTGGGAAACCTGGTGCGCTACGTCATTGGCGCCGGCGCGTGGGTGCTTCCCATTGCGCTCGTCGCCCTGGCCATTTCGCTCATGATGGAAATGGATGGTCCATCCGGGCGCATTAATCCGCGCATTGCGGGCGGCACGACGATCATCGTGCTGGCGATGCTAAGCCTCATCCACATCTTTGCCGGTAATCCGCCGCTCGGTTTTACTACCGATACCGCGGGCGGGGCCGGAGGTGTTGTTGGCTTTGCCATCGGCGGGATCCTCGATGCCGCGTTTACCTCGTATGTTGCGGTGCCGCTGCTCTTCCTTGTCATCATTTACGGTGCGCTGCTGGTTACCGGTATTACCATCCGCGAGGCCTACGAGCTCGTTGCGGATTCGCTGCGCTCGGCCTTTTCCCGCTTTGGCGGCAGCGAGGCGGACTACGACGATGCCGACGAAGACGATCTTTACGGCCACGTATCTGGCGATATCGACGATATTGCGCACGGCCGCGAGCGATCCGAGCGTCCTGCGCCGAAACGTCGCCGCCCGTCCACCCCGCGCAAGACCGGTAGCTCCTATCCGGTGGAGCCGCTTGCCGATGCCCCCGGAGACGACCACACCGTCGCCTTCAATACTCCAGTCCGCGCGGGCTATGAACCCGTAGACCGCAGCGACGAAGAACTGGGATACGGCACGGATTCCAGCATGGGGGATACCGATGCCTTCCCGGCCGTAGACGACGCCGAATACACAGAGGACTCCGAATCCACCCAACCGGCGCTGCCAGAAAGTGAGCCCACCCGCGTTTTGGGTGCTGCCACTGGCGGGTCTTCTGCCGGCCGCAAGAAGGGCGATGCAGCTTCGCGCGCTGGTCGCGCCGCGGGTGCCGCTGGTGCTGCTGCTTCTGGGGTGGCTGGTGTTGCTGGTGCCGCTGGCAAAGCCAAAGGTGTTGCTGGAGCCGCCGCGGGCGCGGCTGCCGCAGGTGCTGCCAAGGCCGGATCTGATGCCGTGTCTTCGGCGCACGAGGAGGCTCGGCGCCTATTCCGCGAGCGCTCTGGTCGCGATGCCGCCACCGGCGCACAGGTAGAATCCGCCGCGGCGGAGCAGCCTGCCGCGCAACCCCAAGCGCCCGCCCCAGCGCAGTTTGGCAACGACAACTATGCGGTGCCCTCTACCGATCTCCTAACCCCTGGCACGCCTGCGAAGGAACGCACCGAGATCAATGACCGCATCATTGAGGCCATTACTGATGTCTTCGAAGAGTTCAACGTCAATGCTCAGGTAACGGGCTTTAGCCGTGGCCCCACGGTAACCCGCTATGAGATTGAGCTTGGACCAGGCGTGAAGGTCTCAAAGATTACGAACCTGCAGTCCAACCTGGCCTATGCCGTAGCGACCGATAACCTGCGTTTGCTTACGCCGATTCCAGGCAAGTCCGCGGTGGGCATTGAGGTGCCTAACCCGGACCGCGAAATGGTTCACCTGCGTGAGGTCTTGGATGCGCCTAGCATGACTTCGTCCCCGGATCCAATGTTGATTGGCCTGGGCAAGGACATCGAGGGTGAATACACGTCCTTTTCCGTGCAGAAGATGCCGCACTTGCTGGTTGCCGGTGCCACCGGTTCCGGTAAGTCTGCATTCGTGAACTCCATGCTGGTTTCGCTGCTGACCCGCGCCACCCCGGAGCAGGTGCGCCTGATCCTCGTCGATCCAAAGATGGTCGAGCTCACGCCGTATGAAGGCATCCCGCACCTGATTACGCCCATCATCACCCAGCCGAAGAAGGCCGCTGCGGCACTCCAGTGGCTAGTGGAAGAGATGGAGCAGCGCTACATGGATATGAAGGCCGCGCGCGTGCGCAAGATCGAGGACTATAACCGCAAGGTAGTCTCCGGCGAGTACCAGGCACCGGCCGGTTCCGAGCGCGAGGTTCGTCCTTATCCTTATATCGTCTGCGTCGTAGACGAGCTGGCGGATTTGATGATGACCGCCCCGAAGGAAATTGAGGACTCCATCGTTCGCATCACCCAGAAGGCCCGCGCTGCCGGCATCCACTTGGTGCTTGCTACCCAGCGCCCGTCCGTCGATGTGGTCACCGGCCTGATCAAGACCAACGTGCCTTCCCGCTTGGCCTTTGCTACCTCGTCCTTGACCGACTCTCGCGTCATCTTGGACCAAGGCGGTGCGGAAAAGCTCATCGGCATGGGCGATGGCCTATTCATCCCGCAGGGAAAGCGCCCAGTGCGCATGCAGGGCGCATTCGTTTCCGATGACGAGGTCATGGATGTCGTCGAAGCCGCCAAATCCCAGGCTGCCCCGAACTACACCGAGGGCGTGACCGAGGAAAAGCAGTCCGAGGCGAAGAAGGAAATCGACGATGACATCGGCAAGGACATGGATGACCTCCTCGAGGCCGTCGAACTTGTGGTGACCGCCCAGCTGGGTTC
The DNA here is from genome assembly GCF_030227355.1 of Corynebacterium sp. MSK310. Taxonomy (NCBI): domain Bacteria; kingdom Bacillati; phylum Actinomycetota; class Actinomycetes; order Mycobacteriales; family Corynebacteriaceae; genus Corynebacterium; species Corynebacterium sp. MSK310. The sequence continues at coordinate 185,434 of NZ_JASPFZ010000001.1, forward strand.
CACCTCAATGCTGCAGCGCAAGCTGCGCATCGGCTTTGCCAAGGCGGGCCGCCTGATGGATCTGATGGAATCGCGCGGTGTCGTGGGGCCATCGGAAGGCTCCAAGGCCCGCGAGGTGCTGGTCAAGCCCGAAGAGCTCGACACCATCCTGTGGATGATTAAGGGCGCCGATCCTGCCGATGCCCCCAAGGAAATCCAGGACGAGATGAACCAAGAAGAGGCAGACGATGATGCGGGCGATTCTGCAGAGTCTGCTACTTCCGATGCCCCCGATGCGCCCAATTCCGATACGCGGACGGTGCAAGCAACCTATAACCCATCGTCCGGAGCATTCTAAGTAGTGTAAGATAGTCACGGTCTTGGAGGGGAGTACCCCACATACGGCATAGATCGTCAACACGGTAGCCTGGCGCTCCCGGTCGTGTCGGCCCAGCAAGGAATAGTCGCTGGGCGGGGGAGACCTCCGGTCACTTTCTTAAAGTAAATTCGACCGGAGGGATCTCGCGATGAACGTCCCATTGTGGGTGTGGCTGGTCACCGGTGCGGTGATTCTAGCCTTTTTTATATTCGACTTTTATTCTCACGTGCGCAGCCCACATGAGCCCACCTTGAAAGAGTCGGGCCTGTGGACCCTTTTCTATATTGCCGTCGCCGTGGTTTTTGGCGGCGTCGTCTGGGCCGTTTGGGGCCATGAGCACGGCATCCAGTTCTTTACCGGTTATGTCACCGAGCAAGCGCTCTCTGTGGATAACCTTTTTGTATTCGCGCTTATCATGGGATCGTTTAAAATCCCGCGCAAATACCAACAAAAGGTGCTGCTCATCGGTATCATCATCGCCCTGGTCTTTCGCTTGGTATTTATCTTGCTGGGCGCGGCGGTTATCGCGGCGTGGTCCGATATCTTCTACCTCTTCGCCATCTTCTTGCTGTATACCGCCATCAAGTTGGTCATCGATGAGATTCGGGACGCGCCGGAGACCAACCCGAACGATATGGCCATCATCAAGCTCGTGCGCAAGGCGGTAGATGTTACCCCGCAGTACCACGGGGACAAGCTCACCCACCGTGCGTACGATGGCTCAAAGAAGGGTAAATTTGCTTTCACGCCGCTGTTTGTGGCGCTGGTGTCCATTGGGCTTATCGATGTCATGTTTGCCTTCGATTCCATTCCGGCAATCTACGGCATCACCTCGGAGGCGTTTTTGGTCTTTACCACCAACGCATTCGCACTGATGGGCTTGCGCCAAATGTACTTTCTTATCGATGGCCTCTTGGACCGCCTCGTCTACCTGCCCTACGGCCTGGGCATCATCCTTGGCTTTATCGGCGTCAAGCTGCTTTTCCACGCATTGCATGAGAATAACCTGCCGTTTATCAATGGCGGCGACAATATCGAATCCGTGCCGGAAATTTCCACCATCGGCTCGCTAGTGGTCATCGTTGGAGTTCTGGTCATCACCGTTCTTGCATCGGTTATTAAGAACATGCGCGATAAGACCCAAGGCGTAGTGGCTGTCTCCCACAACCGCTACGACTGGGATGAGGAAGGAAATAAGATCGTGCGCAATACCCGCGGGGATTACTTGGGCAAGGCCGAGGAGCTGCCCAAAGAAGATCTACCCAACTAGGGGGCTAAAAGCGGGCTTTGACCGGGTTCCACTCGCGGAAGCTTCGGCCCTGGAGGCATCCTTCTTGATAGAAGGGGTCACCGTTCATCAGCTGGATGACATCGGCAACCTGGGTGTCATCATCGTCAAAGCACACAATGATGAGTGCGCCTCCCTGGGAATCCGTGAACGGTCCCGAGGCCACGATGGTGCCCCCATCAAATAACTTCCCAGTAAACTCGCGGTGGGCAGGGCGCACCTTCGCTATCTCTGGATTGGCTGGGTTGTATTCATAATTGACTGCAAAATATTTCATACCTCCCAGTATAAATTCTCGGGGGAGTGTGCCGCGAGACCAGAACCCAAGCGGGTAGTATGTATAGGGTGAATCAACCCGGAGCACAGTCAGCGCAGTCCTCGGATGTGAATCCGCAGGTCTCTAATTGGAATCTGCCAAATGTCCTTACCTGCCTGCGTATCGTTTTCATTCCGGTCTTTGCATGGCTGGTCATCGGCGGCCACCAGTGGTGGTCTTTCGGCGTCTTCGCCGCATTAATGCTCACGGATAAGCTCGATGGCGATATTGCCCGCGCCCGCGGGTTGATTACTGATTTTGGCAAGATTGCCGATCCCATTGCTGATAAAGCGCTCATGACCACAGCGCTGGTCTGCCTTAATATCGTCGATCAGCTTTCGGTCTGGATCACCGTCATTATCTTGATCCGAGAATTCGGCATCACCATCTGGCGCATGGCCCTGCTGCGCCGCGGAAAGGTCGTCCCGGCCTCTAAAGGCGGCAAGTTGAAGACCGTCCTGCAGTCCTTCGCCGTGGGTCTATACTTGTGGCCGCTTCCCTCGTGGATGGATATTCCTACCTCCTTCATCATGTGGATGGCCGTTGTGGTAACTGTCGTTACCGGCGTGCAGTATCTCATCGACGGCCAGAAGCAAAATAGCTAAACGCAATGACCTTCACAGAATCTGACCTCGTTGCCTTATTGACAGCGCGCCACGAGTCCGTGGCCTTTTGTGAATCACTGACCGCCGGCTTAGCCAGCGCTACCATCGCTTCGGTGCCTGGGGCGTCTGCCGTCTTGCGTGGCGGCCTTATCACCTATGCCACCGAGGTAAAATCCCACTTTCTGGACAAACCAGTCTCAGAGATCGAGCGCATGGGCGTCGTCTCTGGCGAAACCGCAGTCGATATGGCCCGCGCCGCCACCGCGGAAACTGGGGCCGATTGGGGGATAGGGCTTACCGGTGTTGCTGGGCCGGACAAACAAGAAGGAAAAGATCCCGGCACGGTATTTTTAGGAATCTATTCTGCCGACCGCATAGCGCAGTCTTATTGCCTGCGCGACTTGGGTACTGCACGCAACGAAATTAGAAACGCCACGGTAGGAGCAGCGATCGCCCAACTTGGTGCGGTCATCAAAAATTTTCCTACCAGTGGGGAACAAATTTCATCGAAGGAGCGTTAAAACTTACGATGAACATTTCTACAGCAGTCCTCGACCACTCGGCGCAGACTGCCGCGGAACCTGCGGCAGCGGCACCATCGGCGCCACAACCTGCCCGCGCCCCAGAACCACTTTTGCGTGAAGCATTGGGCTTGACCCTGCGTGCATTCCGCGCGGATAAGTCAGTTACTCTACGCGAATTGGCTAGCGTTGCCCGCGTGTCACCGGGCTACTTGTCGGAGCTCGAGCGAGGCCGCAAGGAAGTTTCTTCTGAGCTATTGGCCTCCGTGTGCCATGCGCTCGACGCGTCTGTATCGGATGTCCTGATCGAGGCTGCTGGTTATATGGCGCTGCCCTCGATGGATGAAGAGCTCGCGCATACTGCGCCGGCTGCTTCTGAGCTTTAACGCGTGCGCGACTCTAAAGAGAGTAGCCGCGGTGGATACCTGCGATTAGTGGCGGCAGAGCCCTAGGCGTTGGGTTACTATAAACACGACAACGCGACGCATTCCCACATTCCTTAGAAAGGTCTAGAGCATAATGGCGAATCCATTTGTTAAGGGTTGGAAGTACCTCATGGCACTGTTCGATAATAAAATCGAGGAGAATGCCGATCCGAAAATTCAGATTGAGCAGGCCATCGAAGATGCCCAACGTCAGCATCAAGAGCTATCGCAGCAAGCCGCGGCGGTCATTGGCAATCAACGCCAGCTGGAGATGCAACTTAACCGACGCCTCGCCGAGGTTGAAAAGCTGCAGGGCAATACCCGCCAGGCGCTCGAACTTGCCGATAAGGCACGCGCTAATGGCGATGAGAGCAAGGCCGTGGAGTACGAGAACGCCGCTGAGGCCTTTGCCGCTCAGCTGGTTACCGCAGAGGAGTCTGTCGAGGACACGAAGAAGCTCCATGACCAGGCATTGCAACAAGCTGAGCAGGCAAAGCGCGCTGTAGAACGCAATAATGCCGCCCTGCGTCAAAAGGTTGATGAGCGTTCGAAGCTGCTATCGCAGCTTGAGCAGGCAAAGATGCAGGAAAAGGTTTCTGAGTCTCTGAACTCCATGAACGAGCTCTCGGCCGGTGGCAACACGCCTTCGCTTGATGCTGTGCGCGATAAAATCGAGCGCCGTTACTCCAAGGCTTTGGGGCAGGCGGAATTGGCGGAAAATTCTGTCGAAAACCGTATGGCGGAGGTTCAGCAAGCAGGCATCCAGATGGCCGGGCACTCCCGTTTGGAGCAGATCCGTAGTGAGATGAACTCCACGAAGTCGGTGGAAGGCAACCGCACTCAGGCTATCGAGGGCAATAAGGCCTCTGGTTCCGCTGCGGATCAGGCCGCTCAGCCGACGTCTAATGATGACGCCGTCCAGGCCCGCCTGCGCGAGCTGCGCGGAGAGTAACTTACTCAACCCGCGCTTGTCCTAGCGCAAACTGCACAAAAGCCTCCAGTCTTTCCTTTCCCGCTCTGAGCGGTGGGGGGGAAGGCGGAGGCTTTTGATGCTAGTCGGGGATGTGCCTTTGTTGCCTTAGTCGCCGACGCCGCGGGCCTGGAGGGCTTCGCCAATGGCCCGAGCGCGCCGAATGGAGCGGATGATGACGGGCGTAACAAACGCCGAGGGGGAAAACCCAGCCCCGCGCGCCTTCCGTGCATCGAGAACCTCATAGACCGTTTCGAACATTAGGGGGATGAGGCGGATTGTCAGGGACATCGCCAAGCTGATGTTTTCTACTGGGACGCCGAATCGGTTAAGCGGCTGGAGGGATTCCTCCAGGGACTCCATGATCGCGTCGACCGTTGAGGTAAGCGTTAATAAGAAGGCCAGAATCATGGCGGCCAAGATGTTTAGGAACATCACGGCTGCGTAGTCAAAATCTTTCGCCCACCATTGGAAGCCAGCAAGGGGAATGAGGATTATCAGGGGCGGCCAGAGTTGGCTCCACGCAATCCGTGGGGGAATGCGGGCAATGAAATAGGTCAACGCTGCAGCGATTACCGCACCGCCGGCCCACGGCAAAGAGTTGAAAAAGATGCTGGTAACCAGGATAAATACCAGCAGGATGAGTATTTTCCAACTGGGCTTCATCCGGTGGATTACCGTCGTGCCCGGAACATACACGGAAAGCGGAATATTGGTTTTGCGGCGAGTCATTAGTTGGTGACTTTCTAGAGTGGCCGTTGCGCCATGAGGTCTCGGTAAAAATCGATGACCTCTTGGGGAGCTCCATCGGCGGCAACCTTGTGGTCATCGATGCAGATGACGCGGTCAAAATCCGTGAGAAATTCCAGATCGTGAGTAACCACGATGAGCTGCTGGTCGAGCTGTGCGAACTCGCGCTTAATGCGGTCGCGATTGCGAAGGTCGAGCAGCGTCGTTGGCTCATCGGCGATGATGAGCACCGGGTCAATGACCAGTACGGCGGCTAAGGCGAGTAATTGTTTCTGTCCACCAGATAGCGTGTGCGGGGAACGTTCGGCGAAGTCTAGAAGCCCGAACCGCTCTAGGGCGGCATCGACTCGCGCAGTGCGCTCGGCCTTAGATAACTTGAAACGGCGCAGCGAAAAAGCGATGTCATCGCGCACGTTGGACATGACGATCTGATTTTCTGCATCAGAAAAGACGAAACCCACCTTTTCGCGCACCTTTTTGCCCTGCTCGCTGGGACTTATGCCGTCGACGGTGACGGTACCCGCGGAGGGCTCACCCAGGCCATTGATTAGCCGGGTCAGCGTGGACTTTCCGCCACCATTTTGACCGATGATGCCGATCCTCTGCTCGCTTAAAGTGAGGTTGATGTCATCGAGGACCACCGTCTCATCAAAGGTTACTGTCACCGAGGAAAAGTCGATGGTGGGCACTAGGAGGCCTTCTTACCCATCAGGTCGGGGAATGCGGAGTGAACACCGACGGCGATGATGATGGCCACGATGAGCTTTGCAGTGTCAACGAGGACGAACGGGCCTTGCGCCGCGATGGCCGGGCCGACGTCCAATCCGGAGCGAAGCATCAAGCCGATCGCGCCACAGGTGTACTGCACCAGGAGGCCTGCGATGGCCGCGATAGCGAGAACAATGGTCATGCCGCCCTTTCCGCGTGGGGCGCGGTAAGCAATGGCGCCTGCGACGATTGGGGAGAGCACGTATCCGACGATGTATCCCACGGTGGGGCCGGCGAGCGCGCGGAGCGTGGTGCCACCGCCTGCCAAAACGGGCAATGCCAAACCAAGAAAGAGGAATAGGAGCCCAACGTAGCCGCCGCGTTTGCCGCCTAAGATGAGTCCGGCCAAAATGAGCGCGGCGTTTTGCAAGACGATGGGGACGCCGGCGGTGCCTACGGGGATAGAAACGAAGGCTAAAACGATAACGAGGGCGGTAAATACCGCAACATAGGCAATGGTGGTTGCCACGGAGTTCTTCTGCATGGGAAAAGATTAGCATCTTGGGTAAAGGCGCTGTAGACATGCATATTTGAACGTTGTTCAAGTACAACATTTTTAGGGTCCTGGTAAAGGCTTTGGAAAAATTTCCATGGTGGTGGGTAGGATTGCGCGCATGCGATTGACGGAGTACCACCAATTGGTTGTGGATGAATTTGGCGAATCAAAAGGGGCGTGGATTAGCCATTCGCATGTTTTATCTGCGCTCAATGGAACGCCGGATGAACTTATCGAACGTGGCGTCGATCCCCGCCGTGTATGGATAGGGCTGTGCGATGACTTCGATGTCCCCCAAGAGCGCCGTCTCGGCGTAGATTACCCAACCTTATAGGGACTGAGAAAAGCTGAAAATGCGTGTCCATTTTCGATATTCGAACAGATGTATGTACTCTAGTTGGAGTGTCGGTGTGGGCGACTACAGTGGGATTGCAATGAGGGCGGAACCATTTAGGGCTCTGCAGCAGTCTAATTAAGTGTTCACGCAGTGTCGTACGAGATAAGGATTTATAACAATGGCAACGAAAAAGAAATCATCCTCAGCCGCAACCAAGGGAGATGACCGCCAGAAGGCGCTAGATGCAGCTATGGCCATGATCGAAAAGGATTATGGCAAAGGCGCCGTTATGCGCTTGGGCGATGATGACCGCCCGCCCATCAAGGCCATTTCTTCCGGCAACACGGCAATCGACGTGGCACTGGGTATTGGCGGCTTTCCCCGCGGGCGAATTGTGGAAATCTATGGCCCAGAGTCCTCTGGTAAGACGACGGTGGCACTGCACGCAATTGCCTCGGCGCAAAAAGACGGCGGCATTGCAGCGTTTATCGATGCCGAGCACGCCCTCGACCCCCAATATGCACGCCTGCTAGGTGTCGACACCGATAACCTCCTCGTATCCCAGCCTGATACTGGTGAGCAGGCCCTAGAAATAGCAGATATGCTGGTGCGCTCCGGCGCCATCGACATTATCGTTGTGGACTCCGTGGCGGCGTTGACCCCAAAGGCGGAAATTGAAGGCGAGATGGGCGATAGCCACGTGGGCCTGCAAGCTCGCCTTATGTCCCAGGCCTTGCGCAAGATGACCGGTGCGCTATACAACTCCGGTACCACCGCAATCTTCATCAACCAGCTGCGCGAAAAGATCGGTGTGATGTTCGGTTCCCCGGAGACCACCACCGGTGGTAAGGCGCTGAAGTTCTATTCCTCCGTGCGCTGCGATATCCGCCGTATCCAGACCCTGAAGGATGGCCAAGACGCCATTGGCAACCGCACAAAGCTCAAGGTGGTAAAGAATAAGGTCTCCCCACCATTCAAGATCGCCGAGTTCGACATCATGTACGGCGAGGGTATCTCTCGGGAGTCTTCCATCATTGATCTCGGCGTAGAAAACGGCTTCATCCGCAAGTCCGGCTCCTGGTTTACTTACGAAGGCGATCAATTGGGCCAAGGTAAGGAGAAGGCCCGCTCCTTCCTTAAGGACAACCCAGACCTTGCCAATGAGATCGAAAAGAAGATCTTCCAGAAGCTCGGCATTGGGGAAGAGGCGGCAAATGGTGAAGAAGCTACCGCCATGGATGTCCCCGGCTCCGATGACCCATTGACGGATGAATCCGTAGATTTGGTCCCGAACGTCGACTTCGATGACGACTAATCCTGTCCACCTGCAATCCCATCGCTTTTAACCCGCGCTATGAATCAACCCGCCCCTGAAAAGTTAGAGCAACTCCGCCAGGCCCTTGCCGCCTATGAAAAAGGAGAAGCCGGGGGCGGGCTTTTTGATCGGGAGGCGGAGGAGGCAAAATCCAAGGTTCGCTCCCGCGCCTTGGGTTTGCTGGATCAACGTTCGCGATCCCGTCAGGAATTGTATGACCGTCTAGTACAAGCCGAATTCGACCCCGAGGTGGTTGAAGATGTCCTCGATGACTTAGCGCATGCGGGCCTCATTAACGATGCCGCCTTTGCCGCCGAATGGGTGCGGCAGCGGCATAAGCGGAGGGGGAAATCGCGCAGCGTCCTCGACCGCGAGCTCCGGGAAAAGGGCGTAAGCCAAGCGGATAGAGACGAAGCCCTCGAGCAAATTGATGCCGCCGATGAAGAAGCTATGGCCCGAGCCTTGGCGGAAAAGAAAGCGCGCAGCGTGAAATCCGTTCCTGCAGATAGGAAGGAACGGGATAAGGCGCTGCGCAGAATCGTGGGCGTATTGGCGCGCCGTGGGTTCAACGAGGGAATGTCTTTGAACATTGCCATTAGCGCCCTCGAGGAGCGTTGCGAGGAGCTGTCTTCTCCTTAAATCCGTACGCCTAGTGGGACACTAACCTAGGCACTCGCGCGCGCATCCCCACGCACAGCGGGTGCGCACCCTAAGGCAGTGCACCACGCCCTGGTCTCATCTTCCAGCCTTCATGGGCGCCTAGCAGCGACGGTTATGAGTTGTTCTGGGTGATGGCTAGACTATGCCGACGTGGAGCAGACAATTCCTGAAACCCGTACCTATGAAGTCCGAACCTTCGGCTGTCAGATGAATGTGCACGATTCTGAGCGCATCTCTGGCCTGCTTGAGGAAGCTGGCTACGCGGCCGCCGACGAGGCCACAGAGCCGGATCTCATCGTCTTTAATACGTGCGCAGTCCGCGAAAACGCCGACAAGCGCCTGTACGGCACGCTGGGCGCATTGAAGAAGACGAAGGAGAACCACCCAGGCATGCAAATTGCCGTGGGCGGTTGCCTTGCGCAAAAGGATAAAGACACTGTCCTTGACAACGCACCGTGGGTGGATGCCGTCTTCGGCACCCACAATATGGCAGCATTGCCAACCCTCCTCGAGCGCGCCCGCCATAACGAGGAAGCCCAGGTAGAAATCGTCGATTCGCTAGAGGCGTTCCCCTCGGTTTTGCCCGCTAAGCGCGAATCCGCCTACGCGGGTTGGGTGTCGGTGTCCGTAGGCTGCAATAACACCTGCACTTTCTGCATCGTTCCCTCCCTGCGCGGTAAGGAAGAGGACCGCCGGCCGGGCGATATCCTGGCCGAGGTACAAGCGCTGGTGGACCAGGGCGTCTCTGAGGTCACCCTGCTGGGCCAAAACGTCAACGCCTATGGCGTGAATTTCGCCGATCCAGAAATGCCGCGCGATCGCTTCGCTTTCTCTAAGCTGCTGCGCGAGGTGGGAAAGATCGACGGCCTCGAGCGCCTGCGGTTTACCTCCCCGCACCCGGCAGAATTTACCTCGGATGTCATCGACGCCATGGCGGAAACCCCGGCGGTGTGCCCGCAGCTGCATATGCCGCTGCAATCCGGCTCGGATAAGGTCTTGAAGGACATGCGCCGTTCCTACCGCACGAAGAAGTTCTTGCGCATCCTCGATGAGGTTCGCGAGAAGATTCCAAACGCGGCGATTACTACCGATATCATCGTCGGCTTCCCGGGCGAGACCGAAGAGGATTTCCAGGACACCATGGAGTTGGTTCGCCGCGCTCGCTTCGCCTCGGCGTTTACCTTCCAGTATTCCCCGCGCCCTGGCACCCCCGCGGCGGAGATGGAAAACCAAGTGCCTAAGGAAATCGTCCAGGATCGCTTCGAGCGGCTCGTTGCGCTGCAGGATAGCATCCAGGCAGAAGAGAATCAGAAGCTCGTGGGCACTGAGGTGGAGCTCTTGGTCCAGGCTGAAGGCGGGCGCAAGAACGATGAGACCCACCGCATGTCGGGGCGAGCCCGCGATGGGCGCCTCGTGCACTTTAGCCCCATCGACGACAACGGCGCGGATATCTCCGCCGAGATTCGCCCCGGCGACGTCGTGCGCACCAAGGTCACCGGTGCAGGCTCGTTCTTCTTGCTTGCCGATGCCGCAGTAGCCACCCACACCCGCACCAAGGCCGGCGACATGTCGGCGGCGGGCCAAACCCCCACTACCGCTCCCATTGGGGTGGGGTTGGGACTGCCGGGCATCGGCAAGCCCGCCGGCGCTGCCACAGCGGATTCCTGCGGCTGCTAACCGGGGGAGTAGGCTAGGGTGCCATGACAGAGCGAAATACCACCAGCGCCGCCCAGGAGGCGGCACAGGCGGAGCGTCGAGCAGCACAAACCATGGATCTGCGTGGGCAGAAGCTAACGCTGTGGATCGCTGTGGCGGCCTATATTGTCTACCTCATCGTTCCTTATGCTGGCTCTGCCCACGGGTGGCAGGTCCTGAGTTTTGGCACCACCGATGATGGGGTGAAGATCTCGCTGATGGAAACCGTCTCCGCGTGGCTCGCGCTACTCGGCGTGGGCGTGCTGACGACGGCGACCTTGCTGACCCGCCGCGCCACCCTCGGGCTGATTGCGTGGATGATGGTGACGGTTTCTTTCTTCGTCAACCTGTGGGGCTTTTGGTACCGCGGCTCCACCGCAGACGGCCCGGCCATTGGCATGTGGGTGGGCATGCTGGCCACCTTCCTGGCCTTCTTGGGCTTTAGCCTCGTCGCCCTGCGCCGCAGCCCGGAGCAACGCGCGGCCGAGGAGAAGGTCCGCGCCTCGGCGGGCCAGCTGGATGAGGTAGGCAAAATCCAGTCCGATATTGCGTCCCCACAGCCGCAGGAGATGCTTATCGATGACCGCCGCAAGAAAGCCGCCGAGCGCCACCGTCACCAGCAGGAGGGCTAAAGGTGCAGCTCCCAGGCTGAGGATTGGGAGATTTCCCGCGCCCCGAGCCGTGCATATAGCGCGTTCATAGCTGCGTCACCGGCGGCGACGGAACAATAGCAGCGGCGCACCTGCGGCCACGCTCGGTGGACCTCGTGCAGGGCGGTGAGTTTTGCCAATTGTGCTAAGCCTTGCCGGCGGTGGTCGCGGTCGGTGACGGTGAGGGTCCATTCGCAGACCTCCGGATCCGCAGCCTCATGGCGCGCCAGTTCCGTGAGCGCCACGATGTCGCCGGCGTCATCAATGAGCGCTACGAGCAACGTATGTCCGCGCCGCGAACGCAGGCGTTGGTGCGCCTCCTCCAATCGCTGCCGAGACCACACGATGGGTTCGGTGGACAGGGTGCCGGTATCGGCATCTGCGGAGGCGACCGTTAAAAGGCGCATGACATCGTCGATGTGTTCTTCCGGAATGGCATAGTCCTGCCATACCGCGGCCGAAAGCCCAGGCGGAAAGAGGGCAGCAGCTGGCTGTTCTGGAATATCGATGGTTAGTTGCCGCTCACTATGGCGCTGCGTAAAGCCCAGGGATTGATAGACCTTTGCCATCGCGTCGTACTCCGGCGAAGTCTCCGGCGGGTGCAGCAGACCCACGTGCGCGACGCTGCGGCCGAGCTGTTGGGTGATTTTTAAAGCGGTATCTCCCATCCAGGTAGCCACCTTCTGCCCCTTGGCATCAAGGGGTTCTCCGGGCAGTGGCAGATCGCAGAGGACGCACTCGATTTCCGCGGCATTGCGCTCTTCTAAAAGCGGCAGGCTAATGTGGATAAATCCTACATAGTCCAGCTCGGGGCTCGGTGCGGTGGCGGGGATTTGGGGCAGGCCAAGCTCGGAGACAGGACCGAGCGTCGCCGGCGCATCGACCACGGCGAAAAGGTAGGTCTGCGATTCGCCCGAACCTTGCAGGCGGTGCACCACGCGGCTAGGCGAGGTCGAGGCCGCCGCATCCCCACTGGCTTCCTGCGCCGCCAGGTTTGCCCAGAAAACAAAGGATCGGATGCAATCCGCCGGTTCAGCCTCGGATACCTGGGTGGGGCGCGCAATCTGAACGAGGTGCACTATTTATCGTTGACGGCATTGGCAGCGGCATCGGCAAATTCCTGCCATTGCTCCGCCTGCGCGCGCAGCTCCGCGGCCTTCTTCTCTTTGCCCTTAGCTTCCGCGGCCGCGGACTGGGCCTTGAAGTCTTCCACCTTGGCCTGGAACTGGGCCACGCGAGCCTGCGCTTCAGGGTCGGTGCGCCGCCATTCGGATTCTTCCGCCTGGGTGACGCGCTTTTCTAGCTGCTCGATCTTGGATTCGTACTCGCGCACCTGATTGCGGGGCACAAAGCCGATTTCCTCCCACTTTTCCTGCAGCTCGCGCAGCTTAGCCTTGGCCTTGTCCATGCTTTGCGATGGGTCAATCAGGCTATCGTATTCCGCAAGCAGCGCGTCCTTTGCCTTGGCGTTTTCGGCGAACTCGCGGTCCCGCTCGTCGTTGACGGCATTGCGGGCATCAAAGAAGCGGTCCTGTGCCGCGCGGAACTTTGCCCACAGCTGGTCATCGACCTCGCGTGGGGCGCGGCCAGCCGCCTTCCACTCCGCCATGAGATCGCGGTAGGCGCGGGCGGTAGGGCCCCAGTCGGTGGAGTCCTGGATGGCTTCAGCGCGCTCGACGAGTTCTTCCTTCTTCTTTCGCGCCGCCGCGCGGGCGCGATCGAGTTCTGCAAAGTGCGAACCGCGGCGCCTATTGAAGGCATCGCGGGCGCGAGAGTAGCGTTTCCACAGGCCGTCATCGGTCTTCTTATCGATGCCCTTAATCTGCTTCCACTCTTCCAAAATCGCGCGGATGCGGTCACCGGCGGCCTTCCATTCGGTGGAATTTTCGGCAATCTCTTCCGCCTCGGCGGCGAGCTTTTCCTTCGCCGCAATGGCATCCAGTCGGCGCTTTTCCTTATCCGCCTGCGCCTGCTCCCCGGCCACAACGGAGTGATCGATAACCGCGCCCAGGCGGCGATCCAATGCGGCGATATCGCCAATGACCGCGGTGGTAGGCAGGGTCTCGCGCAATTCCGCGGCCGTCTGCTTGATTCCTGCGGCTTCGCTGGGGTTGGCGCGCAGGCGAGCCTCCAAAAGCTCGATCTCGGTGGCTAGATCGTCATAGCGGGCGCCGAAGTGCTCGAGGCCCTCTTGCGCAGAGCCTGCCTGCCATTCCCCAATCTTGCGCTCGCCCTCGGGGGCGGAAACGAAGACGGACCCATCGGCATCGACGCGCCCCCACTTGGTTGGATCGTTCTTGCTCGGAGATTGAACGGGCACGGGCTTGGCTGTAGGGCGGGGGCCCTTCTTGGGCATGGAACCTGGAGTAGGGGTGGGAGACATGGAAAGCCCTCCTAGACATATATCGCCGCGCGTCACGGCTGCCGGATGAAATCACTGGTTACATTACCGCGAAAAATCGCTGTGTGCCTAGAATCTATTTAATTACCTCCTCTTGGGTAGATAGTATGGAGGAATAATGTTCAATCTCATGGTTATGCCCGCCTCGCCGGCGCTGGCAGTCGAGCTAGCTCCCAACGACGCCGCCTCGCGGGCACTGCTCGCGGCGGCGCGCACCTTGGCGGTTGAAGCCGCTGCCGCCGGCATTAACGAGGCAGAAATTATCGGATCCCGCTCCCCACGGTGGCATACTAGCCACACCGGAAGCCTGCGCGCCTGGGGGGCCGACCAAGTGCACGTGGGCGCCGGAAGCTACCTGCCAGAGATCATGGCCCACTACGTCTTATCCACGGTCCCACAGATAACGGTCCGCGATAGCCGCGATCGCCTGGGCGCGCCAGACCCTAAGGTCCTGAGCGTCGTGGTCGCAGACGGCAGCGCAGGTCTTACCGAGAGGGCACCGCTGGCCCTTATCCCCGGCGCGCAGGAGGCGCACCGGTGGTGCGAGGAGGTGCTGATGGGGGCATCGGCAAGCAGCAATGCCGAGTGGCTTCAGCAACGTGGCGTGGAAGAGCCGGAGCTCTGGTTGGAGCTTGCTGGCTGCACGCCCAAGCGCGCGCAGGTGCGGGCGACGGATGCCACCCTCGGAGTAGGCCGCTACGTGGCTGGTTGGGAGGTAATATGCGCCCCATCGCAGTAGTTGGCCCCACCGCCTCCGGCAAATCTGCGCTCGGGCTGGCCCTAGCCCATGAACTGGGTGGGGAAGTGGTCAATGTCGATTCCATGCAGCTATACCGCGGCATGGATATCGGCACCGCAAAGCTTTCCCCCGCAGAGCGCGAAGGCATTCCGCACCACCAGCTCGATGTCTGGGACGTGACGGAAACCGCCTCCGTGGCGCGCTATCAGCAGGCGGCCTTGCGCGATATCGAGGACATCATGTCCCGCGGTAAGACGCCCATCCTCGTCGGCGGATCCATGCTCTATGCTCAGGCATTGGTGGATGATTGGCAATTCCCGCCCACCGATCCGCAGGTCCGTGCCAAATACGAGGCCCGCCGCGCCGATATCGGAACCGACGCACTCCACGCCGAGCTGGCGCGCGTCGATCCGGCCGCGGCCGCCATCATTGAGGACAAAGACCCCCGGCGCACCGTCCGGGCGCTCGAGGTCATCGAGCTGACCGGCAAGCCCTTTAAGGCCAGCCAGCCGCCGAAGAATGGCCCGCCTCGGTGGGGAACCAAGCTGCTGGGGCTGCGCACAGACAGCGAGTGGTTGAACCCGCGCATCGAAAAGCGCACGCGCCTCATGTTTGAGCAAGGCCTCGTCGAAGAAGTAGAGCGCCTGCAGGATAAGGGGCTTGTGGCCGATTCCACCGCGGGCCGCGCGATTGGCTATGCGCAGGTGCTACAAGCCCAGCGCGGCGAACTGACGTGGGAGGATGCGGTAGAACGCACGATTACTGGCACCCGCCGGTACGTGCGCCGCCAGCGTTCCTGGTTCAACCGCGATAAGCGCATTACCTGGCTCGATGCCGCGGGCGATACTACCGCCGA
Organism: Corynebacterium sp. MSK310; assembly: GCF_030227355.1. Taxonomy (NCBI): domain Bacteria; kingdom Bacillati; phylum Actinomycetota; class Actinomycetes; order Mycobacteriales; family Corynebacteriaceae; genus Corynebacterium; species Corynebacterium sp. MSK310. Next base: position 200,584 of record NZ_JASPFZ010000001.1, read on the forward strand.
GGCTTTGCACGCGCTTCGGCGCTAGGGTAGAAGGCATGAAATTTGCCAAAGGCCATGGAACTGAAAATGACTTCGTCATCGTAGAAGACTTCGACGCCAAAATGCCGCTCGCACCGGATCGCGTGGCGGCGCTGTGTGACCGCCGGGCGGGCATCGGCGGCGATGGCCTGTTGCGCGTTGTGCGCGCCGGCGCCCTCGTGGACGCGGGCGAGTTGGCGGCACTTCCGGACGGGGTGGATTCCGCCGACTGGTTTATGGATTACCGCAACGCCGATGGGTCCGTGGCGGAAATGTGCGGCAATGGCACCCGCGTCTTTGCCCACTGGCTGCGCTCGCACGACTTGGTTAGCGAGGACGCATTCACCATCGGCACCCGGGCGGGCGCCAAGCAAGTAACGGTGCATTCCTGCGATGCCACTGCCGCTAGCGTCACCGTGGAGATGGGGCCCGCGCGCGTGACCGGGGTGTCTACCGCGTCCGTGGGCGGTGAGTCCTACGCCGGACTCAGGGTGGATATGGGCAACCCGCACCTCGCGGCCGTCATTCCGGGCTTGGAGCCAGCAGCTTTGGCCGCCAAGGAACTCACGGCGCCGGTCTATGATGAATCCTTCTTCCCGGGTGGGGTCAACTTTGAGCTGGTGACCCCGCTGCGGGAGGGGCAGGTGCATATGCGCGTCTTCGAGCGCGGGGTTGGGGAGACGCAGTCTTGTGGCACGGGCACGGTCGCGGCAGCTACCGCCGCGCTTGCCGATGCCGCCCAAGCCCTCGGCACCGTCCACGTCCACGTTCCTGGCGGCGAGGTCACCGTTGAGGCCTATGACGGCGGTACGCGCTTGACGGGCCCCTCCGCCATCGTTGCTACGGGCGAAACGAGCCTGTAGAGGCGTTAGTTTCCGTCGTCGATCTGGCGCGTGCGGTAATCCGGGCCGAGCCGGAAGGCCGCGCGGCGGGCCGCCAGCCACGATTCTTTCAGCTCGCGGGCGCGCTCATCGGTGACGCGGAGGAGTGATTCTAACTCCTGCGTGCGCATGCCGTGGGCGTGGATTCTGATATTGAGGCGGCGGAGGAAGCGGCGCGCCCCGGCTAATTCGTAGTGGAACGCATCTATGGCGGGGTGGGAGCAGTCGAGGTCGAGCAGCGCCGGCCGGTACAGCGTGCGATCCGCCAGTGGCTCCGCCTCCGTGGACGTTTCGAATTCCTCGAATTCGGCGATGACGTCCTGGATATCGTCCGCCGAAAGCGAGATGGAGCTGCGCAGGGCCCTCCGTTCCGCGGTATCGGGGCGCGTGCGCAGCATAAACCACCCCGCGCCCACCAGCATGGCGGCGATGATGAGGCCGGGCAGTTTTAGCGTGGCAACAATCGCGATCGCGCAAAGGACCAGGAGGATAAAGACAAGTATCCTCCGGTTTTGCGGATCGCTAAGGAAAGGCATGGCCTAAAAATCTAGTGTCCGCCGCAGCCGCAACCGCCGGATCCACAACCGCATCCGCCATCGCCGCAGCCGCCGGACGGCATGTCAATAGCGGCGGTGAGCAGGGCCGTACCGGAGATCACGGAATCCTTGGCCGGCAATTCGCCACGGTCCGCCGGCAGGCAGAGATCGAAGGGGAAAAGCCCGTCCATGACGAGGTGCGCGAACTTTTCGCCGGTGAGTTCATTGGTGCGCCACTCGGCTTCCATCACTCGGGCGGCGAAGGTAGCCGCCGGCGTGGGGGCCTGTGCGCCGGAGCCAGAGGCGATGACGCGGGCGCCCTCGGATTCAAAGAGGGCGGGGTATTCGCCGTTTTCGGCCTCGTAGGCAGCCGGGGACTCGTAGGTGGAGATATCAAGGCCCATGGCGGTCAGCGATACCTGCTGCCATTCCTGCCGCGGTTCTTCTGCCAACAGTGGCCCCTGCGCGAGGTTCGCCGTGACCTGGGCCAGCGGCGTGCCGAACGGATCGATGATGTCCATGATCGCTAGAACGTCATTGAACATCTCCATGTGGGCAAAACCCTGCGTGACCGCGTCGAAGCCGATAAAGGTGGCGTAGGGCTCTACCGCCAAGATATTAAGCTGGGCGCCCGAGGGGTCACCGTATTGGATGAGCTGGCCGCCGCGGACCTCGCCGGTAACGGCAAGGCGGTCCGTGGCGATGGCTGCCTCGACCGCGTCCTGCCAGCGTTCGAAATCTAGGCCGATCGCCTGCATCTCGGTATTCTTTTTCTGGGTAGTAGTCGTTGGCCTAGGCTGCGTCGTTTCCATAGCCACCATTGTATCGCTTTGTCCAGTATGCCCGGAAACCGCAATTCCCGTTTTGCCGCCTAACGTGCCAAAATAGATAGCAATATGAACAAATTTTCCCCGCAGAATTCTGATAGCTCCGCGAGCAAGGATGAACTTCTCGCCCAGGCCTTCCGCGACCACGCGGATACCACGCAGGAAACCACGCCGACCAGCGGCGATTTAGATTTGGCCGAGCGCAACGCCTTCCGCCGCGTTACCCGCGAGACCTCCATCCGCGCCGAGGACACCACCGATGGCTACGAGGTGGAATACCGAAAACTGCGCCTCGAGCGCGTTATCCTCGTGGGGGTGTGGACCGAAGGCACCGTAGCGGAGGTCGAAGCCACGATGGATGAGCTGGCGGCCCTAACCGAGACCGCCGGCGCCGACGTAGTCGAAATGATCTACCAAAAGCGCGATAAACCCGACCCGGGCACCTTCATCGGCTCGGGCAAGGTCAAAGAGCTCCACGATATCGTCGAGGCCACTGGGGCCGATACCGTCGTCTGCGATGGTGAGCTAAACCCCGGCCAGCTCACGGCGCTCGAGCGGGCGCTAAATACCAAGGTCATCGACCGCACCATGCTCATCTTGGACATCTTTGCCCAGCACGCAAAGTCCAAGGAAGGCAAGGCGCAGGTCTCGCTAGCACAGCTGGAATACCTCTATACCCACACCCGCGGTTGGGGTGGCAACCTTTCGCGCCAGGCCGGTGGCCGCGCCGGTTCTAATGGCGGCGTGGGCCTGCGCGGTCCCGGTGAAACCAAGATCGAAACCGACCGCCGGCGCATCCGCACCGAGATGGCGCGCCTGCGCAAGGAATTGCGCGGGATGAAAACCGCCCGCGAGGTCAAGCGCTCTCGGCGCCAGTCCTCCACGATCGCTCAGATCGCCATCGCAGGCTACACCAACGCCGGCAAATCTTCGCTCATTAATGCCATGACGAACGCGGGCGTGCTTGTTGAAGACGCGCTTTTTGCCACCTTGGATCCCACCACGCGCCGCGCCTCGCTTGCCGATGGCCGCCAGGTCGTCTTCACCGATACCGTCGGCTTCGTCCGCCACCTGCCCACCCAGCTGGTGGAGGCCTTCAAATCCACCCTGGAAGAGGTGCTCGCCGCCGATATCATGCTGCACGTCGTCGACGGATCGGACCCGTTCCCGCTCAAGCAAATCGAGGCGGTCAATAAAGTCATCTACGATATCGTCAGCGAGACTGGTGAGCAGGCCCCGCCGGAAATCATCGTGATCAACAAGATCGACCAGGCCGATCCGCTCGTGCTCGCGGAGCTGCGCCACGTCCTGGATCATGAGGACGTCGTCTATGTTTCGGCGCGCACGGGGGAGGGCATCGACGAGCTGAGCGCGCGCGTGGAGCTCTTCCTCAACTCCCGCGATAGCCACGTTAAGCTGCAGGTTCCCTTCACCCGCGGCGATGTCGTCTCCCGCGTGCACGCCGAGGGCACCGTGCGCAGCGAGGAATATACCGAAAATGGCACGCTTGTCGATGTCCGCCTGCCCGCCACCACCGCCCGCGAGCTCGCCGAATTCATCGTGGAGGAAGATTCCTAAAATTCGTGCTCCATGGCCCATAATGGTGGTTCGTGAGCATACTAGGTTGGACCGTCCACGGCGACGGTAAGAAGATTGCACCAGGCGCCGTGGTCGCGCCCGAGGAACGACTAAGTTGGGGCCGAACCATTGGCATCGGCATGCAGCATGTGGTGGCGATGTTTGGTGCCACGCTGTTGGTGCCCACCCTGACCGGATTTCCGGTCAATACCACGCTGCTATTTTCTGGCATCGGCACCATCCTCTTCTTGCTGATTACGCGCAATCGTCTGCCGTCCTACTTGGGCTCGTCGTTTGCTTTCATCGCTCCGCTGACCGCCTCGCAGCAATACGGGATTGCGGCGCAGGCCGGATCCATTCTGGTGACCGGTTTGGTGCTGGTGGCGGTCGGTTTCGTGGTCAAGGCTGCTGGCAGGCGGGTGCTCGATGCTGTGATGCCACCGGCGGTTACCGGCGCCATCGTCGCGCTCATCGGGCTCAACTTGGCGCCGAATGCGGCCGAAAACTTCGCCAGCCAGCCGTTGGTAGCAGGCATTACGCTGCTGGTCATCCTCTTGGCCACTGTGGCCGGGCGCGGCATGGTATCGCGCCTGTCCATCCTCATCGGAGTGGTCGTCGGCTGGATTTTCGCCGCCCTGACCGGCAACTTGGGCGAGGATGCCAAGGCCGCCATCGATGCCGCCCCGTGGGTAGGACTGCCCGAATTCCATGCCCCTGAGTTCCATCTTTCGGCCATCGCCGTGGCCCTGCCGGTGCTCGTGGTGCTGATTGCGGAAAACGTCGGGCGCGTTAAGGCTGTCTCCGAGATGACCAACCGCGACTTAGACGATCTTGCCGGCGATGCGCTGATTGCCGATGGCCTCGCTTCCTCCCTCGCCGGCGGCTTCGGCGGCTCCGGTACCACCACCTATGCCGAGAATATTGGCGTCATGGCCGCCACGCGCGTTTATTCCACCGCCGCTTATTGGGTCGCCGCCCTCACCGCCATCTTGCTGGCCTTCGTCCCGAAGTTCGGCGCGCTGATCTTCACCATCCCTACCGGCGTGCTCGGTGGGGCAACCCTCGTGCTCTATGGCCTTATCGGCATGCTGGGCGTGCGCATCTGGATGGATAATGAGGTCAACTTCAATAACCCGGTGAACCTGACCGCGGCCGCGGTGGCCTTGATCGCGGGCATCGGCAACCTGACGCTGACCGTGGGCGGGGTGAGCTTGGAGGGCATCGCCTGGGGCTCGGTCGGCATCATCGTTGCCTATCCGATCATGCGGAAGCTGTACGAAACCGTGGGCGAAGGCCACGACGCTAAATACTAAATTCTGTGGATAACTTTGTTGAACCCGCCGCGAAATAGGGCCGTAGCGGTACGGTTTGCAGCCTAATCCACAGGCCTTCGTGCGTGCGGTCGCGGCTGCGCCGGGTTCTGCGCTGTACTAGGCGGCATGAACGCACTCGACCGTTACTTATCCGCGCTGGGCCAGGGGATGGACATCATCGCCGCCGCCCAGGGCTTAAGCGAGCGCGACTTGGTGGAGCGCGGTGCCAGCGACGTCGCCGCGCGCGATGTGGTGCAGCTTTGCGATATCTATTTTGGCCGCAGTGCCTTTAGCGCCAAGCAACGCACGGCCCGCTCGACGACGCACCCACTAGACGTGCTCACCCTGATCGAGAAATTCGCACTGCGCGCTCGCACCCAGCGCGATGCCTGGGCCGTGCGCTCCGAGTTGTGTAAATTTCGCGGCAGCGCCACGGCCTTGCGCAAACGGGCGCGCGCCATGTTGCGGGAGCTCCAACCGCCCCGCACTCCCAAGAAAGGAGTGCGCATTACCCGCCGGCCGCGCGGACCGTGGTCGTTGACCATTACCGGGGAATCCTCCGATGTCGCCGATATGCACTCTGCTCTTGATAACGAGCGCCCACTGGAGTCCGTTAAATCCATCTTCTTCGGAGGGAAGTCTGGGGCGCGCACCACTGCGAGCACGCAGGTGGTCATCACCTTGGACGAGCTCGATCGCATCGTTGACGGCGATGGCGAGGAAATAACCCTGCAGCTCACCAATGGCTCGCGAATCAGCGGTGCCGACCTCGTGAGCCGGGTTTTAAGCGATCACGGATACATCACGCTTGTGCATCCCGTTGAGGGACCGGTCAATTTGTACCGCACGTCCCGGTTCGCCAACGCGAAGCAGCGGTTGATGGCTGCCGCAGTCAATCCCGTATGTCCCTGGGAAAAGTGCAACTATCCTGCGGATGAGTGCCAGATCCACCACCTAGAAAGCTGGCAGCACGGTGGCAATACCAATGCCGCTAATCTCGCTACCTGCTGCCCGTACCACAACGGCGTTAACGACGATGACCCGAAGGCGCCACCGCGGCGCGGGCGATTGGCCCGAATACAAGGAAAGGTTCGTTGGCTTCCTCCCTGGGCCACGCCTCCCGGAAGCCCTAACGGAAACGACCGGCCGACGACCGATGGCCGCAATTGAGTGCTGCACTAACGAGTTAAATCTGCTCACAGGGGTAGCGAAGAACTGCCTGCGGATCGCAAAAGCTCCCCGCCATCAAGGCGAGGAGCGTACGAATCGTGCTTAAACGCTAGTTATGAGCAGCAGCGTTTAGGAAGCATCAAGATCCTGCTCGATGAGGCCGGCGATCTTCTCAACGGCTTCTTCGTTGTCAGAGGTAACGGTGACCTCGTCGCCCTGCTCAGCACCGAGGGCCATGATCATCAGGGAAGAAGCGGCGTCGGTTTCGTTATCGTCATCTTCACCAACAAGGTTCAGGAAAATGTCCTCGTCGAATTCGCCGGCAGCGTCAGCAATGATGGAGGCAGGACGTGCGTGCAGTCCTACGGAGGAGCCGACCTTTACAGTCTTGGAAGCCATGGAATTTATCCTTTCTGTGGTTAATTTATCGTGATCCAGTGTACGAGTGTTTGGTTTATGCCGCCACGTTCTGGGAACTGGTCTTGGACTCTGGAGCAGCCTTTTGAGCAGCTTGCTGGACGGTTTTATTTGGACAGAATTGCTTCATGGCCAAGACTGCGACGGTGGATACCGCCACGCCGGCAAGGATTGCGACCAGGTAAGCCCAGAACGGATCGATAGCGAAGGCGACGAAGACACCACCGTGCGGGGCACGGGACTCGACCGACAGCGCCATGGAGATAGCACCCGTCACGGCACCACCGGCCATCATAGAAGGGATGACGCGGAACGGATCGGCCGCGGCGAACGGAATGGCGCCTTCGGAGACGAAGGACAGGCCGAGCAGCCAGGCGGACTTACCGTTTTCCTGCTCAGCAGGAGTAAACAGTGACTTGCGAATGAAGGTTGCCAAGGACAGTGCGATGGGCGGAACCATGCCGGCGGCCATGACCGCGGCCATGATTTGCATGGAGGCTACATCGCCAGTGGACAAGCCCGCGGTGGCAAAGAGATAGGCGGCCTTGTTGACCGGGCCACCCAGGTCGACGCACATCATCAGGCCCAAGATGATGCCGAGCACTACGGCAGAAGACCCAGACATGGAAGACAGCCAATTTTGCAGGCCCTCCATCAGCGCGGCCAGTGGGGCGCCCAGCAACAGGTACATCGCCAGGCCAACGACCAGGGAGGTCAAAAGCGGAATGATGACCACCGGCATGAGGGAACCGAGCCAGCGCGGGACCTTCCAATTGCCAATCCACAGGGCGATAAAGCCGGCCAACAAACCGGTCACCAAGCCCCCGATAAAGCCCGCGTCGAGCGTTACAGCGATAGCACCGCCGACGAAGCCCGGCGCAATACCCGGGCGCCCGGCCAGGGCGTAGGCGATATAGCCAGAAAGTGCGGCGACAATAAAGCCCATTGCGGCCTGGCCGATGGCAAAGAGCACTGCGCCTATATAAAGCGAGTAGCCGGAATGCTCGAACGACATCGTCTCGCCGTCGACGATGATGTCATTGCCCGGCAGGTTGGACAGGGAGTAATTGGTGGAAAGTGCCTGCCAGCCATTGGCCATATCGGCGCCACCGAAGAGGAATCCGAGGGCGAGCAGCAGGCCGCCGGCGGCAACGAACGGCACCATGTAGGACACACCGGTCATAATCGCCTGTTGGATGCGCTTGCCCCAACCCAGCGACTGGCCCTCTTCTTCGGCGGAGGAAGATGAGGCCGTGCCAGAGACCTTGCGGGCGTTCGGGTTCTTTGCCGCCGCAATGGCTTCATCGAGCATCTTGCCGGGCTCGTTGATGGCGCGCTTGACGCCGGATTCGATGACGGGTTTGCCCGCGAAGCGCTCGCGGTCGCGCACGCCGACGTCCGTGGCAAAGATGACGGCATCGGCAGCATCGATGGTGGACTGCGAGACCGATTCATTATTGGACGAGCCCTGGGTTTCGACGGTGAGATCGACGTCGTCGCGCTCGCCGGCGGTCTGGGTGAGGGCATCGGCAGCCATGTAGGTGTGCGCGATGCCGGTCGGGCAGGCCGTGATGGCAACGATGCGGGTAGCTTGTGCCGAGTCTCCCGCGCTTTCCGATGCCGCTTCCGCTGCCCCACCTGCAGCAGCCTCCGCGTTGTCCTGCTTTTTCTTCTTCGCTTTTTCCGCGTTGACGACGGCGAGGATTTCCTTGACGATTTCTTCCTTCGTCGTCGCGGTGCGCAGGGCCTCTAGGAAGTCCTTGCGCACGAGAGCGCGGGCGAGCTTGGAAAGAATCTGCAGGTGGGCCTTGCCGCCGCCAGCAGGTGCGGCAATGAGAAAGACTAACTGGGCATCGCCGTCGGGGCCGGAAAAATCCACGCCGCGGGACAGGCGAGCGAAAGCCAACGTCGGCTCGGTGACGGCCTCGGAACGGCAGTGGGGGATGGCCACGCCGCCTGGCACACCGGTGCCGGCCTTGGCTTCGCGGTCGATGGCGGGCTGGGCGAGGCCTTCGACCTCGGTTGCGCGCCCGGTATCGTGCACCAAGGTGGCGAGGTTGGTGATTACGGAATCGACGCTATCGCCGAAGTCGGCGTCGAGCGCTACCAGTTCGGTAGTGATGAGATCGGATGCCATGATGGAAGGCTCCTTTAGCTATAGAGCGGAGATGGAGGTGTGGGCGGTATCGAGTTCTTCGGGGTGGGGGAATTGGGTGCCCGGTTTTGCGGCCGCAGCGGTGCCATAAGCCACCGAGAGCGCAAGGGAATCTGCCGGTCCTTTCCCCTGCGTGCGCCCTAATAGGTATCCGGCCAACGCGGCATCACCCGCGCCGACCGTGGATTTCACCGTGGCAGGAGGCGGGGTGGCAGCCCATGCGCCGTCTGCGTTTACCAGCACGGCGCCGGCGCCGCCGAGGGTGACAAGCACTTCCTTGATGCTGCGCTTCACGACATCTCTAGCAGCCTCCACGACCGGGCTATAGTCTCCGGCCGCAGCGGCGCGCTCGAGGGCGAGGCCATCCTGACCGGTGAGCTGCCCCAGTTCGAAGCCGTTGGGTTTGATGAGATCCGGGGCTGCGGAATCGAGCTGCTCGGCGATGGCCTTCATCGGGGCATCGGAGGTATCGACGGCGATGCGCGCCTGCGGGGCGGCAGTGCGGATTTCCTTGATGAGGTCGGTATACCACCCGGCGTCAACACCCTTGGGAAGCGATCCGGCAAGGGCTACCCAATCGGCGGATTGGGCGTGGCGGGTAAGGGTGGCGATGAGGTGGTTTTGGGTGGCATCGGAAAGCAGCGGGCCAGGGCCATTGACCTTGGTGGTCGTGCCATCTGGCTCGGTGATGGTGGTATTGACGCGCACACCGCCATCCATGTCCACGTGGGCGTAGGGGAGGTCGACGTCGTGGATGAGGTTGATGAACGGATCGGCCGCGCGGGCGGGGAAGAGGGCTAGGGTTTCTTTCCCGGCGAGGTGAACCGCGTGGGCGACGTTGACGCCTTTACCGCCCGCAACCTGGGTAACACTGGCGGCGCGGTGAACATCGCCTGAGGTCAAAGGCTGATTGAGCGCCAGGGTGGCGTCGATGCTTGGGTTTGGGGTGAGCGTGAGGATCATCGAGAACTTATCCCTTTCGCAGAGTGCGTATATTGGGGGCCACACGCAATCGGTCCGGTTGGAACACGCGCTTAAGCCCGCCATTAATGTTTATTCTTGCCCGATTGTGTTGGAAAGTCAATAGAAACCGTGTGGTATACATTGCATTTCTGTTGGATTTGTGATGATCTGGAAATAAATAAGCCGCTATCTTCGAAGGAAGTATCGCCATGGAAAATACGCTTCAGTCCACTGTTAAAGGAACCGGCGTTGTCGCTGGAGTCGCCTATGCAGAAGCCGTATGGGTCCGCCCCCGCCCGGACCTGCCTACTGAAGGAAGTATTGACCAAGAGGCCAGCAGCGAAGCCGAATACGATCGCTTCCTCGAGGCAGTCGATATCGTTGCCAGCCGCTTGGAAAACCGCGCCGCAGCCGCGGAGGGCCAAGCCTCGGAAGTGCTGACCGCAACCGCCGGCATGGTCAAGGACCGCGGCTGGCACAAGGCCGTGCGCAAGAACATCCGCTCCGGCAAGAATGCCGAGTTCGCCACGGTGGGAGCCACGGACAAGTTCGTCACCATGTTTGAGGCGGCCGGCGGCGTTATGGCTGAGCGCACCACCGATCTGAAGGACGTGCGCGACCGCGTCATCGCCCAGCTGCGCGGCGAGCAGGAGCCCGGTTTGCCCATGGTGGAAGGCCAAGCGGTACTTTTTGCCGATGACCTCGCGCCTGCCGATACCGCCACCCTGGATACCGCGCATATCCGCGCACTCGTCACCGAGCTGGGCGGGCCCACCAGCCACACCGCGATCATCGCTCGCCAGCTCGATATTCCGTGCATCGTTGCCGTGGGAAACAAGCTGCGCGAGATTGAAAGCGGCACGCTCGTCTTCGTCGACGGTGCGCTTGGAACCGTGACGCTGGGCGCGGACGAGGCAGAATCCACCAAGGCGGTCGAAGAATATCGCGAGCGCGCCGCCCGCGTTGCCGAATGGACTGGACCAGCGCAAACCAAGGACGGCCACCGCGTGCAGCTTTTGGCCAACGTGGCCGATGGCAACGCCGCCCGCATCGCCTCCGACTCGCAGGCAGAGGGGATTGGCCTCTACCGCACGGAGCTGTCGTTCCTATCCGCTAGCGAGGAGCCTTCCGTTGACGAGCAAGCAAAGATTTACAGAAAGGTCTTCAACGCCTACCCCGATTCCAAGGTCGTGGTGCGCACCTTAGATGCTGGTTCCGATAAACCGATTTCTTATGCCACGCTGTCCTCTGAGGAGAACCCGGCATTGGGCGTGCGCGGCCTGCGCATTGCCCGCGATAATGAGTCCCTCTTGACTCGCCAGTTGGATGCCATCGCACAGGCTGCGGAGTCCCGCGGCGAAGCTGCCGAGACCTGGGTCATGGCACCGATGGTGGCGACCTCGAAGGAGGCCCAGTGGTTTGCGGAGCTGTGCCGGGAGCGCGGCCTGACCGCGGGCGCAATGATTGAAGTTCCCGCGGCTGCGCTGATGGCGGATAAGATCATGCCGCACTTGGACTTCGTATCCATCGGCACCAACGATCTCACCCAGTACACGATGGCCGCTGACCGCTTGTCGCCACAGCTTGCTTACCTCACCGATCCGTGGCAGCCGGCCGTGCTTCGTCTGATCCAGCACACCTGCATCGCTGGACACGAATACAACGTCCCAGTTGGCGTCTGCGGTGAGGCCGCGGCCGATCCGCTACTGGCCTGCGTATTGACCGGCCTTGGCGTCAACTCCTTGTCGGCTGCGTCCACCGCAGTCGCCGGCGTCGGTGCCCAATTAGCCGAGTTGACCTTCGACCAGTGCCAGCAGCTTGCCGATGCCGCCCTCAATTCCGAAGGCCCCTCCGCCGCCCGTGCCGCGGCGATGGAGCAGATAGAAAAATTCAACTAGCGGCATAAAGCTTCGCCCTCCCCACCTCGGCGCCGAGGCAGGGAGGGCGAAGTCGTGTGCGGCCTGGAGCTATTCGCTGGCTAGGACGACGTCGATCTCGCGCTCGCGGAGAGCATCGACGAAGGATTCCGGCGCGCCGGAATCAGTGATGACGACATCGATATCGGCAATGGAAGCGAAGCTCACCAGGTAGTCGTTGCCCAATTTGCTGGAATCGCACATGACCACGACCTTGTGGGCATTCGTGACGAAGGCGGATTTGATGGCTGCTTCTTGGGAATCGGCCGTCGACAAGCCGTGATCGAGGGTCAGGGCATTGGTGCCGATAAAGGCGACATCGGCACGCATGAGCGCCATGGTGCGCAAGGCGGTATCGCCGACGACGGCCTGAGTGATTGCGCGTACGGTTCCGCCGAGGAGCTGAACATCGGGGACGCCGCTATTGGCGAGGGACAGCGCAATGGGCAGGCTATTGGAGACGATATTGAACTGCGCTTGCGGGTATTGCTGGCTGATGAGCTCGGCAAAGGTATTGATGGTGGTGCCGGCGTCCAAAAAAATGCTGCCGCCGCCAGGGGGAAGGAAATCGAGCGCGGCATGCGCGATGGCGGCCTTGGCCCCCGATGCGGATCGCTGACGGGTATCGAGCGTGAGCTCCGCGGTTTGGAAGGCTTGCGAAGCAACGGCGCCGCCGTGCACGCGGTGGACAACGCCCTCTCTATCCAGCACAGCTAGGTCGCGGCGGATGGTTTCGGCAGTCACATCGAAACGCTCCGATAAATCGGTGACGTTAACGCGACCCTCGACAGCAGTTTGGGACGCGATCTGGCGGCGTCGCTCCTCTGCGTACACAGACCCTCCTTGCTCCTCGCCTTCGGCCGGGCGGTTACTCCATTTGCGTATGCAGGTGCGCGGTGAAAGCTATATGATGTGGGATTTCTTCCTCCATTGTGTCAAAATTCGGCGGTAATCGGACGAAAACAAAAATTAAGGTGTGCGCTGTTGTCTGGTTTGGGATAAAAGCCGCAGGTCAGTCGCCTTTATTTGTCCTAGTTGGAAGCCAACCCTAGTAGCGCTTAACTTACGGATCCGTTATTTCGGGGGTGCTTTCTCAATAGACCCCGCGAATTTAAGTTGGCTTTTTGGGGCGCGATTGCGAGGCAGAAAGGCGTGGAATGCGTTAAAACTCGTACAGCCCTGCTCCCAAGCAGGGGGAACAGCGCAGCGCACGAAGTGCAAAGAGCGGGTTTCAAGAAAGCGGGCGCAGAGTGCCGGTGGCGACAACAACCGCAGGAGAAAACTCGCGTGCGCTTGGTAAAAATAGCTTGCCGAGGCCTAGAGTTTGCGGAAGACGGATACTACCTTGCCCATAATTTCCGCATCATCGCCGTTGATGGGCGGATAGGCATCGTTGTGCGGAAGGAGCCATACGCCAGAGGAATCGCGGTGGAATTCCTTGACGGTGGCCTCGGAGCCATCGAGAAGTGCGGCGACAAACTCGCCTTCCTCAGCCACCGATTGCGACCGGATGATGACCCAGTCGCCGTTGAGGATGCCGGCATCTTGCATGGAATCGCCCACGACCTGCAGCATATAGAGCTCGCCTCCGCCGACGACCTCGTCCGGCATGGGGAAATACGTGTCGATATTTTCCTCTGCGGTGATTGGTGCACCGGCGGCGATGCGGCCAACGACGGGAATATAAGCTACTGCGGCAGACTCTTCAGGGCCGTGGGCGGAGGTATCGGGGACGTCCTTAGACTTGCGGCCCGGCTTCTTTTCGGCGTCGTCAGTGTTGAGGTGGCGTACGTCGACCGCGCGGGGCTTATTGGGATCGCGGCGCAGGAAGCCCTTTTCCTCAAGCTGCTTGAGCTGATAGGCCACGGACGAGGTGGATTGCAGGCCGGCGGCGTCACCAATTTCGCGGATGCTGGGCGGGTAACCGCGGAGCATCACCGCATCGCTGATGACATTAAGGATGCGGCGTTGCCTTTCCGAAAGGGAGGCGTAATCGTTCTTTGCGGTGCTTGCTTTCTTGCGGCCCATGTGCGGCTCCTAGCTAGGGGGTCTGAGGTTCTGCGTTCGTAGCTTGAAAAGGGGCAGGGTGACACCTGCGTGCCATAACTCATTTGTAGCACGAAAAGTACAAGCGTTCGAGATTTACGCGAAAAACTAGACATGTTTTCGAAGGGGTGCTATAAATCGAACATAGAAATAATCTCGAACACAGGAGCGACATTGGGCTCTTCTTGTGTCAAGGGGCCGCTTTAGACTTACGGCGGTCGTCGAAAGGAAAGCAATGTCTCAACTACTTAACTCTCGCAATAAAATGGGTAAACAGCGCGCGGTACGTCCACAGATCGTCCCTTCAGCCGCTATTTGGGATATTGATGATCAACGCTGGGGCGCGCAGCATTCTCCTTTCGAAAAAGGGAAAATCAGGACCTTAAATTCCGTGTATCGAACGAACTTTGAAGATTATTCGAATACGTGGCCTGATGAAAGTTCCTTACCTGATTTCGCGAACAGGCCGATGAAAGAAGACGATGCGCATAGTTCGCGAAAGAATTACCTCCTTGGTGCAGTATTTGGCGCTGCCGTATTTTTCGGCACGGTTGCCGGCGGGCTGATGGGTACGAGCGCTGAAACGCCGACCGAACCTGGTGCTTCGGTACAACAAGTAGAAGCAGCGATCGGCCAGTAGTGCTGCGTGCACTAAAGCAGGCCACTAAAGCAGGCACTTCAGGGTTATATGCTACGGGCCTTGTTAGACAGCAACTCGTCTTCCCGGCCGGATATAGGCCCGCTTGCTTCACGGAGACAGGCACGCGAGAAGGAGGAGTCTGACGCAATGGTGCCAGGTTTTGGCTTGGCCTTGGGAGGTAAACTAAACCAAGAAGCTAAATTAGCGAAAGGACTAGTGTGTACTGCCCGTTTTGCCATAACGAACAATCCCGCGTTATTGACTCGCGCGTGGTTGATGCTGGCGCATCGATACGGCGCCGGCGGGAGTGTGCTTCCTGCAAGGGGCGCTTCACCACTGTGGAAAAGGCCGTACTGCTGGTTGTAAAGAGAAATGGCCTCGCTGAGCCATTTAGTCGGGATAAACTCATTCGGGGCGTTAGACGCGCGTGCCAGGGTCGCGACGTTAGCGATGATGCCTTAAAAAAGTTGGCCCAAGAGGTTGAGGAAACAGTGCGGGGGCACGGGTCCTCGCAGGTGAATGCCAACGAAATCGGGCTAGCGATCCTTGAGCCGCTGCGTGACCTAGACGAGGTTGCATATCTGCGCTTTGCCTCGGTGTATAAATCATTCGAGAGCGCGGATGACTTTGAATCGGAGATTCGTTTGATGCGGCGGCGCGATCGCGGAGACCTTTAAGCTGCGCAGTGTAGGACGATTTCTCAGCAGTTATACAACCGTTCCTGCGCAGGCTCGAAGCGGTCTTAACTGGCCTTTTGTGTGCATGGTTTCTCTAAGGGGCTGACCAAGGTTCGCGCCGCCGGCGGCCGAGTAAGCGGATTTCTAGCTTAGGGACGGCCGGACGGGCGGCCAGCCAGCAGACCGGACGGCCAGCCAGCAGGCTGGGCGTCCGTGGCGGGGAGCCGGGGTCGTCGGCCGGCGGCGGGACCGAGACGTTGGGGAGACTAGCGCAGCTTATCCACCGCTTTTTGAATCCTCCGCAGGGATACTGCGTGGGCCGTGCCGAGGCGTTGGGCAAAGAGCGAGACCCGCAATTCCTCAATCATCCAGTGGATGTCCTTGACCTCGCGGGTCTTTTCGCGGCCCGCGGGGAGGTTTCGGAGGCGGTTCGCTAGGTAGGCCTTGGCATTATCGACCTCCGCTTGGCGGTCCGCATCGCGATCCGGATCGAGCGACATGTCCTCTAGGCGGATGCGCATTGCCTGGATGTAGCGGGGAAGGTGGCGCAGGTGCGCGGCTCCGTGCACGGTGATGGCATTTGGCGGAAGAAGGAAATTAAGTTGCTTTTCCATATCGTCGATGGCGGGACCATCCCACTGGGAAAGCTCGGCGCGGAGGTTGGAGTACTCAGCCAAGCCAGGCGCGATCGAGACGATTGATTGTCGCACGCGGCCGGGGACCTGCGGTTTCACGGAATCCTTGAGCTCGGTAAACGCCTCTGGCGAGCGCACGGGGCCGCCAGCTTCGAGCATGAGGTCGCGGATCGCCGCGACGCGGGCGTCATTGACCAGGCCGTCGGCGCCGCCATGCGGATAAGAGTCCACGGCGACGCGCTGTTGCAAGGGCAGCCCCTTGACCATTTGCGCGGTCGAGACGGAAATTTCGCGCATCAAGAGCGTGAGGGTGGTGGTGACCATGGCGGCATCGGCAGCCGCCTTGGTGGGGTGAACCTTAAGCTCCACGCCGTCTTTGGTGGCCACCAGCGCTGGGTAGGCGGTGACTTCGTGGCCGTCAACGGTGGTGGTGACGGTCTCGTCAACGGTGCCCAGGGTATCGTCGGTCCACTCGCTGACTGCGGTGGATTCGGCGGTGCGGCTAACTTGAGAGACGGACGATTTGATGTGCCCGGCCTGGCGCTCGCGCAGGGCGGCAAGGTCCCTATCGGAGTCGATGATGGTGCCACGCTTGTCGATGGCCGCGTAGTTCATCCGCAAATGATCCGGCAACTTGTCCGGTTGGAAGTCGGAGGCGTTGATGCCGTGCCCGCCGAGCTCGCGCAGGACATCGGCAAGCTGCTGGGTAAGGGGGCCTTCGAAGGGAATGAGCCGGTCCATGGCGCGCTCGGCAAATTCCGGGGCGGGCACGACGGTGCGCCGCAGGGCCTTGGGAAGGGAACGAATAAGCTCGTTGACGAGCTCGAATCGCAGGCCGGGAACGAGCCAATCGAAGCCTTCGGTATCGAGGCCGGCAAGCATGGGAACGGGGACCATGACGGTGACGCCATCGAGCGGGTCGCCGGGTTCGAATTTATAAGTCAGCTCGTAATCGATGGAGCCTTTGCGCCAGTGATCTGGGAAGGAGACTTCGGTTACGTCGTGGGAGTCATCGACAAGCGTGGCTGGGTCGAAATTCAGCAGATCGGGTTCCTGGCGGCGCTTTTTCTTCCACCAGGAATCGAAATGGCGGCCCGTGGTGACCTTGGCGGGAATGCGCTGGTCATAGAAATCGAAGAGGGTATCCTCATCCACGATAAGGCCGCGGCGGCGGGCCTTTTCCTCGTATTCGGCCGCTTCATCAAGGGCCTGCGCGTTTGCCTTGAGGAAGTCGTGGTGCGCGTTCCACTCGCCGGCGATAAGCGCATTGCGGATGAACATATCGCGCGCCGCGACGGGATCCACGCGGTGATAGGGCACGGTGCGATCCGCGACGATGGGCACGCCGTAGAGCGTGGACTTCTGGTGTGCGATGGCGGCCGCGCGCTTGCGGGACCACGTGGGATCGGAATAGTTGTGTTTGAGCAGGTCCGCACCGAGTTTTTCCACCCAGGCCGGATCGATAGCGGCAACGTCGCGTGCCCAAAGCCGAGAGGTTTCGACGAGCTCCGCCGCCATGAGGAACTCGGGTGGCTTTTTGGCCAAGGCGGAACCTGGAAAGACGAGGAAACGGGTATTGCGCGCGCCGTGGAACTCCTTGGAATTGCCGTCGCGGGCGCCAATATTGGAAAGCAGGCCAGATAGCAGCGCGATGTGAATATCGTCGGAGCGGCGTTCGGTGCCTTCTTGGTAATCCCACCCCAGCTGCTTGGAGACGTCTTTGAGCTGGCGGACCAGGTCGAACCACTCGCGGATGCGCATGTAGTGGAGAAACTCCTGCTTCATGCGCTTGCGGAATTTATTGCCTGATTGCTCATTGCGGGTCTGTTTGATGTAATCCCACAACTTCAGCATGGACAAAAAGTCAGAGGTCTTGTCCTTAAAGCGCGCGTGCGCTTGATCAGCTTGCGCTTGGTACTCCAGCGGGCGTTCGCGCACGTCTTGGATGGTCATGGCGGCAACGATGACGATGACATCGTGGAGGCAGCCGTTGGTATGGGCCTCGATAAGCATGCGTGCCATGCGGGGATCGAGTGGGATGCGGGCCAAATTGCGGCCGGTTTCGGTCAGCGCCGGTTTCTCGTGCTTGTCTTGGAGGGCACCGAGCTCGTGGAGGAGGTTGAGGCCATCGCGAATGGCCTTGAACTCGGGTGGCTGGAGGAAGGGGAATTTCTCGATATCGCCGAGCTTGAGCGAGACCATCTGCAAAATGACGCTGGCCAGGTTGGTGCGCAGGATTTCCGGATCAGTAAACTCTGGTCGGCTTTGAAAGTCTTGCTCGCTGTAGAGGCGGATAGCGATGCCATCGGCGACGCGGCCGCACCTACCCGAGCGCTGATTGGCAGAGGCCTGCGAAATGGGCTCGATAGGTAGGCGCTGCACCTTGGTCCGCGTGGAATAGCGCGAGATGCGCGCGGTGCCGGTATCCACGACGTAGCGGATTCCGGGCACGGTCAGCGAGGTTTCGGCGATATTGGTGGCCAAAACGATGCGCCTTCCGCGGTGATTGCTAAATACGCGGTGCTGTTCCTGGTTGGACAGGCGCCCGAAGAGGGGAGCGACCTTCACGTTTTTCCACTTCTTGGCCTCGATTGCTTCCATAGCATCGCGGATATCGCGCTCGCCTGGGAAAAAGCAGAGGATATCGCCGTCGCCTTCTGCCATGAGCTCCTCGATGGCCTCAGTTAAGCCATCGAGCGGATCTTGATCCACCAGCTTTCCACCGGCCTCGAATTCGAGGGGGCGGTAGCGAATTTCTACCGGATAGGTGCGCCCGGATACCTCGATGATGGGCGCAGGCGTGCCATCGGGCTGGGCGAAGTGCTCGGCAAAACTTTCCGGATCGATCGTCGCGGAGGTGATGATCACTTTGAGATCGGGCCGCTTGGGAAGCAACCGCTTGAGATACCCCAAGAGGAAGTCGATATTCAAAGAGCGCTCGTGTGCCTCATCGATAATGATGGTGTCGTACTTATTAAGGAAGCGATCGCGCTGCATTTCCGCTAGCAGGATGCCGTCCGTCATGAGTTTTACGGCGGTGGTATCAGAGACCTGGTCATCGAAGCGGATGGCGTAGCCCACCGACTCCCCAATGTCTTGGTCGAGCTCGGAGGCGATGCGCTCGGCGACGGTCCGCGCGGCGATGCGGCGCGGCTGGGTGTGGCCGATGAGTCCGCGGCGGCCTCGGCCGATGTCGAGGCAGATCTTGGGGATCTGCGTGGTCTTACCAGAACCGGTTTCACCGGCAATGATGACTACCTGGTTTTCTTCAATCGCGGCGGCAATATCGTCCTTGCGGCCGCTGACCGGCAGGGAATCGGGGTAGGTGAGTGGGGGAACGGCGGCATCGACAAGCGCGAGGCGATCTGCGGCGGCCTGGATATCCTGGCCGACTTCGCGCAGGGCCTTGGGGGCGCGTGCCTTCGATAGGCGGCGGCGGAAGCTGCGGGCCTCGGCGATGGTGACGTTGTCTAATGCGGCAAAAAGTTCATCGCGGCTAGGGGCCTGCGATGTCGTGGTTTCATGCTGTGTCATGGCTAATCTATGAGCTTACCCCGGTTTCGTGGAGTGGAAAAAGTTGCTATTGTGAAAATACTTGTCTAAAAGATATTTTTCTCGTTGCACCCAACCCGAATATAGAAGGAAGGCACCGCTGATGAACGACAAAAACTCCGGTGGAAATGACGATTTTCCCCGCTATGAACCGACTGATCACCCGGAGGATCAGCCGAGCTACGGAAGCCTGCCGTCCTATGGCGGCAGCCACGAGAGCGGCAGCTACGAAAGCTCCGGCAATCAAGGATATGCGGGCTACCAAGCACAGGACAATACCGTAAATTCCGGCGGATTTACCGGAAAGCCCTCGGCCATTGATTCGATTTCGTGGGCCTTTCGCACGGTGTTTAAGAACTGGAAACTGTGGATACTCGGTGCCTTGCTCGTTGGCGTCATTGTCATAGCAGTCTCCGGAGTGAGCCTGGCCGTTGCTCCCGCAGAGGGCGCGGATGCCTCCGGTGCGGGATCCATTGTGCAAATCGTGTCCTACGTGATCATGGTCGTCGTCAGCTTGTTGGCGATGCGACTGGCGCTTTTCCAGATCGATGACCCGCGTACTGGGTGGAGCTATGTGGGCAAGGACGTGCGGTGGTGGCAGCCACTGGTGATCATGATCATCATCGGTATTATTTCCTCGGTAGTAATGTTCATCTTCGTTGGTGGCTCGATCTTCCTCGGCCCAGACGCGGGCGCCGACGCCACCGAGGACGAGGCGTTGGAAGCCATGGCGAGCTTTTTCGGAGTCATGGCTGTAGTGGCTCTCATCGGCCTATTCATCCAGCCGCTTTATATGCTGATGCAATGGTTTGCAGCCGACGGTGACGGGGTTGGCCAAGCCATTAAGAACGGTTTTAAGGCCGGTAAAGGAAACTACGGCCAGCTCCTGCTGCTGACGGTGCTCAACGCGCTGATTACGATTGCCGGCGGCATCCTGTTGCTGGTTGGCTTGATTGTGGCCGTACCGGTTACCTTACTGGCTACGGCTTACTTGTTCCGCCAGTGTGCAGGCCGCGCGACCGGCCAAACTGCGTAAGCGCTTTAGCATTATTTAAGGCCACCGAGGCATTGCTTCGGTGGCCTTAATCGTGTGTGGCGGTTTTATCCCTCCAGCGAGCGTGCGAGGGCATTTTCATAAGCGGCGGTAATCAGGGTGCCGAATTCGCGGAACTCTTCACTGCGTGCGGCAGAGGAGCGGAAGACGAGGCCGATTTCGCGCTCAGCGGTGACATCGGGATCGAAGTAGGCGATGCCGAGGTTCTTGCCGTGGCATTCGGTGGCCAATGCGGACTTGGGGATAAGGGTGCAGCCGAGCCCGCCCATGACCAGCTGCATAATGGTGGTAAGCGATGAGGCACGCGTGACGGAATTGGTTGCTTCCGCCGGGTTGACGTGGGCGTGCCGGCAGAGATCGACGATTTGGTCGCGGAGACAGTGGCCATCGTCAAGCAGCAGCAAATCCAAGTCCCGCAGCTCCGCCACCTGGACGTCCGTACGCCCGGCGATGGGGTGATCGGGCGGGCTGACGATGGCGAAGTCCTCGGTGTACAGCGGGCTGTCGACCATGCCCGTGGCCTCTGAAGGCAGCGCAAGGACGGCTAAATCGAGGTTGCCGTTGCGCAGGCGCGCGATGAGGTGCTGGGTTTGCTCCTCCACAAAGCGCGGCTCAAGCTCTGGGTAGGTCTCCGTAATCATCGCCAGCAAGTCCGGGAGGATATACGGGGCGATGGTCGGGATAACGCCAATGGTAAGCGGGCCGGACAGCGTGCCGTGGGCGCCGCGGGCGTGCGCGAGAAAGGTATCGGCGGCCTCAAGGGTGGATTTGGCATAGGGCAGAAGGGTTTCACCGGCCGAGGTTACGATGACCTTGCGGGTAGAGCGCTCGATGAGCTGCACGCCGAGCCCCTGCTCGAGTGCCACGAGGCCCTGGGAGAGGGAGGGCTGAGAGATCTCCAGCTTGGCGGCAGCGGTGCCGAAGTGCTTGTTTTCCGCCACGGTGACAAACGTGCGCAGCTGGGCAAGTGTTGGTCGATACTCTTTATTATGCATGCCTATCACTCTAACATTTATCTATAGGATTAGCTATTGACGTGACCGGAATTAATGGTATTGTCTTTGGTGTTGGGCCGGAGAGGGTCCGGCCCGTGGTCCTCGGTACGGGACCGTCAGAAACTTGAAAAAGATTACCCTTTTAAGAAGGAGTTGAAGAACATGCCTATCATGACCGTTGGCGAAAAGTTCCCAGAATTCGACCTCACCGCCCTGACCGGCGGCGACCTGCACGACGTTAACGCTAGCCAGCCAGAGGACTACTTCGAGCAGGTTTCCTTGGACAAGTACGAGGGCAAGTGGAAGGTCGTCTTCTTCTACCCCAAGGACTTCACCTTCGTTTGCCCGACCGAGATCGCTGCCTTTGGCAAGCTGGATGAAGAATTCCAGGACCGCGACACCCAGGTGCTGGGCGGATCCACCGATAACGAGTTCGCTCACTTCAATTGGCGCGCAACCCACCCGGACCTGAAGGACGTTCCGTTCCCGATGTTCTCTGACGTGCGCCACGACCTGATCCGCGCCCTGGGCGTAGAAAACGCTGACGGCGTTGCTGACCGCGCAACCTTCATCATCGACCCAGATGGTGTTATCCAGTTCGTCTCCGTTACCCCGGACGCTGTGGGCCGTAACGTTGACGAGGTTCTGCGCGTTCTCGACGCCCTGCAGTCCGAAGAGGTCTGCGCCTGCAACTGGGAGAAGAACGACCCAACCAAGAATATCGATAAGATGGACGTTGTTCAGTCCCAGCTTTAAGCCTTAGTTATCAGTAGGTGCTTTCCCCGCCGTTCTGGCGGGGCACGCACTTGCCTTGCAATTTAAATTACTGAGAAAAGATTTAGAAGGAGAAAAACTGTGTCTATCGAGAACTTGAAGTCATCGCTACCCGAGTACGCCAAGGACCAGAAGCTCAACTTGGGCGCGCTGACCCGCACGACCGAGCTGAATGAAGAGCAGCTGTGGGGCACCCTGTTGGCTTCGGCGGCAGCTACCCGCAATGACACCGTGATTTCTGAAATCGCGGAAGAGGCACAAGAGCACCTCTCTGAGGAAGCTATCAACGCCGCTTACGGCGCTGCTACCGTCATGGCAATGAACAACGTTGCCTACCGCGCCAAGAGCTGGTTGGGCGATGACTACGCACAGGTTAAGTTTGGCCTGCGGATGAACTTCATCTCCAAGCCTGGCGTGGAAGACGCTAACTTCGAGCTGTGGAATATCGCCGTGTCCGCTATCAACGGCTGCGAGCACTGCTTGGGCGCACACACCCAGAAGCTCAACGATACTGGCGCGACCAAGGAGCAGGTCTGGGAGGCCATCAAGGTTGCTTCTGTCATTCAGGCAGTCGCACAGGCCGTCCAGATTGAGGCCGCACGCTAAAAGCGCTGCTTAATTAGCCTTTGGAATAAGCCACCCCCGCGCGCTGCTTCCCTCGGTGTCCCCCATAGGACGCCGGGTACAGCGCAGGGGGTGGCTTTTATCGTTTTAGCTAACCCGCGTGTGATTAATACTCGACGCGCAACTCTGACAGGCGGACTTCGCCGGCTTCATCGGAGGCGTCCAGATCGACGGTGGCGACGAATTGATAGGCGCGATCGCCTGCTGGGTCCTTAATGATTTGCCGCACGGGCCAGCTGCGAGAGCTTGATTCTTCCAGCCGGAAGTACTCTGGTCCGCGCGCCTCAGGGCCGGTATCAATATCGTCGTATTCGTCGAAGTAGTCATCTAGGACGGCACAAAAATCGGGGATCTCGTCCAGATAATCCAATACCTCGGCGAGGCGGTCTTCTTCCTCCAACGCGAAGAGTTGCGCGAGGCGGAACATGTAATTGCGGACCATAATGCCAAAGGCGCGGCGATTGGCGGTAAGGGCTGTTGGGTCTTCGACGCCAAAGGCCAGCTCGCGGTCGAGCGTATCTTGATCGATGGGGGAGTCTTCACCGGCCATCTGCGCCCATTCATCGACAAGCGAGGAATCCACCTGGCGGATAAGCTCACCTAACCAAACAATGATGTCTTCAATTTGGGGCGTCGTATATTCATCAGGGATGGACTGTTTCAGAGTCCGCCACGCGTCGGTGAGATAACGGAGGATAACTCCCTCAGACCGGGCTAGGCCGTAGGTGGCCACCAAATCCGAGAAGGTCATGGCATTTTCTACCATGTCTCGCACTACGGATTTGGGCCGTAGCTCGAATTCCTTTACCCAAGCATTGGTCTCCGCAAATGTATCGTAGGCCTGTTCGAGCAGCTCCTCTAGCGGCTTGGGCCAGGTGATATCCTCCACGATATTCATGCGGTCGGTATAGTCCACCCCGTCCGCCTTGAGCGCGGCAATTTCTTCCCCGCGCCGCTTCTTCTGTTGGGCCTGCAGCACCTGCCGGGGATCATCGAGGATCGCCTCAAAGACCGAGATCACATCAAGGTGATAGCTCTCCGCCTCCGGGTCCAACAGAGATAGCGCAGCCAAGGCAAAGGGGCCGAGTGGCTGGTTCAAGGCAAAGTCTCGCGGCAACTCCCGCACGAGGTGGTACGGGCGGCCGTAAATATCGAGCCCCTTCGTGGATTTTTGGACCACGCCGGAATCCACCAATCCGCGGAAGAGGTCGAGGGCGGTGAGGATGTCCTTGTTCTGCTTGCTGCGGGGATCGTGATTATCGCGCAAGAGGTGGCGCATATGCGCATAGCCATCGCCGTGGCGGGCTAAGACATTGAGCAGCATCGAATTCGAGACCCGGAATTGCGAGGTCAACTGCTCTGGTTCTGCTTCCGTGAGCCGCGCAAAGGTCTTCTCGGACCACGAGACTTCGCCCTCGCGTGCGGATTTCTTCTTGAGCTTTTTCAGCCGCTTCGGATCATCGCCAATGCGCCTGCGGGCCTTGGCATTTTCAATCTCGTGCTCTGGGGCCTCGACGACGACGGTACCTTCCGTGTCATAGCCCGCACGCCCGGCGCGACCTGCAATCTGGTGGAATTCGCGGGACTTCAAGATGCGCTGGCGTTGCCCATCAAACTTGGCCAGGCCAGTCATCAATACGGTGCGGATGGGCACGTTGATGCCCACGCCCAAGGTATCGGTGCCGCAAATAACCTTGAGGAGGCCGCGTTGTGCGAGGCGCTCCACAAGTCGCCGGTACTTGGGCAGCATTCCCGCATGGTGGATGCCAATGCCCTTGCGAAGTAACTTTGAGAGGTCCTTGCCAAAGGCGGTGGTAAAGCGGAATCCGCCGATTTCTTCAGCGATATCCTCTTTTTCCTCTTTGCTAATAATTCCAGAAAGCGAGGTCAGGGCTTGGGCCCGCTCGGCTGCCTCGCGCTGGGAAAAGTGCACGACATAAATGGGTGCCTTATTATCAGCGAGCAGCTCCTCGATGGTTTCGTGCACCGCGCTAAAAACATAGGAAAAATCCAGAGGCACCGGGCGGGTAGAGCCGGCCACTAAATTAGTCTCGCGCCCCGTGCGGCGGGTGAGATCTTCCTGCAGCCAATCGGTATCGCCGAGCGTGGCGGACATTAAGAGGAATTGCGCCTTGGGCAGCTCCAAGAGCGGAACCTGCCACGCCCAGCCGCGATCAGGATCGGAGTAGTAGTGGAATTCGTCCATGACTACCTGGTCGATGTTGGCCTCGGCGCCGTCGCGAAGCGCGATATTGGCTACGATCTCGGCGGTGGCGGCGATGATGGGGGCGTTGCCGTTTACGGTGGCATCGCCAGTCATCATGCCCACATTCTCTGCGCCAAAGATTTCACACAGTGCAAAGAACTTCTCGCTGACCAGCGCCTTAATGGGCGCGGTATAAAAACTCCGCTGTCTACGGGCTAGGGCGATGAAGTGGGCGGCGTTGGCCACCATGGACTTTCCCGAACCCGTGGGGGTCGCGAGGATGACGTTATCTCCGGCCAAGATGCCGAGCGAGGCCTCCTCTTGCGCGGGGTATAAATCGATTCCCTTGCTGGTGGTCCACGAGTTAAAAGTATCCCAAATGGCCTCATCGATGAGGGACTCGGGGACTTCCGTTAAATCTGGCAGCTGCTGAGATAAGTTCACCCCCACCACCTTAGCGGCGATGGGGGCGGGTTCGTTAGATATCGTCGCCTAAGTCTCTGTCATCATCATCGGCAGAGTCTTCGCGGTCATCAATATCAGTATGGATAATCTCCTCGCTATCGGACTCATCGAGCGAGGCGAGGAAGGCTTCGAATTCTTCGCTGATTTCCTCCGCGCTGGGCACGGCTTCCTCGCCCGGCATAATGGCCTGTGGGTGCTCTTCGCGGTAGCGGTCCATGAAGGCATCGTATTGCTGCTCCAATTGCTGGACCACGCCCTCAATCTCTTCCGAGCCATTGACCTGCTCATCCAGCTGGCCCTCGACGCGGGAAATATCCGCCTCAATGCTGCCCAGCGGAATATTGAGCTGGGCGGCTTTAGCCACGGAGTCAAGGAGCTCCAAGGTGGCCTGCGGGTACGGGGACGCAGCCAGGTAGTGCGGCACGTGCGCGGTATAGCCCGCTACCGTGCGGCCCTTATCCGCTAAGGCCTTTTCTATATAGAGCGCCGCGGCTCCCGGAACCATCATCGTCGAGTCCATCTTGACCATGCCTTCCGTCAGGCGGGAGGCAGTACCGTGTGCGGTGACCACGGTGGGGCGGGTGTGCGGCACGGGCATCGGCGCGGCGTAGAGCATGATGGTGTCTTCAATATCGAATTTCTCCACCAGTTTTACCACCGCCGTAGTAAAGGCTTCCCAGCGCATATCCGGCTCAGGACCGGAGAGAAGGAGGAAAGACTTGCCGGAATTATCCCGGAGGACCTTCAAGCCCAAATCCATGGGTTCTACCTCTAGGGCCCGGTCATTATCGATGGTGACGGCGGGGCGGCGGGAGCGGTAATCGATGAGCTCATCAGAGTTAAAGGAGGCTAGCTGGCGGTTTTCCAGCGCCGCCTTGAGATGATCGGCGCTCGACTCAATAGCCTGGCCTGCATCGGCATAGCCGTGCATGGCAACAATCATGGTGGGGCCTTTTCCTTCACCGGAATTGTCCTTGACCACCGGAGCGGGGTACTCCAATTCGTACATGCTGCGCTCTTCTTCGTGCATGATGTGTTACCTCCTTGGTCTCTTAATCTAGATCAACGACCGCCAGGACCGTACTATTCCCACACGCACTCAGTTCAGTGTTCGCGGAGTAGTTAAATAACCCATTATGCCCTAACTCGGCAACCCACGCTAGGCCCGGTGCGATGGGGTTGTGCATAACTGCTTGCCGATGCCCCCTTCCACCCACCTTATCCACAGATTTCGGCCCTCTGCCTGTGGTGGGCTTTCGGTACTTGCCGCAGGCCCCGAAGCTAGGAGCCATGAAGATCACAACACCACACCAGCCCATCCGTACACCCGGCGATATCCTTGCCAATATTCCAGGAATCCTCGGATTCTTTCCAGCAGAATCCATCGTCCTCATCTCCATCGAACCAACTCCAGCAGGCCGCACCATGGGGCCAGTCGCGCGTGTAGACCTGTCCGATGTCCCTGTGGCCCTTCCAGAGATCATGAGCGCCTTTCACTGTGGGAACCCGGAAGTCGTCCTCGGCTTTATCATCTCCCAGCGCGAGGAAGTAGAGCTCTGGGAGATGATCGAGTCGCTCTACCACTTCGAAGATGACCAGGGCACCGGAATTGATGCCTGCTGGCTGGTGGAAGAAATCGCCACATCCACTGCCTACGATCTTGTATTCGGCTTTAGCACCGGGGGTGGCAAGGGCCCTATGCCCGCCTGGACCGAAGGAACCATTCCCGCTATTTCCACCAGCTCTTCCATGCGCGCCTGCGTAGAAAACGGCACTTTGCCGGAACTTTCCCGCAATGAGCTGGTCCAGCAATTCGCCCCGCACAATCCGTACTTCGGGCACGAAGAAATCGCGTCCATGCAGCGCTGCTCTGAGGAATTGTCCCGACAGATGCGCGCCGGCCACGGCTACGGCACAACGGATCCAACTCGTGTAGTCCAGAACCTCATCGCGGATGCGCAATATGTATTAAACGAGGTAGAAACCCTGGAAGAGACGTTGGATAACGAAGAATTACTTTGTGTGGGAGCAATGTGGATGTCGACGACATGGATGCGAGACCTGGTCATCCGGGACCTCGTCGAATCCCCGCACGCGGCCGGCACCTTGCTTTTGGCCACGGCGCGCACCTTTGGCGGCCCCATCCGCTATAACGCCCTAGCGTTATATGCAGCGACCCAGGTGGCGCAGAAATTCGGACTCTATGCCGGCCCGGCGCTGACCGTCGCCATCGATGAGGCGCCGGGGCACAATTTGAGTCAGCTCATCGCCCAGGCCTATCGCAGCGGAATGGGGGAACGCCTCATTACCAGCCTGAGCCGTGGTTGCGACGCGGCGCGGGAGGCAGCAGGGATCGATACCGATGGCTTTGTGTAGCCCCGCGCTTTAGCCCCGCGTTTAGCGCCGCGCCGAATGCGCCCGGTCGCCGAGCTGGCGAGTGAAATTCCACGCGTCGGTCACGATGGTTTCCAAGTCAGTGCGCTGAGGATTCCAGTCGAGCTCCCGCTTGATCTTGTCTGAGGATGCAATCAGCGTGGCTGGGTCTCCGGCACGGCGCGGGGCGATCTCCGCCGGAATCTCGTGGCCGGTGACTTTCCGGCACATCTCGATGACCTGCTTGACGGAGTATCCCTCGCCGGAACCCAAGTTATAGATTCGGTGGGTCCCGGAAGTATTGCTGTGGAGGGCGAGCACGTGGGCATCGGCAAGATCGCGGATATGGATGTAGTCGCGCACCGGCGTTCCATCCGGGGTATCCCAATCCGTGCCAAACATGAAAATCTTATCGCGGTGCCCCAGAGCAACCTGCAGGACAATGGGGATAAGGTGGGTTTCAATCTCGCGGTTTTCGCCGATGGAACCGTACGCGCCGGCAACGTTGAAATAGCGCAGGGACGTAGCCGCGAGCCCAAACGCCTGGGAAAAAGACGAAATCATGTAGTCGATAGCTAGTTTGCTAGCGCCATAGGGATTCGTGGGCTGGGTCGGCATGTCCTCAGTAATAGGAACCTGCTCCGGCTCGCCATAGGTGGCCGCGGTGGAAGAAAAGACGAGGCTTTTGACATCGTTATCCCGCATGGCGTTGAGCAAGCGCAGCGTGGTCACGACGTTGTGCTGCCAATATTCGTCCGGCTTTTCCACGGATTCACCGACCAGCGAGCGGGCGGCGAAGTGGAGGACGCCCTCGAAGCCGCCTTCGCCCAGTACCTCTGCCGCCTTGTCTGCCACATCGCCTTCTACCACGTGGGCCGAACTCGGTACGGCATCCCTGTTACCCGTGGAAAAGTTATCGATGATGGTGACATCGTGGCCCTGCTCTACGAGGACTGCGGAACACACGCTGCCGACATAGCCGGCACCGCCAGTAACCAAAAGCTTCATGGCCTAGACCTCCACGCGCACGGCGTGTGCGAGATCATCTGCCAAGGTGATGACCTTACCCGAGGGAGTGGTAAGCGAAATCGTGCCGCCATTATTGACCACGGTGACCTCGGTACCGATGCGGATGCCAGCCTCTGCGAGTTCCCGGAAGGTGGTCTCATCCACCTGCAGGATCTCGTTAATCTGGATAATCTTTGCGGACTTCTCTTCGCCATCGGGGAGATCGATAGCCCGCGTCCCAATCGATGGCTCGGGGACCTGGAAGCCCAGTTCCGCCAGCGCCGGAATGGGGTTGCCAAAAGGCGAGCGGCTAGGGTCATCGAGGACCGATACCATGCGCTTTTCCACCTCTTCGCTCATTACGTGCTCCCAGCGGCAGGCCTCATCGTGGACCTTGCTGATATCGAGCCCGAGGACATCAGTAAGCAAACGCTCCGCGAGTCGGTGCTTGCGCATCACTGCCGTGGCCAATTCGCGTCCCTTTTCGGTTAGATCCAAGCTCCTGTCCGAACGAACGTGGAGGAGACCATCGCGCTCCATGCGGGCAACGGTTTGGGATACGGTAGGTCCGGACTGCTCTAGGCGTTCGGCAATCCGAGCGCGCAGGGGAGTGATGCCTTCTTCTTCCAATTCATAAATGGTCCGAAGGTACATCTCAGTAGTATCAACGAGGTCCCTCACGTGGGCATACCTTTCTTTGAGAAACAGTAATGCGTGCCGTGCGCAATGCAGACAGCGCCTTTTACATTCTGTATCCAGACTAGCTTAAGTTGCCCTAAGTTTGCTGGAGAGATTTTCGGAGACGAGTTCGAGCTCGCCGCTTGCATAGAGAACGCGACCTCGAAAGCACACTGGGAAAAATTCTCGGCGGCACAGTCGAGGTCGCGATTAATGAGGGTTCAGGAGGCGAAAAGTTTTATAGCGCGTACTCGCGGAGGCGATCGGCGCGGTTGCCATCGCGCAACTTGGCCATGACCTCACGCTCGATTTGGCGTACGCGTTCGCGGGAGAGCCCGAACCGGCGACCAATCTGGTCAAGGGTGCGTGGCACGCCGTCATCCAAGCCGTAGCGCAGGCGAATAACGTCCTGCTCGCGCTTTTCTAGCGTGTCAATGACACCGCGAATATCGGAGTGCCGCATGGAGGCCACGACGGCGGTCTCAGCATCGGTAGCCTCAGCATCCTCGATGAAGTCGCCCAATGGGGCTTCCTCGTCGGTGCCGACGGGCATGTCGAGCGAGACGGGATCGCGGGACTGGCGCAGCAGCATCTCGATTTTGTTTTCATCGATGCCGGATTCCTCCGACAGCTCCTCATTGGTCGCCTCGCGGCCCAGGGACTGATACATCTCACGCTTGATGCGGGAAAGCTTATTTACCTGTTCCACCAGGTGGACCGGGAGGCGGATGGTACGCGACTGATCGGCCATACCGCGGGTAATGGCTTGGCGGATCCACCACGTGGCGTAGGTGGAGAACTTAAAGCCCTTGGCATAATCGAACTTTTCCATGGCGCGGATAAGGCCAAGGTTGCCCTCTTGGATGAGGTCCAATAGTGGCATGCCGCGGCCGGTGTAACGCTTGGCCAAGGAGACTACGAGGCGGAGGTTTGCCTCCAGCAGGTGGGAGCGGGCCTTCTTGCCTTCGCGAGCCAAAATTTTCAGGTCGCGCTTTTCTGCGCGCGTCAGCTTCTCTGCGTTATTGAGCTTGTATTCTGCATACAGGCCCACCTCAATGGTTTGCGCGAGTTCAACCTCGTCCTCGGCGCTGAGCAGGGCGGTCTTACCGATTCCGTTGAGGTAGACGCGTACCAAGTCCGCAGAGGGATTGTCATTGGTTTGATTGCGGCGAGACCCGCGGTCTACTTCCTGTTCCTCATCAGTAGCGGCAGTCGAAGTGCCATTGGCGGTGTTGGCAGATGGATTCGTCATCTTTCAGCCTCCTGAAATTGTCGCCTGTTTCAAAAAGTACAACGGTGTTAGGCCGCATTTAGTTCCCACGCATCCTGAAATCTTTAAAACGGCGACGTGCCGGGCGTTTTGCCCCACCTTTTTGGGGGCGTCGACAAGCGCATGCGCCACGTGAACGCGGTAAAACCGCTCATCCACGTGGCGGGGGCGTCTTAGCCGCGGACTTGTACGAGGTAGCGATATACCGTGGGCTCAGACACGCCGAGCCGGGCGGCCGCGGCGGCGATGCCGCCCTTGAGCAGGAAGAAGCCAGCGTATTCAAGGGAAGCGATGACTTCGAGCCGTTCGTTGCGCTGCATCGCCTCGACCGGAGTGGAGTGCGTGGAAATCGCGGAATCCAGCATGGAGTCCAGAAGGTGCTCGACGTTGGAACGCAGTGATTCGCTATAGGGCGCTTCCGGCTTTTTATTCGCCGTCGCTTCAGATGCCGGAGTTTTTGGCGGTGTGGTGGTGTCGGGGTAGCCACCGAAGGCCTTCGTCTTATCGATGGCCGGTTCAGTGCCACCGATCATCGCGTTAGCGGCATCGCGGATTTGGATCAGCTCGGATAATTCCACATTGATACAAAGCATGCCGCGCATATGGCCGGTGGTATCGCGCAGGAAATAGCTTGAGGAGCGGCACACTTTCCCCTCGCCATTGACCGCGCGGTATCCCGTCATCATTGGAACGGCCGCCGCGTCGCCCTGTTTCATGAACCAGAGGGCAAAGTCTGTGACCGGGCCGCCTAGTTCGCGTCCAGAGATGTGGCCGTTGGCAATGGCAATGATGGATTTATCGGGTACATCGAGATCATGAAGCACGATTTCGGTGTTAGGGCCCATGGCCTGACCGAGGAAATCGACGAGTGGTATGTACTGCTCGAGGAAGTTTTCTTCGGGGGCATGGCTGCTAGAAAGGTTCATTAGCTGAAGCATGTCCTTATAATTCCTGTCAGATTATTGATAAGGTACCACAAAGTAACGACAAAAGGAGGCGAATAACCGGCCGCGGCCAAGTACTCACCTCCTTATATGGCGCTCTTTCCGGAGCCTAGGGTGCCGATATTAACCACATACCGGAATGGGCGGGTGCACCGCTAGGGCGAGGCCGCCTTGTGAGGTTTCCCGGTATTTGGCGTTGATGTCCTTGCCGGTGTTGTACATGGTCCAGATCACCTCATCGAGGCTGACACATGGCTTGCTTTCGCGGTCCAAGGCCATGCGCGCGCTGGTAATCGCGTCTACCGCGGCTACGGCGTTGCGCTCGATGCAGGGGACTTGCACCTGGCCTAGGACCGGGTCACAGGTCAGGCCCAATTTGTGTTCCATGCCGATTTCGGCCGCCACGCAGACCTGTTCCGGCGTTGCCCCCATCAGTTGGGCCAACCCGGCCGCGGCCATGGAGCAGGCGACGCCAATTTCTCCTTGGCAGCCAACTTCCGCACCGGAAATGGAGGCGTTCATCTTGTACAGCGCGGCAATGTGGTTGCAAGCGAAGATATAGTCCGCGAACATGCTCGGAGTAACTGGCTCGACGAATTCATCGAAGTAGGCCAGGACCGCAGGCACGACGCCGCATGCGCCGTTGGTGGGTGCGGTGACGACGCGGCCACAGGCGGCATTTTCCTCCGAAATGGCCAGGGCAAACATGTTTACCCAGCTCAAGATGTTGAGGCCATCGTGGGGGTCGGATTGTTCCAGCCTGCGCTTCAGGGCGGCGGCGCGGCGCGGCACGAGCAGGGCGCCGGGCAAGGGGCCATCGGTTGTGGAGCCGCGCTTGATGCCGGTGTACATGACATCGCGGACCTTGCGCAGGTGCTCGTCGATGTCCCCCTCGCTGCGCAGTGCTCTTTCATTGGCCCTGCCGAGCTCCGGAAGTGTCATATTATTTGTTTCGCACAGCGCCAGTAGTTCTTCCGCGCTGGCATAAGCGAATGGGACGTCGACGGTATCTTGGGTGCGTATGGCGAAGTCTTCTTGCTTGACGATGAACCCGCCGCCCACTGAGTAGTAGGTCTTGTGCAGGATGTCTTCCTCGCCGGCAAAGGCGATAAGGCACATGCCGTTTTCATGCATGGGGAGGTATTCGTCGTGGAAGTAGAAGCCGCCGTCTTTGGGGAAGCTCACCTTGTGCGTGCCACCGAGAAGGAGCGTTTCGCTCTGGTTGATCTCTTTCATGAAGGCGGAGATGCCGTCGATATCGACGGTTTCTGGTTCTTCGCCGGCCAGTCCCAACAGGATGGCTTTATCGGTGGAGTGGCCCACACCGGTCAAGGATAGGGAGCCGTAGACGTTGGCCTGGACGCGGGTGACCTTATCCATGAGGCCTTTTTCTTTGAGTTCGTCAACGAAGGCCTTGCCGGCTTTCATTGGCCCAAGGGTGTGTGAGCTTGAGGGGCCTATGCCGATCTTGAACATATCGAAGATGCTGATGAACATGGTTTTCTCCTGGAAAATCCTGAGAAGCAAGTGCTGCTTAGAAAGCCTGCACGATGGAGTAGATGATGGTGGCCAGGGCAACAAGGCCCATGATGAAGACGAAGTAGTTGGAGGCCTTGCCCTTGAAGCGGGCGAGCGCTGGGACCTTGTGGATGGCAATCATCGGAATGAGGAACAGCATGATGGCGATGGTCGGGCCGCAGAGGGTTTCAATCATGCCGAGGATGGAAGGATCCGCCCAGGCGACGAGCCATGCGGTTACCAGCATGAAGACGAGCGTGATGGTGTCGAGCTTGTGGCTGGATTCTGCATCATCTTTATTGGCATTTTTGCTGCCTTTGACCAGGAGGCCTTCAAAGCCTTCTGCAGCGCCGAGGTAGTGGCCCAAAAAGGACTTGGCTACGGCAATCATGGCGATGATGGGGGCAATCCACTGGATGACGGGGTTATCAAAGTGGTTGGCCAGGTAAGACAAGATGGTGATGTTTTGTTCCTTGGCCTCGGCCATATCCGCAGGCGATAGGCTGAGCGCGCAGGAGAAGACGAAGAACATCACGACGACGACCATGAGGATTTCCGCGCGGAGCAAGATCTTGCGGGACTTGTATTCCGCGTACTTGCCGTAGGTCTGGCGGCGGTCAACGGCGAAGGAAGAAATCATGGGCGAGTGGTTGAAGGAAAAGACCATAACTGGGACCAAGAGCATCAAGGTAATACCCATGCCGTGGCCGGAAGCTTCGCGCGCGACGTCGAGGTCGAAGCTATCAAAGAGTGCGGTATTCCACTTGGGGATGAGGTACAGCGAGAGCAGGACCAGGATACCGATGAACGGGTATACCAAGTAGGACATAACGTGGACGACCACGCTTTTGCCCATGCGTACGACGAGGATGAGTCCGCCTACGAGAACCAACGAGGTAAGCCACCGCTCCGGTGGAGTGATACCTAGCTGGTGTTCCAAGAAGGAATTGACCGTGTTGGTGATGGTTACCGAGTACACCAACAGGATGGGGTAGACGGAAAGGAAGTAGAGGATATTCATCAGCACGCCGGCTTTAACGCCGAAGTGTTCCTCCACGACGTCGGTGAGATCGCCATCTGGCTTCGAGCTTGATAGGACCAAGCGGGTCATGCCGCGGTGGGCCCAGTAGGTCATCGGCAAGGCGACGACGGTCATGATAAGAAGCGGGATGATGCCGCCGATACCAGCGTTAATAGGAAGGAAGAGCACGCCGGCACCAATGGCGGTGCCGAATAGGGAGAGCATCCAAACGGTGTCTTCCTTGTTCCACGCCGGGGCGCCTTCTTGGCCTGCAAATGGGGTCTCTATGCCGTCAGCAGGTGGCTTTTCTTCTGCGGGTAGTTGTTCCGGAATTTGCGCACTGTGTTCCGGGTGTTCGACTTGTCCGTGGCGCAAGAGCTTGTGGGACATTTTCTTTCCTCCTCTGCATGGGGTTGACCGAAGCTTGAGGGCTCCTGTCACCCTGGAGTGAGAAAATATTTTCTCTCACCAGCGTGTGCGGGCAAGGGCCTGAAACTAAACTTTCAGCTTGTATCCAGCCCATTCACTTCGTTACGCGTTAAGTATAAGCCTGCGGTAATGCCACGTGATAATAATTTATTACATTTTGGGATAGGTTAATTATCACTCTAAAAAAGCTTGCGCGGCACCCAGCGATATGCATTGTTGAACAATATCGAACTCTCTGCGATCTAACTCATAAATAATCGTGGGTGTGAGTGAGCGCTCGTGCAGGTAATTGCCAGATGATGAGAAAAATGCGTTAGAGGAGATTAGGTCTCGACCAAAACCGTAAACGGGCCTTCGTTGACGGAAGATACGCGCATCATAGCCCCGAATTGGCCTGATTCAACCGCGATATTGCGCTCGCGAAGGTGCTCGATGATGTACTCGATGACCGGCTCGGCCTCTTCCCCCGGGGCCGCATCGGCCCACGATGGGCGCCGCCCCTTGGCGGTGCGGCCATAGAGCGTGAATTGGCTGACTACCAATACCGGTGCTCCAGCATCAGCGACCGATACTTCACCTTCCAGGATGCGCAGCTCCGCGATCTTGCGGGCCATCTTTTCCGCGCGCGGTGCCCAATCGTCCAAATCCTCCCTGGAAACACCGACGAGGGCTAAAAGTCCGCCGGTCTCAGGGCAATCGATGGCGCCGACGGTTTCGCCTGCAACCGTGACCGCGGCTTCGGATACGCGGGTTAGTACTGCGCGCATAAAAGTCTCTTCCTTTCTCAGCTATACGGCGCTATTCGGTGTTAATCGGCGTGGGTAGCCGGGGAAGCGTCGTCCTCGAGCAGCAGATCGGCAGGGATGAGCAGGCCGTGGCGGACCATATCGATAATGGCGGGAAGCGCCGCCGCGGTCAGTTCTGCTTCATCGAAGCCGTGCGCGGCCGCATAAAGGCCCACGGTCTCGGCAAGGTTGAGCCCGTAGGGAGATAGGCCCGCAACGATTGCGGCCAAGTGCTCATCAACTTCGTGGCTCCACCGGGGCCCATCGGTACGGGTTAGCCGGATTACCGCCCGGTTAAATCCTTGTTTGTTATCGGTATCGGCCACACTGACTTCTTCCTTGGCCACCTGTGGGCGTACCTGGAAGTGCTTGCCCTCCAGCTCACCAGGAACCAAATCGCGCAGCCACGCCACGCGGGCGAAGTATTCTTCCACCTCGGGTCCCAAAGGATCACTAAAGTGCTGCGGCATTTCTTCGGCCAAGATATCGGAGGGCTCATCATCGGCGATTTTTTGGATGGCGACGAATCCAAACCCGATAGCCGTGACATCGTGGTCGTGGAAATGATCCAGCCACGCCTTGGAGCGAGCCTTGCCCTCATCGCTGCGCACATCCAACGATTCATCCTTGAGCCACGTAGATACGTAGAGGGAAGGATCGGCGATATCGCGCTGAATGATCCAAGCGGCTATACCCTTATCCGGCAGCCACGAGGCCACGCGCTGCTGCCAAGTCTGCCCACTGGTATGTACCCAGGCGGCGAGCAAGTGTGCGGTTCCGCCCGGGGTGAGGTGATCCACCGCCTGGGATACCACCAATTCGCTGGCCCCATCCAAGTTCAGGCCAGAATCGCGGTAGACATGGCCCACCTCAGGAAGACCAACGACGAATGGGGGATTGGCAACGATGCGGTCAAAGGTGCGCCCCGCAACGGGCTCGAACCACGAGCCCTCAATTAGCTCTACCTCGGTGCTGGACCCCGCGGCAGCGACGGTGGCACCGGCCAAATCAAGCGCGCGCCGGTGGACATCCGTCGCG
This sequence comes from Corynebacterium sp. MSK310, assembly GCF_030227355.1. Taxonomy (NCBI): domain Bacteria; kingdom Bacillati; phylum Actinomycetota; class Actinomycetes; order Mycobacteriales; family Corynebacteriaceae; genus Corynebacterium; species Corynebacterium sp. MSK310. The sequence continues at coordinate 237,090 of NZ_JASPFZ010000001.1, forward strand.
GTAATGCTGCGCGCGCACTCGAGCTGACCCAACAATTGCACTCCCGAACCGGTGCCCAGATCGAGCACCGTTGATACCGGGCTTACCGGCGTCGATTGCAAGAGTGAGAGGCTTGCCGCCCCGACGCCCAAGACGTGATCCGCGCCGGGGACGTGGTCCACCAGCGAGGCATCGACATCGGAAAAGACGAGGCGGTTGGAGCCGACGATGATATGGGGCCGGATATCGAGGGCCATGTAGATGCTGCCGCGATCATCGGAAAGCGCCACGCCGGCATCCAGGAGCTTGGTGGCAAGGCGGGCCCCGAGGGCATCGGCAAGCAGCGTGGCAGGCAAATGTTCATGCAGCAGGAAGAAGCGGATGAGCGTATCCAGCTGGGAATTACCGGCGGTGCCGCGCGCCACCGCGGCAGGCTCACCGCGGTAGAGGGCCTCCGTAAGCTCCGGGCCCAAATGCCCCGCTAAACCATCGGTAGTAAAACCAGCCTGCGAAAAAGCCTCCGCTAATTCTGGGGCAAGATCGCGCAGCGCGGCGGCATCGAAATGAGGGCCAAAGGACGTCATGCTGGGAGAAGTTCCTTTCCAGTCGTGCTATTCATGCGGGTTATGCGCCTAATCGGAGGCAGTATCGTCATGGTCAATAACGGAATACTGAGATTCGATTGCCTTGGAGCCACCGCGGGAAATCTGTTGGTTCTGATACTGCGAATATAGCTGACGATTCATCGCGGGTTTATAGACATTTTTATCCCGCTTGTCCTTCTTCTCACCGCGGCTATTGCCAATGACCACGGCAATCCACGGCAAAGGAAAAGTCACGCCCACGATGATCGCCGCGAGCAACCACCAATGCAGGTACAAAAAGACCCCGGCAATGAGCAGCGATGGCACGCGCAGGAATTGGAAAAATCCGTACCACAACTCCCGGCGCCTGCGATCTTGTGCGGGCGAGAGCTTGGCATCCGTGATGAGAAAACGTTCCTTTTTGCCAAACACTTAAATTACGCACCTCCCTGGAGCGCGGCGCGTAACCCTACAACAGGGGACGGGAAAGCCGGCGTTGGAGTGCGTAGAGTGTGCATGCTCTCCAAGGGTAGACGCATGACTCGCAAAGTTCGATGCTGATGCGGCAAAATGGGGTGCGTGACTACGACTACGAAGACAATTGAACGGCCAGATATTCGTGAAGACACTTCGACGACGGATAATGACACGCCGAAGTTCTTCCACTACGTCAAAAAGGATCAGATTCTCGATTCCGCGGTCAACGGCAAGTACGTCGTTGCCCTGTGCGGTGAGACCTTCCCGGTAACCAAACAGGCAAAGCCGGGCTCGCCGGTCTGCCCCGATTGCGAACGCGTTTTTAAGGGTCTTCGCCGCAAGTGAGGACGTTTAAGAAGACGAACCTCCGCGCGTGGCAGCAATCAGCCCTCGATAAATTCCTCGCCACCAAGCCACAAGATTTTATGGCCGTGGCGACCCCAGGTGCGGGTAAAACCACCTTTGCTCTGCGCATCGCGACGGAGCTTATGGAAGACCGCACGGTAGAGCGCGTCATCGTCGTGGTGCCTACCGAGCACCTGAAGACGCAGTGGTCTGCCGCCGCCGCGCGGGTGGGATTGGCCTTGGATCCTGCCTTCACGAACTCCTCTGCGGTCAATCCCAGCATGGACGGCATCGTGGTGACCTATGCCCAAGTGGGCATGCACCCCTTCAAGCACCGCGCCGTTGCCTCCGCTCGGCGCACCTTGGTGATCTTGGACGAGATCCACCATGCCGGCGATGCCAAAAGCTGGGGCGATGGCGTCAAGGAGGCCTACGACGACGTCAACCACCGCCTCGCGCTGACCGGTACGCCGTTTCGCTCCGATGAATCGCCCATCCCCTTTGTGCGCTATGAGGACGATGGGGAAGGCCATAAGGTCTCGCGCGCCGACCACACTTATGATTACGGCGATGCGCTTGCCGATGGCGTCGTGCGCCCCGTCGTCTTCCTGTCCTACTCCGGCGAGGCTCGCTGGCGGGACTCCGCTGGGGAGGAGCACTCCGCGCGCTTGGGTGACATCATGAACGTGGAACAAACCGCGCGCGCCTGGCGCACCGCGCTTGACCCCAAGGGCGAATGGATCCCCGCCGTGCTGCAGGCGGCGCATACCCGCTTGATGCAGATGCGGCGCAATATGCCGGATGCCGGCGGGCTCGTGCTCGCTTCCGATACGACCACCGCCCGCGCCTACGCGAAAATCCTCAAGCAACTCTCCAATACCCCAGTCTCGGTCATTTTGTCCGATGACCCAGGTTCCTCAGACCGTATTCAAGAATTTGCGGACTCCACCGATGAATGGATGGTTGCCGTACGCATGGTGTCCGAGGGCGTCGACGTACCCCGCCTCGCGGTGGGCGTCTACGCCACCTCCGCGTCAACCCCCTTGTTCTTCGCCCAGGCAATCGGCCGCTTCGTGCGCTCCCGCATGCCTGGCGAAACCGCCTCGGTATTCTTGCCCTCCGTCCCCGTGCTGCTCGGCCTTGCCGAGCACATGGAAAAATCCCGCGACCACGTCTTGGGCAAAGAAAAGACCGAGAAAGAAGGCTGGGACGACGAGCTACTCGAGCAGGCAAACCAGAAAAAGACCGAACCGGACATGCTGGAAAAGTCCTACGAGTCTTTAGGCGCCGAAGCCGAATTCTCTGGCCTGCTCTATAACGGCTCGCAGTTTAATACCGGCGACATGACCTCTGATGAGGAGGCCGATTTCCTCGGCATCCCCGGGCTCCTCGACGCCGACCAGGTCAAAGACCTCTTGCGCAAGAAGCAATCTGAGGAGATGGACCGCCGCGAGGCCGAGGAGAAGGCGCGCCGGGCCGCCGAGGCAGAAGAGGCCCACCGCCGCAAGATCTACGGCATGGGTCATGCGCCCGCCGCGAAGCAGCAAGAGTCCGATGCCGCAGAGGATACCGGCGTGGTGGATGAGCTCGGCGCGCTGCGCAAGGAGCTTAACACCGTGGTCTCCATCGCCGCGCAGAGCTCTGGCCGGCCGCACGGTGCCATCCACACCGAGGTCCGCAAGGCCTGCGGTGGACCGCCCACCGCGTTATGCAGCGCGGAGCAACTGCGCGAGCGTATCAATTACCTGCGCAAGTGGTAGAGCGCCTCTCCGTCGCTGGTTGGCTGCTGGCCGGCGGTTGGCGCTGCGCCCCTTTCGTCGCGCCAGCCCGCAGGAGGGAATTAGGCACATAAAAAGGCCGCACCATGGTGGTGCGGCCTTCATTTTGTGCAGGACGGGCGAGTTATCTAGTCGAGGTAATCGCGCAATACCTGCGAACGAGAGGGGTGGCGCAGCTTCGACATCGTCTTGGACTCGATCTGGCGGATGCGCTCGCGGGTAACGCCGTAGACTTGGCCGATCTCGTCTAAAGTGCGCGGCATGCCATCGGTAAGCCCAAAGCGCAGGCGCACGACGCCGGCTTCGCGCTCGGACAACGTCGTCAGCACGTCCTGGAGCTGGTCCTGCAGCAAGGTGAAGGACACGGCATCGACGGCGATGACGGCCTCAGAATCCTCGATGAAATCACCCAGCTGGGAATCGCCCTCATCACCGATGGTCTGGTCCAGCGAGATGGGCTCACGGGCATACTGCTGAATTTCCATCACCTTTTCTTCGGTGATGTCCATTTCCTTCGCGAGCTCCTGTGGAGTGGGCTCGCGGCCCAAGTCTTGGAGTAGCTCGCGCTGGATGCGGCCAAGCTTGTTGATGACCTCCACCATGTGAACCGGGATGCGGATGGTGCGGGCCTGGTCAGCCATGGCGCGGGTAATAGCCTGACGAATCCACCACGTGGCGTAGGTAGAGAACTTATAGCCCTTGGTGTAGTCGAACTTTTCCACCGCACGGATAAGGCCCAAGTTGCCTTCCTGAATAAGGTCCAAGAAAGCCATGCCGCGGCCGGTGTAGCGCTTGGCCAAGGAGACCACAAGGCGAAGGTTGGCCTCCAACAGGTGGTTTTTAGCCTTGCGCCCGTCCCTTGCGATGCTGCGCAGGTCGCGCTTTTCCATGGGGGAGAGCTTGGCAGCCTTATCGCCCTCCGCACGAGCCTTTTCCATCTCATCCATGCGGTGCTGCGCGTACAGGCCAGCCTCAATGCGCTTTGCCAAAGAGACCTCCTGCTCTGCATTCAGCAGGGCAACCTTACCGATTTGCTTAAGGTACGCGCGGACGGAGTCGGCGGAGGCGGTCAGCTGTGCATCCTTGCGCGCCTGGCGCAGGGCGACGGATTCTTCCTCATCCCAGACCGAGGACGTATCTTCTGCTTCGTCCTCGTCTTCTTCTTCGCCCAACTCTTCCTGGATATCGTCTTCATCCAGGTCAGTGGGAGCATCGAATTCATCTTCTTCGATGTCCTCATGGGTGGGGTCGAAGTCGACGTCATCCGCAGGGGCGTCTTGCTCAACGGCGTCGAGCTGATCCTCTGCGTCCTCAGCTTCCGACGGTGCTTTCTCCGCGGAGTTTGCGGGGGAGTCTTGCGGTTCTGCCGCAGAGGCTCGCACGGTCTTTTTGACAGCTTTTTTGGCTGATTTCTTCGCCGACTTCTTGGCGGTCTTCTTAGCCGTTTTCTTGGCAGTCTTTTTCGCCGTCTTTTTAGCTGTCTTCTTGGCGGTTTTCTTCGCCGTTTTCTTTGCCGTCTTTTTGGCGGTCTTCTTTGCAGGAGTAGATGCCTCGACTGACTTGTCGTCCTCGCCGAGTGCCTGGTCTGAAGAATCAGTGGCTGCCACGTACGCCCTTTCGACTTACTACTTGATGGAAATAGCTCACCGCACCCGCACAGGGTGGCAATAGCATTATGAATGCTAGCGGGTGTAGGCCTTATGCAGGTCAGACACGCCCGAGAGCCATGCAATTTTGGATCGACCGCCCAGTATAGGCGATTTTTGCACAATGCCGGTAGATAGGGTTAATGCAACGGCGAATTTATGGCTCTAGGCCTTCCAATACAGCCATCGCTGCACCTACAATACCTGCACGATTTTGCAGTTGTGCAGGCATAACGGGGGTATCAATAGTTAAGTGGGGTCCCCATTTGTGGAATTTGCGAGATATGCCACCCCCGATGAGGAAAGCCTGGGGGTTAAATAACTTCTCGTATTCCTGCAGCACGCGATCGAGCCGAACCGCCCACTCCTTGTACTTCAACCCTTCGCGTTCCTTGGCTGCGGAGGATGCGACCGCTTCGGCCTCGTCAGTTCCCACAGTGAGGTGTCCAAGCTCAGTATTGGGAAAGAGCTGCCCGTTGAGGAAGAAGGCCGAGCCGATGCCGGTTCCCAGCGTCAAAAAGATGACTGGCCCGGTTTTAGCCAACTCGTTTCCATACGCGACTTCCGCAAGGCCTGCGGCATCGGCATCATTTAAGACCACAAAGTCAACGTCTAGATAACGAGAAAACAACTCAGTGGTATCCACACCGACCCACTCAGGTGAGATATTGGCAGCGGAGTGCACCGTGTGGTTGGACACCACCGAGGGCAAGGTGATGCCGACGGGCTTGTCCCACTCTTTTTCGCCCACAATCTGGGCCACTACCGTGGCTACCTCATGTGGCGTGGACGGCTGTGGGGTGGGGATCTTTAGCCGTGGGCCCACGAATTCACCGTTTTTGAGGTCGACTTCGGCGCCCTTAATGCCGGAGCCGCCAATATCGATGCCAAAAGAGTGGCCAGTATGAGTAGTCATGCTCGCAAGTGTAGAAGAAGGCACAATGGATGGCATGGATCATGACATAGATTTTCTGCAGCTGCGAGATTTTGCGGAATCTACCGCAATGCGTGCGGCGGAACTTATTCGCGCGCGCCGTGCGGACTTGGTGGCTGGAGACGGTATTGCGGCACATACTCAGACAAAGTCGAGCGCCGTCGACCCGGTAACGGAGGTCGATACCGCCACCGAGGAGTTCATTACGCGCACGATTAAGGAAAGCCGCCCTGGCGATGGCCTATTGGGTGAGGAAGGCGCGAGCTTCGACGGGACGACCGGAGTGAGGTGGATCGTGGATCCCATCGACGGAACCGTCAATTTCCTTTACGGCATTCCGGACTATGCGGTCTCGATTGGCGCGGAATACGACGGCCGCTTGGTAGCGGGTGCAGTAGTCAATGTGGCACGGGGGCAAGTGTATTCCGCAGCAGCAGGCCAGGGTGCCACGGTTACCGCTGCGGATGGCACGCGGTCCTCACTACGGTGCGGTGAGCAAGACGATCCCGCGCTTTCCTTGGTAGCGACGGGATTTGGTTACGGCGCACAGCGGCGCAAGCAACAGGCGGAACTACTGACTAAGTTGTTGCCGCAGGTCCGCGATGTCCGCCGCATCGGCGCAGCCGCCCTTGATTTATGCCGCGTGGCAGAGGGGAGTGTTGATGCCTATTTCGAGCACGGTATTAACGCCTGGGATTTTGCCGCTGGTGCTCTCATCGCTCGCGAGGCAGGAGCTAAAGTCCACCACCCAGGCTTGGACAAAGGGTCCGGTGATGGTGAATTAACATGGGCCACGGGGGTGAATTTGGCACCCGCATTTGAGGAACTTTTGGCAGCACATGGCGCTAAGGAGGCGATGCGGGGGTGAAGGGTTAAAGAAATTTTTAGCAGCAGGATGACATATCGGTGTTTGTCCTTTACTATGCGCGATCGATAAACAACTATTCCTAAAGCAACTCGACTTATAGGGGCGTGCAGTATGGCCACCGATTATGACGCACCGCGCCGCGGCGCAGAAGAAGAACTTGAAACTGACTCTTTAGAGGGACTGAAAGCAGCTGAACCCGAAAGCAATGGCATGGATGACGATGGCGAAATCGTCGAAGCATTCCAACCGCCATCAGTTGATCTGACCGGCGAGGAACTCAACGTACAGGTTGTTCCCCGCCAAGAAGACGAATTTACCTGCGGATCTTGCTTTTTGGTTCAGTCCAATAAGCGTTATTCGCACGAAGAAGATGGCATGCCCATCTGTAAGGATTGTGCCTAAGCAGCCGGTATTGGCCTAGCTAGTCGTTATTGCGCACAACCCAAATAAAGATTCATCCCGCCGCAGTTTGCAAAGGCAAGCGCGGCGGGGTTTGAAGTTTTCCTTGTTTAGCAGACACCCGATGTGCGCGGCACCTAACTGCGCGGGGTGTCTACTTTTTGAGGGTGCAAATCTTTTCAGTCATCCAGTTCTATCTAAGGCTGCTCGTCTTTGCCCTTCTTATCCGGATCGCTTCCTTGCTTTTGCTGTTTCTCCCATAGATATCTACGCACTAGGAAGATGGGCAAGACTAGAACGAAGTAAAAAGCCATGTACCCGACTACGTGAAGGACGATGCCGTCAGAGCTCACTTCGCTCCAAGCAACCCCCTCTACGTTTGATGAGGACACTCCACGCCAACCGGTTACTTGACTGACGTAGAATTCAGCGATGACCATTAGTGGCAGTATCACAAAGGAAAACCACCACGGAGGTATCCAGGGTTTCCCATCTTTCTGAGTTCTGCGTAGAGCTCCTCCGAAACCCATTGTGATCTCCTCCTAGTCCAACTTTTCACTGATGGTACAAGAACCCGCGTAAGGTGCCACCGAAAGTCCTCTTTATTTCTGTCATACGAATCCGCTCGGCGGACGTAGCAGCAACGAAAACGCCAACGGCAGACTTAGAAAACGCCTTCCGATAGGTAGCGACCCTTCGATCCAAAAAGCCTATGCGTGCTGCTCCGGCAGGAAGGCGCGGAGAAGCTGGTCTGGATCTTTCGAAGCAATGAGCCAATATGGGGTGTCATCTTCAGGATCATTGAGGACCATCATGGCGTGCTCGTCAATCCACGCATGAGAGACCAAGAATGCGGCCGGATCGAATTGTGGGCCCAGTGCGTTATGGCGCGCAGACTTTGGAACGGTAATCGAACGAGAGACAACCTCATTGGGTAACTGCGCATCCTTGACTAGCAACCATCGCGTTCCATCTTCATCTTGTTCAACCTGCACAACGGTCCCAGACCACGTGATGAGCACCCAGATAGCGATGGCGCCGAGCAGGACTGCGGGAATGATGGTCCACCACACAGAGCGGTTAAGTCCGGCCGTAGCTGAGGTTAAAGCCACAACGATTGCTGCAAAAATCCAGAAGTACCACGGCACCCATTGGCGTTCGCGATACAACACTTTCGGGGCAGCGGGTTGAGGAGCAGAAATATCAGACACGCCTAGGCATTCTAGTCCACCTCAGGCGCAGAATGAACCGGCTGGGGCAGGTAGGATTGGCTAAGTGACTGATTCGAATTCGCTACCGCAGGAACAAACGCCAGTAGGAGACGTCAAAATCAAGCGCCTCGATAAAGGGCTCCCGATGCCATTTCGGGCGCATCGGGGTGACGCCGGCGCCGATCTCTACGCCGCGGAGGCGCTTACCCTCCAACCTGGCGAACGCGCACTTGTCGGCACCGGTATCGCCATGGCCTTACCGCTCGGCACCGTGGGATTGATCCATCCGCGGTCCGGCTTAGCAGCTAAACACGGGCTGTCCATTGTCAATACGCCGGGTACCGTGGATGCTGACTACCGCGGGGAGATCAAGGTGTGCCTGATCAACCACGATCCCCACACCCCGATCGAGATCGAGCGCGGCATGCGCATCGCTCAACTCGTGGTACAGCGTGTAGAACTAATGGATTTTAGCGAAGTAGAAGACTTGGATGAGACCGACCGCGGTACCGGCGGCTACGGATCAACCGGGATTTAGGAAGGATTAAAAAATGGGCATTTGGCCATTTGGAAAAAAGAAAAACGATGACGGTCGCAAGGAAGAGCCGGAGAACTCTCAGCAATCGCAGCCGCAAGAGTCTGCCGCTGATTCCGCAGGATCGGCTTCGGCTGACTCGAATTCTTTTGAATCCGTAAAAGATACGGCTGCCGATGCCGCCGCAGCCTCGGGACAGGTGCGAACGGAGTTTGCCCACGATGCCGTGAACGGCGAAACCGGCCCCTTCGATGGCGATTCCGTCAATATCGAAGATTTTGATTTTTCTGATTCTTCCATCGGCATCCTTGACCTTGGCTCGATGCGCATTCCGCTGCCAAAGGACTCCCAGGTCCAGGTGGAAATGGGTGAACAAGGCCCTAAGATGCTGCACATTGTCACCAAGGCTGGTCGTATTACTCCCGTTGCCTTCGCAGCTCCGCGCAAGCCTGGACAGTGGGCAGAATCCGTGGAAGAAATCAAGGAAGGCATGAGCCGCGATGGGCTTTCCGTTACCACCGAGCAAGGTCCCTGGGGGTTGGAAATCGTTGGCAAAAATGACAACGGCCAACTGCGCGTTATTGGTGCCGAGGGCCCGCGGTGGATGCTGCGCTTGACTCTTGCAGCACCTACCGGCCTTGAAGAAGATTTGGCGCAGATCGCGCGCGACGTAGCATCGCGTATCTTTGTCTACCGCGGTGAGGATCCCATTTTGGCGGGCAATGCACTGCCGGTCATCATGCCAAAGCAGCTGGTGGAACAGGTTAAACAAGCCATGGAAAAGCGCCAGCAGGAACAATCCGGCGCAAATGCCCAAGGTCAGCCGGCTCAAGGCCACCCAGAAAACGGGGTAGGTGGACCCGATCCCGCAGCTGAGGCGGAAGCGGAAAAGCAGCTGCGCGATTTGGGCGCGCAGCCACCCGAGGGGGAGAATGAATCTCCCGCACATGACAAAGACAAGGGGTCTAACCCCGATACCGATAAGTGAGTAAAGCAGAACGCTACGTGAGTAACTCTTTGCCGGAGCCGCAGGCTCCTCAGCTAAGCGACGACCAGGACCGCGATACTGAACCAACTCTGTTGGAACAAATGGGAGGCCTACCGGGCCTCGTCGCGGCCACGTTGCCCATCGTCGTCCTTATTCCAGTCAATAGCCTCTATGGCCTCACCCCAGCGCTGATCTCCGCGCTGGGTGTGGCGGTAGTGATCGCCATCTGGCGCATCGTTCGCAAACAGACTATTCAGCCGGCCATATCTGGACTTATCGGCGTGGCCATTTGTGCCGCCATCGCCTGGTTTACCGGGGATGCCAAAGGCTACTTCCTATACGGCATTTGGATGTCGCTGGCCTTGTTTATTGCCGCAGCGCTCTCCATCCTTTTCCGGTGGCCGGCCGTAGGCGTTATCTGGAAGGGCTTGAACGGCGATGATATGGCCTGGCAGAAGGTAAAGCTTGCGCGGAGGGCGTATTCTATCGCCACCGCCGGGTGGGCCGTTATCTTCTTAGCGCGGTTTATCATCCAGCGCGCGATTTATGATGCCGGGGAGACTACCGCATTGGGAATTACCAGGATCGTCATGGGCTGGCCCTTGACGTTGTTGGTGACCGCATTAACCGTGTGGATGGTGCGCCGCGCAGACGCTGCAGTAGAAGAGGCAGAAAATGTCGGACGTGCCACAAATTCAAATCGCAGTACACAAGAGCTCGAGGCAGAAAATGAATGAGTCCGCAGTATCTCGCGGGGACACCGTAGAAGTCACCATTGACCGAATGGCCCATGGCGGACTCGGCATAGGCCACGCCCCGGATGGGCGCGTCGTCTTCGTTCCCCGGGCTTTTCCTGGTGACACGGTTCGCGCAACCGCCGGTAAGGTGAAAAAGTCTTTTATCAAGGGCGAACTCGATAGCATCGTCACCGTAGGGCAACTGCGCGTACCCAGTAGCTGTCCCGCCGCGGAGCTAGGCGCTGGGTGCTGCGATTTTGCTGAGTTGGATCCCGCAGCGGAAATAGACATCAAGATGGATGTCTTCCGCGAACAGCTGCGCCGCAGCGGCATTGAGGGGCTCGAGTCCCTCACCATTGAGCAACATGATCTGCCGCCGGTACGGGGCTGGCGGACGAGGGTCCGGTTGGGCGTCGACAAGCAAGGCCGCGCCGGATTGCGGAAGTACCGCTCGAATGAGCTGGTCACTTCCGTCGGTTGTACCCAATTAGCAGATGGCTTGATTGATGGTCTGGTTGGGGATGGCGCGCGGCGTTTTACCCCTGGGGCCGAAATCGTCGCGGTTCTTGATGGCGCCGGCAACCGGCATGTGGTGGAAACGCGCAAGGCCCCGCGAGGCAGGCGAGTAGAGACCATTCGTGAGGTTATCGAGGGCTTTGGCACGGTGGCCGAATACGTCAATGGCCGCGAGTTTTCCTTCCCCGCCACGGCATTTTGGCAAGCGCATGTTGCGGCGCCGGAGATTTATAGCGCTGTGGCAGGGCAGTGGCTGGCCGGCCGGGATTACCAGCACAAGATCGCTTGGGATTTGTACGGCGGTGTTGGACTATTCGCGCCCGCGTTATCAGAAGCCACCGGCGGAAAAGTCATTTCCGTGGACTATTCGCCCGCGGCAACGGCGACTACGCAGCCGGGGTTGCGCGATATCGATATTGCCGTGAAATCCGCCAAGGTAGAACAGGTCGCTGCGCAATTGCCCCAACCAGGTGCCGTGGTGCTCGATCCGCCGCGAACCGGGGCAGGCGAGCAGGTAGTCCGCGCCGTGGCGGAGGCAAAGCCCCAAGCCGTGGTGCATGTGGGATGCGATCCAGCGACCTTTGCCCGCGATCTGTCCCTATGGCAAAGCGCTGGGTATAAGCCCGAGAAAATGGCGCTGGTCAATGCCTTCCCCGGCACCCATCACTTTGAGGTAATCGCTCTTATTACCCCAGATAAGGCGGCGTATAACCCGGTACAGGACGCTGTTTAATGCGAAAATACCCCGCCTGAATTAAGAAGCCGATATAAAAGAAAATACGGACCACGGGTACGGTGGATAGGAAGAACTAAGCACAGAAGGAGTTGAAGGCCGCTCCATGACTATCTTGGATACCATAAACTCGCCGCAAGACCTGAAGGCACTGCCTGCAGAAAAGTTGGAGGAACTTGCGGCGGATATTCGCCAGCGCCTCATCGATAAGGTATCGGTGACGGGTGGGCATTTGGGGCCCAATTTGGGCGTGGTGGAATTGACCATTGCGCTGCACCGGGTCTTTGATTCCCCGCGCGAGCCCATCATCTTTGATACCTCCCACCAGTCTTATGTGCACAAGATGCTCACTGGTCGCACGGCCCAATTCGATACCCTGCGCCAAAAGGGCGGCCTGTCCGGTTATACGGACCGCGGTGAGTCTGAGCATGACTGGACGGAATCCTCGCATGCTTCCGCCTCGCTTTCGACCGTGGATGGGCTGTCCAAGGCCTTTAAGATTCGCGGGGAAGGCCACCGCAATGTCATTGGCATTGTGGGCGATGGCGCCTTGACCGGCGGCATGTGCTGGGAAGCGCTCAATAATATTTCTGAAGATAAAAAGCGCAATGCAGTCATCGTGGTCAATGACAACGGCCGCAGCTATTCGCCCACCATTGGCGGCATTTCTGAAAACCTGGGGCGCATTCGTTCCCAGCATGGCTACGACGAGCTCATGGAGCAGGGCAAGCGCCGCTTAAAATCCATGGGGTGGGTAGGCGAGCGCGCCTTTGATGCGCTCCACGCCATGAAGGAAGGCGTCAAGTCCACCGTCTTGCCCACGGAGATTTTCCCAGAGCTGGGGATTAAATATATTGGCCCTATCTACGGCCATGACATCGATGGCTTGGTGCATGCGCTTTCCTATGCCCGCGATTATGAGGGCCCCATTATCGTGCATGTGGTCACGGAAAAGGGCCACGGATTTGCCCCGGCGGTCAATGAGCCGAAGGACCAGATGCACTCGACGGGTGCTATCGACCCAGTCACCGGTGTTGCCAAGGGCACCAAGCAACCAGGGTGGACGGCCGCATTTTCTGAAGAATTGATTGCGGCGGCGGAAAAGCGTGAGGACATCGTCGCGATTACCGCAGCCATGGCGGGTCCTACGGGGCTAGCTCCCTTCCAGGAACGTTTTCCGGATCGGTTCTTTGATGTGGGCATCGCTGAGCAGCACGCCATGGCCTCTGCCTCTGGTTTGGCTTTGGGCGGCATGCACCCCGTGGTAGCTGTGTATTCCACCTTCCTGAACAGGGCCGTGGACCAGGTGATCATGGATATTGCCTTGCTCAAGCTGCCGGTGACCATCGTGCTGGACCGCGCGGGCGTGACGGGATCTGATGGCGCCTCCCACAACGGAATTTGGGATATGTCCTTAATGAGCATTGTCCCTGGCATGCACATCGCCGCCCCGCGCGATGGTGCGCGCCTGCGCGAGCTCTTCCAGGAATCCCTGGACATTGATTCTGGGCCCTCAGTGGTCCGGTTCCCCAAGGGAAACTTGCTGCCCGATATGGAAGCCGTGGATACGCTTGCCGATGGCGTCGATATCCTCTACTATGGCGAGGCTGACGCCGGTGAGGATACCCCCGAGGTCCTCATCGTCTCTATCGGTGCGATGTCCGCGCGGAGCATCAAGGCGGCGCAAGAGCTGGAGAAACAGGGGCTCAACGTCACGGTCATTGACCCGCGGTGGGCCGTGCCAGTGGCAAGCTCCGTCATCGCTATGGCAGCAGATCACGATTTGGTCGTAACGGTAGAAGATGGCCTCATTCGCGGCGGAATTGGATCCATGATCGCTGAGGCCCTCGGTGCCGCAGAAGTCGACACCCCAGTGCGCCGCTTGGGCGTTCCTGGTTACTTCCCCAAGCACGGTTCCCGCGGCGAGGTTTTGGAAGAATTTGGCCTAAGCCCAGAGCTCATTGCTGCATCGATTACCGAGTGGGTAGAAAACCTCACCGATTAGTGCGGCTGGGAAAATAGGCTCGCGATCAATGCCGGGGCAACGAGGTTGACCTGCCACGACCGCGCGCCTTCGCGTTCTAGGAAGGCGGGCACATCTTCAGGCTGGCTGATGGTTCCGCTCCCGCCAATGGCCGCCCACACGGTGGCGCGAAGGGTTGCGGGTCGAAGCAGCAGCTCCTGTGGCAGCCCGAGCTCTTCGGCGATATCCCCAATGGCAGCGCGGATCTCTTGATATTCCTCCCACTGCTGTGGATACTCCCTAGACCACACCGATTTCGAGGGAACGGTTCTTTCCTGGCGAAGCGGGCCCGGGCGCCCGCGCGGTGGAATATTCTGGGACTGCTGCACGGCCAGTAACCAGCGGTGCGCGACGCCCTTGCTCCGCCGTGGAAACCCCTTGATGCGGGTTAACTGCGGCTGCGTGCTGGGCAGGATCCGGGCTATCTCTACTAGTACCTTATTGGGCAGCACGCGCCCGGGCGCGGTATCGGTTCGCCGGCTAATATCATCGCGCAGGTTCCACAAAGACTGCGCCGCGGCGCGCTGCTTCCCATTCTTTAGGCTCGATACTCCCTTGATATCGCGCCAAGAGTGCGGCTGCGGGGCGGTGTCATTCGCGTGCTTGGCGACGATCGCCGCACATTCCTCCACAATCCAGTCCAGCTTTTCTTGTTCGGCCAAGATATCGCGCAGCGTCGTAGCCAATTCTAGTAAGAGCTCGACATCGAGTGCGGCATAAGCGCGCATTTCTTCACTGAGCCGCGGGATGGACCAGTCATCGTCGCCGTGGCCTTTTTCTAGCTGGACATCGAGAAGCTCCGCGATAATGGCGCCCAAATTGGTGCGGTGAAATCCTGCAAACCGGGCGGCTAATTCCGTATCGAAAAGAGCGCCAGGGAAAAGCCCGAGCCACCCAAGAGACGGGAGATCCGAGGGCGCGGCGTGAATGATCCAGTGCTGCCCATTGAGCACCGGAGCCAGTGTCTTGGTCAATTCCGCGCGGTGGCCTTCGGGGGCAAAAAGCATCGTCCCGGCGCCGTTACGGCGAATCTGGATGAGAAAGGCGCGGTCATCGTACCGGTAGCCTGAGGCGCGCTCGGTATCGATGGCAAAGGGCCCGGTACCAGCGTGCAACCGCGCGGCGGCAGCGGTGAATTCCGCTGGCGTGGATAATACCTTCGGAATACCCTCTTTCGGTTGCTTCCGAAATTCCACCATCTTAGCGGCCGAGTTCAGTAACGCCTTCAGGCGGCAGCCCCGCGACGTTGGCTAATACTTGTGCGAAGGCCTGCACGTGCGGTGCTAAATCCAGCCCCTCCGCCGTCCACGATGCGCGCATCTCAATCTGATAAGCGCGCGGGGGGCCGCCGATCTCACCGAAGCGGACCGAGGCGGTGGAGGTGACCGTACCGCCGAGGTTGGTAAGCTCCGCGCCTTCTTTTTCCAAGCCTTCATTGAGCCATTGCCAGGCTACGTCCGGAAGCAGCGGATCTCCTGCCACCGAATCATCCATATCGGCCTGGATATACGCCACCAAGCGCATTGCGCCCTCCCAGGCCTCTTCCGCGCCCGGGTCATGAAGGAGGATGAGGCGCCCGAAGGCATCGCCATCTGAATCGGTGGCGATGATATCCGGGTCCTCTTCCGTGCCCACCTCAAGGCCAATGGCGTGGCTAAAGGGTGCTAATCGCTGCGGTGGGCGAATGGACCCTAGGCTAATTTCTGGGCGAAGAGTGGCCGCGTGCATGGACTCTACTGCCTGAGTAAAAGCCGGCGGCGTCGTTGGCTCCTGTGCCTCGTCATTGCGGCGTAGGGAGGTAAAGGCTGCGTCATCTCCGGAGTTGGCTCCGGCATTCTTACCGGCGCTGGGCGTGCTCGATTCGGAATTACTCACCTTGATAAAGCTATAGTTTCACTACCTTGAGCTGGCGGAGGCGCGCCGATAGTGGGAGGTGCACAGGGGGGGGGGATGACAATCGGTCTAACTCCAACTTATGATGGATTTGTCCGAATATTCGAATAAGCTTCTGCAAAGGAGAAGGCAATGGCGAAGCTCGATTTCAAGGAACTCAACGAGGTACAGCAATACTCCCAACACGCCGTTTTCAAGGTGATCCCCGGCGGGCTGGGCAGCGAGCGCGAGGAGATCATCTCCCAAGCCCAAGAATTCTTTGCGGAACTAGAAAAGGACAATAAGGTCACCGTCCGCGGCGTTTACGATCTGACCGCGATGCGCGATTCTGCGGACTTCATGATCTGGTGGCACGCCGAGGAGTTTTCCGATATCCAGAAAGCCTTTGGCGATTTCCGCCGGGAGACCACCTTGGGCCAGGTGAGCGAAGTAACGTGGATTGGAAATGCCCTGCACCGTCCGGCCGAGTTCAATAAGTCCCACCTGCCTTCCTTCATCATGGGGGAAGAGCCCAAGGAGTGGATTTCCGTCTACCCATTCGTGCGTTCGTATGACTGGTACACGATGGAAGAAGAAAAGCGTCGCCGTATTTTGATGGAGCACGGAATGCAGGCACGCGACTACCCCGATGTGCGCGCCAATACCGTACCGGCATTCGCGCTTGGGGATTATGAGTGGGTCCTTGCCTTTGAAGCCGACGAGCTACACCGCATTGTGGACCTGATGTATAAGATGCGCTATACCGAAGCCCGCCACCACGTGCGTGAGGAAATTCCATTCCACACCGGACGCCGCGTGAAGGACATCGCAGAACTCATCAAGGTTCTGCCCTAAGATTTGAAATAAAAACAATGCTGGGAGCCCCCTTAACTGTAGGGAGCTCCTAGCGCTGTCATTTGTTCTCACTGCGCGTGGTAGTGAAATCCTAGTTTTCCTCGATGGGCTTTTCTTCCAGGTTCAAAGAAATAGAGTTAATGCAGTAGCGCAGGTCAGTCGGGGTATCGTAGCCTTCGCCTTCGAATACGTGGCCCAAGTGGGACTCACAGTTAGCGCATAGCACCTCGACGCGGCGCATGCCCAGGGAATTATCTTCCCGCTCGATAATCTTGTCACCGGCTAGCGGGGAGAAGAAGGAAGGCCAACCACAGTGGGAAGCAAACTTCTCGGTGGAACGGAATAGCTCCTCGCCGCAGGCCTTGCAGGAGTAGACACCCTCTGTGGTGGTATCTGTGTATTCGCCCACGTGCGGCGGCTCCGTGCCTGCTTCGCGCAATACGTAATATTCTTCGGGGCTAAGGCGCTTTTGCCAGTCGGCATCAGCAATGAGCTTAAAATCAGTCATGACTTTAAGTTTAATCCTTTATTTGCGTGGCACGCCACCACCCGGCAACGGAGGCGAAGATGATGACGATGAGCAGGCTCCACCCCACGGTGCCGGAGAAAGTGTTCATCCACCGCCCAGCATCCGGGTGCGCTTGCGACGTCCATGTCACTGGGGCCAAGAACAGGAATGCAGCCACCCATGCGCCCACCGAGTGAAAGACCGAGCGCGGTAGGAACACGGTGAAAATTAGCGGGAATAACCACATTGAATAATATTGCTGTCCTAGTGAGGACAAGAAGAAAATCCCGACCATAATCGTGCCACTCGTCGTCAGCGCCCAAAATACCGGTTCGGATTGTCGCCACCGCAGTAGTCCGAGCACCGCGCACCCGACCAAGGCGGCGAAGACTACCCACACCACCCAGTAGAGAACGGGGCCGAATTCCACATAGGCCCGCAATCCCGCCCAGGAGGAATTGGCATAATCGCGGGTCGTGGAAAGATAGGGCACCAGCTTGTCGAAGTAACCGCTAGCACCCGGGACGATCGGCCACGCTAGGACATTGAGAACGACCGGAATCCCGGGGCCCGCGAGGAGGTTGCGCCATTGCAGCTTGACCAAGGGCAAGAAAAGCAGGGGTGCGAATTGGGGCTTAATCAAAATGGCTAGCCCAAGGGCTATGCCGGAGACCCACGCGAGCTGCGGGGTGCGCTCAGACTCTAAGAAAGCCCATAGGAAAAGCGCCATGCAGAATAAGAGCACACCGTTGATATTGGTAAACGCCAAGGTGTTGGTGACTGATTCGGTGGCGAAGGCTAAAGCGATCGAGACTGGAAAAACCGGCGAGGTGAGCTTTCTTCCCACCACGTGGGTTAGCAGCGCCAGTGCGGCAATGATGGCAAGAGCGTTGACAACGATGAAAAGTCCGCGCGCGAGGCTGAAATCGAGCCACGCTAAAGGCGATAAGAATAGCGTTGCGCCTGGGGTGTAGAGATATAGCGGATCCACATGGTTATAAGCCTGTTCATACACCGGAATACCGTCGACCATGCGCTTAAGCGCGCTATAGACCGTAGTGAAATCATCAGTCAACGTCCCATTGCGCGCGACGATGAAGATGCGCTGAATGACGAGGAGAACGGCAATAGGCCATGCGGCGGCGTTTATTCGAGCAGTCACGACCTTTTAGTCTACGGACTCAGTAGTGCGCGAGTACCGCAGAAACACCGTGCTATCTGTATCGGCGGCAATATTTTCTAGCTGCATTCGGCGGTGGGAGTGCGTGCCATGAAAGGTAGCCACGGGTTTTTCTACGCCGGTGGAAAGGTGGGGATCCAGGGTTAAATACATCTGATCAATCGCATTGATATGCACCAGCTGGCCGAGCATTCCTGGCCCACCTTCGCAGAGGATGCGCTGGAATCCACGCTCCCGCAATACGCGGAGATAGTCCTGCATGGTGCCTTCACCGGCATCGATTACCTCTGCACCTGCTGCCTCGATGGAGCGCTTTCTCGCGGAGACCTCTGCGCTTTGCAACGCGGCGTGGGGGAGAAGGAAGAGCGGGGCAGTGGTGAAGTGCGTTAAGAATTTCGAACCCGGATCAAACTTCAAGCTTTGCGTGGGCACGGCGATGGGGGCGGGCTGTGAATCGGGAGAGTCGCGCTCTACTCCCGCATAATCTTCTGACCTGACTGTCTGCCCGCCAACGAAGACGACGTCCGCCCAGCCGCGCAGGGCCTGAAAAAGCTGTGCATCGGTGTCATTGCCCATGGCCTCTGAAAGATCGTTGATGGTGGCAGAACCGGTGAGGGTAGAAACCATATTGGCCCGCACGGCGGGCAGGTGAGCGGGTTCGGGGCCCAAAAGCGAAGCGATGTCCATGGTCTGCAAGTGTAATGGTTGTGCAGGTGTGAATCGTCCCGCTGGCTACACCAGCCGAATAAGCACCACACCGGTCAAAAGGAGGGCAATGCCCAGGACCTGGCGGGACTTAATGGGGGCGCCGCTTACGCTATCAATGATGAGCGAGCCCAGCATCGAGCCAAGCAGGCCGGCAACTACGGTGAGACCGGTACCAATCTGCGGAACGAGGGCGGCGTTGCCGAAGATGAAAAGTGCGCCCAATACACCGCCTATCCACATCCACCACGGGTTTGGTTTTCCTTCCGGGCGCTCGATGCGCGGGCGCCAGCGCAACACGATATTGATGATGACCAAGGCGGTAACGCCGACGGCAAACGATACCAGCGCAGCGCTCACCGGAGATCCCGTCACCTGGCCAAGGTGGGCGTTGATCGCGGATTGGCTGGCTGTAAAACAGCCAAAAATAAATCCGGCTAGCCGCCACAGCCACAGGGCGGTCGCGGAATCTGCATTACTTGTTGCTGCGCTCGGTGTGGCTACCACCGCAATTACGCCGAAAAGTACAATAATGGCGCCGATAGCGCGCACCACCGTTAAAGAAGACTGAGGCGACTCGAAGAGCCCGAAGTGGTCAACAATGAGCCCCATGATGACCTGCCCGGCAATGGGTAAGACCACAGTCTGCACCGCGCCTAGGTGCGGAAAGAGAAGAATATTTCCGGTCAGTGCGACAACACCCAGCAAACCGCCGAACCAAATCCAGAGCGGTTCGTCAAAAGCTTGCGCAATACCGTAGTCCCCGCCGATAACTGCGGTGGCCACGATGAGCAGGGTTATTGTTCCTACGGCGAAGGAGATCATCGAGGAGGAAAACGGGGTGCCGGTGGAAGCGCGAAGGCGAGTATTGACTAGCGTTTGAATCGGTAAGACCAGTCCAGCAAGAATTCCCAAAAGTATCCACAACACGGGTGGACACTTTACTCAGATACGTCAAAAAGCCCACTTGAACAGGAAAAGCCCACCTAAGCAAAGGAAATTAAGCTTAGGTGGGCGGTGGTGGTCCTAACTGGGATTGAACCAGTGACCTTTCCGGTGTGAACGGAACGCTCTCCCACTGAGCTATAGGACCTTGCGGGGGATAAATCTACACCCGGTGCATTCCATTTTCCTAATTGGCTGGATGGAGGGCGCGGAAGGTGGGGTCAGACACCGAAATGCCGACATCCAGAGGAGGTTTATTCGCGGGGTAAATGACACCCCTGCAATTCACAGCGCCGATAAGTGAGTGATTTATGCCGCGCAATAGGTGTGCTGGGCTGGGGATTTGGAAACTGGCAGGGAGCACGATAATGTTTGTTCACGCACCGCAAAGCATGAAGCACTGCGGCGCGATGCGGATGTAGCGCAGTTGGTAGCGCATCACCTTGCCAAGGTGAGGGTCGCGAGTTCGAGTCTCGTCATCCGCTCCACGCTTTTCTAGAGGGTATTACACCACAAAGGGAAAGTGGAACTAAATGAATAGCGCGCGATTAGCTCAGTGGGAGAGCGCTTCCCTGACACGGAAGAGGTCACTGGTTCAATCCCAGTATCGCGCACAAGGACTTTGTCCTAGAAACCGGGCCTGGTTTCGCATGCGGATGTAGCGCAGTTGGTAGCGCATCACCTTGCCAAGGTGAGGGTCGCGAGTTCGAGTCTCGTCATCCGCTCCAGCACTGTATTGTGTGAGGCGGTATCGCCACGGTGGAATGGCCGAGTGGTGAGGCAACGGTCTGCAAAACCGTGCACACGGGTTCGATTCCCGTTTCCACCTCAACTTAATGCCTTCGGGCATTGGGCGCGATTAGCTCAGTGGGAGAGCGCTTCCCTGACACGGAAGAGGTCACTGGTTCAATCCCAGTATCGCGCACTAGGGTCATCTGATGACCCTTGGTGAATCTTTTGATTCACCTGCGGATGTAGCGCAGTTGGTAGCGCATCACCTTGCCAAGGTGAGGGTCGCGAGTTCGAGTCTCGTCATCCGCTCCACTCAAGCCGCCTTGTCACCAAGGCGGCTTTTTTGTATCCGCCACACCCCACACTTTTGAAGTGATGGAGATCGCAGACTTTTTCGCTTCGATGCGGAACTATGAAGATACGGTTACCGACTATTGATAGAGATACCCTGATGACCACGAATGTCACCAAGACGTTCGTTGGGATTAAGATGTCTTTGCATGCATACGCAAAATTCAGAACTGAAGGAGCTGAAAATGAGCCATCGCGTACCTTGGTTGCGTCGCACGGCAGTGGCGGTGGGAGCTACCGCACTTATCGCGGGCGGATCCGCACCTGTAGCACTGGCGCACGATTCCGTCGTAGGCGGAACCGTAAAGGAGGGCGACCAGCTCGAGGAGTTTCCTGAGGAAATCACCCTGGAGTTTTCCGGCATCCCAAAGGATCAGTTCAACACCTTTGCGGTGACCAATAAGGACACTGGCGAACAGATCTTTAGCCAGGAGCCGGAGCTAGATGACCGCGATCTCACGATCACGACTCCAGATGATGTCGATCCCGGGCCAGGAAACTACCAGGTGGGTTACAACATCACCTCCTCGGATGGACACGCCACGCGCGGTGGGGTCTCATTTACGGTGAAAGGTGAGGATAGCGATGATGCTTCTTCCACCGACGCTGCAGATGCAGATGGAGCTGCAGATTCTTCGAGCGATATGCCCACCTCGGTGAAAATCATCCTGGGCGTGGGCGGTGTGCTGGCCATAGCGGCCGTGCTGGCTTTGTTGATTGCTAAAACTCGTCGAAACGACTCGAAAGGTCACAAATAATGACTAAGAAAATTTCCCGCCTGATTGCCAGCGTTTCCCTCAGCGCCCTGGTTCTTGCTGGCTGCTCCCCGGATAACGAGAGCGATTCCAGCAATTCGGAGTCGACTTCGGCCGCTTCTTCCACCGCAGAAACCAGTAAATCTACCGCTGCAGCGGATAAGGACCTGACCTTCGAGGACGCCGTCGTCCGCGCCAACGAAGACAAGGATATGACCGCCATCTTCGGTACGTTGGTCAACCACTCGGATAAAGACATCGAGATTACCGGTTTCTCCACGAGCCTGGACGCAGAGATGAACCAGATTCACGAGACCGTCGATGGCCAGATGCGCGAAAAATCCAGCCCCTTGGTTGTCAAGGCCGGCGAGAGCCACGAGCTTGCTCCTGGCGGTGACCACTTCATGCTGATGGGCATGAAGGAAGGCATCATGCCTGGTGATTCCCTCGAGATGACGGTCACCCTGTCTGACGGCGAGGAGCTTGACCTGGGCACCATCCAGGCCCGCACCATGGGTGCTGGCGATGAGGACTACGGCGACATGGAGGGCATGGACCACGGTCACGCAGGCCACGATCACTCCGATCATGCAGGCCACGAGCACTCCGGCAAGGACGACGAGAAAGAAAATCACAAGCACTAGTCATGACGGGATTCAGCAGAAGGGGATTTCTCACTGGCGCTGCAGTGTCTACCAGTGCCTTTGCGCTGGTGGGGTGCAACTCGGATAGATCAACACCAAACGCTGAAGCGGAGGAGAACACTCCGCTTGCCGATGCCACCGTAGCTTTCGACGGCCCACACCAGGCCGGCATTGACACGCCGGAGCAAGCACACCTGAACTTGGTGGGCTTTGATCTCAAAGGGGACATCGGCAAGCAGGGCTTTGCCCGCCTGATGAAGTTGTGGACCGAGGATGCGCGTGCGCTGTGTACGGGCCAGCCCCCGTTGGGGACTTTGGAGCCGGAAATGGTGCGCCAGCCGGCGAACCTCACCATCACGTGTGGGCTGGGTGAGAGCATTTTCTCGCTGCTGGGCGTGGATAAACCGGAGTGGCTTGGCGATGTCCGCGCCTATTCCCGCGACCAATTAGAAGAAAAGTGGGGCCAGACTGACATCGTCCTGCAAATCTGCAGCGATGACCCGCTGATGAATACCTACGCCCTGCGGCACATGGTGCGCTCAGGCGAGCATTATGCCGAAGTTAGCTGGCTGCAGCAGGGCTTTATCAACGCCTACGGCAGCCACGAAAAGGGCGAAACCGCTCGCAATATGTTTGGCCAAAAAGATGGCACCGTTAACCCGCACGGCGATGAAGAATTCGCCGACCAGGTCTGGATCGAGGACGGACCAAAGTGGCAGCAGGGTGGCGCGGCCATGGTGGTGCGCCGCATCCGCATGAACCTCGACACCTGGGAAAAGCTGGATCGGCCTTCCCGCGAAAATGCGGTGGGCCGCAAACTGGAAAATGGGGCACCGCTTACGGGTGATAAGGAATTCGATGAGGCGGACTTTAAGGCCACGGATGAGTATGGCTTGCCCGTCATTGATAAGAATTCCCACATGGCGCGCGCCACCGCGCCGAAGGACCACCCAGAGCAAAAGATTTTGCGCCGCCCCTATAACTACGAGCTGCCGCCGGATGGCAAGGATGGCCAACTATCCAATATTGGTCAAATCTTTATTTGCTACCAACAGGATCCCACCAAGCAATTCGAGCCCATCCAGGCGCGCCTTGATGAGGCGGACCTGCTGAATGAGTGGCTGACCCACATTGGTTCGGCGATGTATTTCTGCCCGCCGGGAACCAAAGGCGGCGATGGTAAAGAAACGTGGTGGGCGGAATCGCTTTGCACGCATGCAGGCCTGTAGAATGACTATCCGTAAATTTAACTAGTGGATGCGGCCAGGTATGCCGTATCTGCGCGAGCGCAAAAAGGAGCGCGAATATGGCGGAACTTATTCCCGCGGCACCGGTAAATTACGAATCCTTCACCGTGCCGGCCGGACAAGCGGTTGGCGCGGTCCTCCGCGAGCTGGACCTGCCCAATAAGGGCCCAGAGGCAGTCGTGGTAGTCCGCGGCGTGGACGGTACTCTTTTTGACCTCTCGCACACCCCGGATGAGGAATCGACGTTTGTTCCGGTAGCCGCCTGTGAGGAAGATGGCCGCGCCGTCATTCGCCACTCCTGCGCCCACGTCATGGCCCAGGCCGTGCAAGCCGAGTTCCCCGGCACCAAGCTGGGCATTGGCCCATCCATTGAAAACGGCTTCTACTTCGATTTCCAGACCGCTGAGCCCTTCACCCCGGAGGATCTCAAGGCCCTGGAAAAGCGGATGAAGAAGATCATCAAGGGTGGCCAGCGCTTCGAGCGCCACACCTACGTGTCCACGGCTGAGGCAGAGCAGGCCTTGCAGGATGAGCCCTTCAAGCTGGAACTTATCCAGGACAAGGGCAATGTGGACCCAGACTCCGATGAGGCCGCCGAGGTCGGTGCCGGTGACTTGACGCATTATGACAACGTGAACCCGCGCACCAATGAGGTGGAATGGTTTGACCTATGTCGCGGCCCACACGTTCCCACCACAAAATATATTCCAGCCTTTGCCCTGACTCGTTCGTCCGCCGCCTACTGGCGCGGCGACCAGGCTAACGCTGGCCTGCAGCGCATCTACGGCACCGCCTTTGAGTCCAAGGACGCATTGGCCGCCTACCAGACCATGGTGGAAGAGGCAGAAAAGCGCGATCACCGCCGCTTGGGCCAAGAACTAGACCTGTTTTCCTTCCCGGATGAAATCGGTTCCGGTTTCCCGGTATTCCACCCCAATGGCGCGACCGTGCGCATGGAGATGGAAAACCACTCCCGCAACCGCCACGTGCAGGCGGGTTACTCCTTTGTCAATACCCCGCACATCACCAAGGGCGACCTCTTCCGTAAATCCGGCCACCTTGATTTCTACTCCGATGGCATGTTCCCGCCGATGCAGCTCGATGGCGAGTATGACGCCGAGGGAAATACAGTCAAGGAGCCGCAGGACTACTACGCCAAGCCGATGAACTGCCCGATGCACAACCTGATCTTTGCATCCCGCGGCCGTTCCTACCGTGAGTTGCCGCTGCGCCTTTTTGAATTCGGTACGGTCTACCGCTACGAAAAGTCCGGCGTGGTGCATGGCCTGACCCGTGCGCGCGGCTTTACCCAGGACGATGCCCACATTTACTGCACCGAAGAGCAGCTGGAAGAAGAGCTTACCCAGGTTCTGGACTTCATCATTTCGCTGCTTGAGGATTACGGCCTTTCCGATTTCTACTTGGAGCTTTCCACCAAGGACCCCAATAAGTTTGTCGGCTCCGATGAGATTTGGGAGCGCTCGACCACGATCTTGCAGTCTGTGGCGGAAAAATCCGGCCTCGAGCTCGTTCCTGACCCTGAGGGCGCCGCGTTCTACGGGCCGAAGATCTCCGTCCAGGCTCGCGATGCCATTGGACGTACCTGGCAGATGTCCACGGTGCAGCTGGACTTCAACCTGCCCGAGCGTTTTGAGCTGGAGTACACTGCCTCCGATGGCACGAAGAAGCGCCCGATCATGATTCACCGGGCCCTCTTCGGCTCCATCGAGCGCTTCTTCGGTGTGCTCCTTGAGCACTACGCGGGCGCCTTCCCGGCGTGGTTGGCACCGCACCAGGTCATGGGCATTCCCGTTGCGGATGACTTCGTCCCGCATCTGGAAGACGTCGCCGCCAAGCTGCGCGTCAAGGGCATTCGCGCGGACGTGGATACCTCCGATGACCGCATGCAGAAAAAGATCCGCAACCACACGACAGGTAAGGTGCCCTTCATGCTGGTCGCCGGTGCCCGCGATGTGGAAGCCGGTGCGGTGTCCTTCCGCTTCTTGGATGGCACGCAGGTCAATGGAGTGCCCGTCGAGGAAGCCGTTGAGCTCATCTCCACGTGGGTGGCAGAGCGCACCAACGAGCAGCCGACAGAAGAGCTCATTCGTGCCCGGCGCTAACCCGCAGAAGGGACATAGCGAGGAGACGTTCGTCGATACCGGTGCCGGTGAGCCGGACCGGTTGGAGCGACTGTGGGCGCCGTACCGGATGGCCTATATCGCGCAGCGGTCCGGGGATCCCTTCGTGGAAGCACCCAAGGGCAGTGATGAGGATGGACTCATCATTGCGCGCGGTGAGTCGGTATATGCGCTGCTCAATCTGTTCCCCTATAACGCCGGCCACCTCATGGTGGTGCCGTACCGCAAGGAATCCGAGCTGGAAAACCTCACCGAGGAGGAATCCCACGAGCTCATGGCCTTTGCCCAAAAGGCCGTGCGGGTGCTCAAGCGCGTCTCACAGCCAGAGGCCATTAATGTGGGCTTTAACCTGGGGCGCGCGTCCGGCGGCTCAGTGGGAGACCACCTGCATTTGCATGTGGTGCCAAGGTGGCCCGGGGATAGTAACTTTATGACTGTCCTCGATGGGACTAAGGTATTACCGCAACTACTGCAAGACACCCGTCGTGTCCTGGCAGAGGGTTGGCGTGACATGGAAGAGGAGGACTCGCGTGCTTAGCGTGCATGGGCGAAAGCCCGCCGCCGTGGTGGTGGAACCTATAGCCAAGACCTTTTTAAAGTTGGGATTGACACCCAACGTGGTCACGGTTGTAGGCACTATTGTGACCATCGCTATTTCGGTGATCCTCATTCCTACCGGCCACCTCTTTATCGCTGCAGTACTATCCGGCCTCTTTGCCGCCTTTGACATGCTCGATGGCACCATGGCCCGCCTGACCGGTAAATCGAGCGCTTTCGGCGCCACGCTGGATGCGAGCTGTGACCGCATTACCGATGGCGCATTATTCTGCGCTATCGCTTGGTGGCTGGTGTATACCGCAGACGCGTCCAAATGGACCGTGGCGGCCTGCCTCATTACCTTGGTATGCTCCCAGGTCATTTCCTATATCAAGGCTAGGGGAGAGGCCTCCGGTTTCACCATGGTGGGCGGACTGATTGAGCGCCCCGAGCGCCTCATCTTGGCTTTAGGCGGCATTGGCCTAGAGGGCTTGGGCGTAGAGTACGCCGCGGCGGTATCGCTGTGGATCTTGGCAGTAGGCTCAATATTTACCGTGTACCAGCGCATTGCCATTGCAGCGCGCCAAGACGCCGAGATGTAAATCAAGCGAACATGGGCGCAGCGGGGGCTATCGTTCCGGCTAGTTCGTGGTTTGCGCACAAACTTTTCTGGAGGATCCGGCACCATGTGGGATAAAGAAGATGTAGCAGCGGCCGGGTATTTGGCGGGCTGGAAGGTAGTTCGCCGGCTGCCCGAACCGGTAGCGCGCACCATCTTCCGGTGGGTGGCGGATTTCGCGAGTAACCACGGGCGCGGCATGGACGGCCTGCGACGAAACCTCACCCGCGTAGTGGGGGCAGAAAACGTCACCCGCCAGCTGGTGCGTGATTCCATGCGTTCATATATGCGCTATTGGATGGAGGCGTTCCGCCTGCCCGCGATTCACGCGGATCCCCAACTCCATGAGCGCCTCATGAGCGGCTTGGAAGGCCTCGAGCACTTTGATGCCTCCGCGCAGTCTGGCCGCGGCGTCATCTTGGCGCTGCCGCACTCCGGCAATTGGGATATGGCTGGGGTCTTCTTGGTGGGCCACTACGGGCAATTTACCACCGTGGCGGAGCGTTTAAAGCCGGAGGTGTTATTTGATGCCTTCGTGGATTACCGCGAGGAACTGGGTTTTGAGGTCCTGCCGCTTACCGGTGGCGCGGCCCCTCCCTTTGCACGCCTGAAGGATGCCCTGCAGGAGGGAGGGGTAGTGTGCCTATTGGCAGAACGCGATATTACCCGCCGCGGCATCACGGTAGATTTCATGGATGAGGAAGCCAATATGGCGGCCGGTCCCGCGCAGCTAGCCATTGAAACCGGCGCGGCGCTCCACGTGGTGCACTCGTGGTTTGAAGGCGATGGCTGGGGCTTGTCGGTGTCGCCAGAAGTTGAGGTTACCGATGTCCAAGCGACCACCCAGCGGATGGCGGATGGGTTTGCGGCTAATATCCAACGCCACCCCGCGGACTGGCACATGCTGCAGCCGCAATGGAATGAGGACGTGGAGCGGCGCCGGCAAGCGCGAAAGGAACGTTCCAGTTAATGCGCATCGGTATTATTTGCCCGTATTCTTTTGACGAACCTGGTGGCGTGCAGGCTCATATCCTTGATCTGGCCACCGTTTTTATAGAACAAGGCCACTTTGTCCAGGTCCTTGGTCCCGCCGCGGAAACCACACCACTGCCGGATTTTGTGGTTAAGGGTGGACCTGCCTTCCCGATTGCGTATAACGGCTCGGTCGCGCGCTTGTCGGTGGGGCCGAAGGTAACGCGCAAGGTCAAGCGCTTCATCCAGGACGGCGATTTTGATGTCCTGCATATCCACGAGCCCAATTCCCCCAGTTTTTCCATGACTGCCTTGGCCGTGGCGCATGGCCCCATGGTGGCGACGTATCACGCCTCGGCGGCGAATTCCCTCATCCTTACCCTGGCAAAGCCGCTGCTCGTACCCTTTTTGGAAAAGATTCGCGGAGGCATTGCGGTATCGGATATGGCGCGGCGCTGGCAGGTGGAGCAATTGGGTGGTGATCCTGTCCTGATTCCCAACGGCGTTGATACCTCCGTCTACGCCCTAGCGCGCAAGAAAAGCCAGCCCGCGCTTGCCGATGCCCCACTCGAGGTCGTCTTCCTCGGCCGCCTCGACGAGCCGCGCAAAGGCCTAGACATCCTGTTAGCCGCTTTGCGCCAGGTCAATAAGAATATTCGCGTCACCATTATGGGCGGCGGCCGCGCCCGCGAGGTCGAGGGCGTGGACTTTGTCGGGCGCGTTAGCGATGCAGAAAAGGCACAGATCTTAGGCCGGGCCGATGTTTACGTGGCGCCCAATACGGGCGGGGAAAGCTTTGGCATCGTGCTGGTAGAAGCAATGGCCGCCGGTGCGGCCGTCGTGGCTTCTGATTTAGAGGCCTTTCGTGCGGTCTGCAACGCAGAATCGGAAGAGCCTGCGGGAGCACTATTCCGCACTGGCGATGCCACCGATTTGGCACGCGTGCTCAACCAGGTCTTGGATGATGGTGACTACCGGCGGCGATTGGTGCGCAATGGCGTGCAACGCGCCCAGATGTATGACTGGGACCATGTTGCCGCGGCGGTCATGCAAGTTTATGAAACGGTGCAAGATGGCACGAAGGTGAGGGTGAAGCGATGATGGCGATAGAAATAACCATCGCGCTGCTTATGCTCATTCTTGTGGGATCGTGGGCCATTTTCACAGCGCAGCGACTAAATTTCCTGCACATCCGCACCGATGCTGCGCTGGCGCAGCTGCAGGCTGCGCTGGACCGGCGAGCGGCGGTAACGGCGGCGGTTGCCCCGGATCTTGCGGCCTTGGCACAAAAGGCCGAATCCACGGAGCTTTCGCAAGGGCATTTTCAAGCCCGCACCATGGTTGAACGCGAGCTTTCGGCCGCCATTGTGCGCGATTTTCCGGTAGGCCAGCGCCCTGCCGCCTTGGCGGATGCAGAAGGCCGCATCCAGTTAGCGCATCGTTTTTATAACGAGGCAGTCAGCGATACGCGTGCACTGCGCCTGCGCCCAGCAGTGCGTTTCTTCCGCCTCGGCGGAACCGCTAAATTACCTGAGTACTTCGACTACATGCTGGCGGATTAAAAACTTAGCCGCGCGTTACCTCCTTAGCGGCATCGGTGCTCGCTTCAGACGCGGCAGGGGTGTCAGAACCGGGCACATTAATTCGCCCCGTATTTGGCGAGGACGCGTTCTCTGCGCCGGCTTCCGGGCTTGTTTCCAAGCCGCCTGCTGCCACGATGGCTTTTTCTATGCGTCGCGACAAGCTCACCTCAAGGATGAACCATATAAGCGCAAAGAGCACCGCTACGAGGATGAGGACGTTGCGGGCGACGAGCACGTAGACCGGAGTCAGATTTTCGCCCACATACTTCCACACGTAGTCATAGTGGAAAGGGTAGATGTAGGTGCCAAGCGCGGCGGCTGCAACTGCGCATACAGCGAGGAGGCCCTGACAGATTTTGATGGGTACAAACCCGGCGGGGAGCTGTTGGCGTATGACCACAGCGAAGAGGGGGCCTAGCCAAATGATGTACTGGGGCGAAAATACCTTATTGGTGGCTATGAGTAGTAGCACCATGAGGGTGAAGAAGGCGATGGTCGTTCGCGAGGTCCACCCTCCGGCGAAGAAACGGTATAGCGCCCAGCTCAGGGCAAATACCAGCATCCCGGCCGTCGCGATAGTGCTCCACATGATGGCGGTATCGACTCCCGGGCCAGAAATCTCAAAGCTCTTGGAGGGCGCATAACCTAATCGCCATTTACCCGGGTTGAGATGTGCCTGCAATAGCAAGTATGTCGCCGGAACGGATTCGAGTTGGAGTCCGCGCACCCCCTGATAATTCAGTGGGGAAAGGAGTCGGTCCATACCGGAGGTAAAAACTGTGAACGCAGAAAGAGCAGCAACGGAGCCAAAATAGGACGCCAATCGCAGCCAGGAATTAGAGTTATTAAAACGCCCTACCAGTCCAGCCGCGAGGACGCCTGGCCAGAGCTTCATGGTGGTAGCGAAGCCCAATAGGACGGCGCCTGTCTGGGGATGAGAAATAAGAAGCGCTGCGGCACCGGCGACGGCGACGGCAGGAAAAATATCGAGGCGCCACACAAAGACGTGTCCTGCAGCCGTGCCAAAAAATACCCAGAACCAGCCGGCGAGAAAAACCCGCTTATTACGTTCGTGGTGGCGCAGCAGGAGGGCGAGGAAGGTGGCATCGACAAGCAGCGCCATGATGGTAAAGCCGATATAGAATACGCCGCGGTCTCCACCGGTGAACCAGCTTAAGATGATGGTGGGCCACGTGCCCGCGTGGGGGTATTCGGTCATCTTCGTAGGATCGGTGCCAAAAAGGCCGGCGAAATAATAGGCAACATCGCCGCGTGCGCTTTGGTCGAGCTTCAAAAAATAGACCAAAACCAAGCGGGCGAGCACCCAGCCCACCCATACCGCAGGAACTGTCGCAAATCTTTTCACCCAAAAGATTCTAGGGAATAATTTGGTCGTTGAGTAGCTCGAATCAGATTTCTCGTCACCGGGGTTGGGCTGCCCCGGGGAGTAGGGTGGCAAGGCAGACGAAGACTTACGTGATGTAGCGCATAGTAGGCGCGCAAGAAAGGATGACTGTGGGCACCATTTCTGAGGTTTTGGCATTAGAAGGCACCCAAGACGCGGATGTCTTTTCTGGCCCGGCGATCCCCTCGCAGATTGAACGCACCTTTGGCGGGCAAGTTGCTGCGCAGGCCCTTGCCGCGGCGCAAAGGACGGTGGAGGGCAAGCAGGTGCATTCCCTCCATGGTTATTTCGTTGGCCCAGGTGATACGAAAAAGCCGCTGGAGTTGCAGGTAGAAAGGCTGCGTGATGGCCGTTCCTTTGCCAGCCGGCAGGTTCGGGTCATCCAGGGTGGCCGCCTCGTCTTTATTATGCTGGCTAGTTTCCACCGCGATGGTGATGCAGGTCCCGAACATCAGGATGTGGCACCGCAGGTATTAAGCCCCGATGAAGCCGCGCGTCGTGGCGGCGGGGCGCCCTATTCCACCCGGATTATCTTGAAGGAGTGGGCCGATTGGGATATTCGTTTGGTGCCCGATGAGGGCCGCGATGATGCCGCCGCGGAGGTGACAGGTGCCGGATATCGCCATATTTGGTTTCGCAATACCGGTGAGCTTGGGAGTGATCCCGCCTTCCACCGCGCCGCCCTGACGTATATGTCCGATATGACCCTTATCCGGGCGGCGCTCATTCCGCACCAGGGGGAGAAGGTGCAACTGGCAAGCCTTGACCATGCGGTATGGTTTCTTCGCCCCTTTCGCGTGGATGAGTGGTTGCTCTATGAGCAGGTATCGCCCACAGCAGCGCAAGGAACGGCGATCGCGCGCGGTAAATTATTCAATGAGCAGGGTGAACTCGTTGCATTGGTCAACCAAGAAGGCTTGACTCGGTTCCTTGATGAGAACTTAGGTAGCGGTTCTGCGCACGGCAATTGGCATAACGTCTAGAAAAGCGTCTGTATCATGGAGGCGCTTTTCCCAGTTCGTGCAGGGCACGTATAATTGTCAACAGATTTAGAACCCAATTAGAAAGGGACTTAATGTCAGGCCACTCAAAATGGGCAACTACCAAGCACAAGAAGGCTGCCAATGACGCCAAGCGCGGCAAGGAATTTGCCAAGCTCATTAAGAACATTGAAGTGGCGGCGCGAACCGGCGGTGGTGATCCTGCGGCCAACCCAACGCTCGATGACATGATTAAGAAGGCCAAAAAGGCCTCTGTCCCCAATGACAACATCGAGCGCGCCCGCAAGCGCGGCTCTGGTGAAGAAGCTGGTGGTGCCGACTGGGAGACCATCATGTATGAGGGCTATGGCCCCAATGGCGTCGCAATGCTGATTGAATGCTTGACCGATAACCGCAACCGCGCGGCTACCGATGTCCGCACAGCGATGAGCAAAAATGGCGGCAACCTGGGTGAATCCGGCTCGGTTGCTTATATGTTCTCCCGCACCGGTTATGTCTTGGTGGAAAAGGGTGAGCTGAGTGAGGACGATGTCTTGATGGCAGTGCTCGATGCCGGCGCTGAAGAGGTCAAAGACCAGGGCGAGAAATTTGAGATCATCTGCGCTCCCACGGATGTGCAGGCTGTCAGGGAAGCCCTTAAGGAAGCAGATATCGAAGTCGATGACTCCGATAACGATTTCCGTGCCTCAGTTGAGGTTCCCCTCGAGGCCAATGACGCCAAGAAGATCTTCCGCCTCATCGATGTTTTGGAAGAATCCGACGACGTCCAGAACGTATATACCAATATGGATCTATCGGAAGAGGTCCTAGCGGAACTCAACGCAGAATAGGGTTCCTGCACTTATTGGGGCACTAGCTCGGTGGCGGGTCTTCGCGCATGCGGAGATTCCGGCGCCGAGCTTTGTTGTGTTTTTATTGGGGCAGTCTAAAATTCACGCCGTGTTGTAGAACATGTGTGTGTAAGACATAATGGGGAATTGAGACTAGAAACGACGAGACCGCGGAACGGGGAGTGGGCGGGTGTGAATATCGAAGGCATGCGCGTGATGGGCATCGACCCTGGGCTTACTCGCTGTGGCCTGTCCGTGGTCCAAGCAGGCCGCGGGCGCGCAATTCTTCCCGTCTCCGTTGGCGTGGTGCGGACCCCGAGCGATAAAGATTTAACCGAGCGGCTCCTGCGGCTGTCCGTTGCGGCTAAGGAGTGGATGGACGATTATTCGCCGGATGTGGTTGCCATAGAGCGCGTCTTCGAACGCGGCCGGGTTTCGACCGTCATGCAGACTGCACACGTCGTAGGAGTCCTCGTGCTCGCGGCCGCCGAGCGGGATATTCCGGTGTATATGTACACCCCGTCCGAGGTGAAAAAGGCTATTTCTGGCAACGGGCGCGCCGATAAGAAACAAATGACGGCGATGATTACTCGTATCCTGGGGCTTACGGAGCCGCCCAAGCCGGCGGATGCAGCGGACGCATTGGCGCTGGCTGTCTGCCATTGCTGGCGGGCGCCAGCGATCGTCAGGATGGATAGTACCGGTTTAGGGCTTGGTGCAAAGACCAGTGGTGTCCGCGGGCGGGGGAAGGGCATCAAGCCCTAGTACACTGCTCACCCACTAAGTTTTATTAAATACAAGGTCATGGCGAACGCGTACACAGGTAGGAAGGCACGGTAGAAAATGATTGCGGCATTGCGGGGAGAAGTCCTCCACATTGGTTTAGATCACGGCGTTATTGATTGCGGAGGGGTGGGCTATAAGTTTTTGGCCACCGCAAAGACGTTGGGAACCCTGCGCCGTGGGGAAACTGCCTTTGTGCTCACTACCTTGGTGGTCAAGGAAGATGCATTGACCCTGTACGGTTTTACCAGCGATGACGATCGCGAAATGTTCCAGGTGCTGCAATCCGTGTCCGGCTTGGGCCCTAAACTCGCCTTGGCTGCATTATCCGTCATGGGAGCAGAAGAGCTGGCTGCAGCCATTGGCGGGGAGGATGTTAAGGCGCTGCAGTCTATTCCGGGCGTCGGCAAGCGGATGGCCCAACGCCTTACCTTGGAGCTTAAAGATAAGGTAAAGCGCTTTGCTGGAACTCCAACGGCTGATGCGGCGCCGGCGGCAACAAGCGGTGGTGGCCCAGTTGTCGATAGCGTTACTGAAGCCCTCTTGGGCCTAGGATTTACTGAGAAGGCGGCTCGTCCCGTGGTGGAGGCGGCATATGCCGAAGCCCCCGCGGCGGATACGTCGACCTTGCTGCGCGCGGCCCTAGCCCAGTTGGGTAAGCAGGGTTAAAAGAACACGACGTCAAGAAGACACGAAGGCTACAGCATGTCCGATATTGAGCGTACCGAGTTCAACCTCCCGGAGGGAATGAATGAGGCGCACGATTCACAGCACAATAGTGATGTGGAAGCCACCGCTCACGCCGAAGAACACGATATCGAGCGCTCCCTGCGCCCGAAATCCCTGACGGAATTTATTGGGCAGCCAAAGGTGAGGGAACAGCTGTCCCTCGTGCTGACCGGCGCGAAGAACCGCGGGGTCACCCCAGACCACGTCCTGCTATCGGGTCCGCCCGGCCTGGGTAAGACCACGATGGCCATGATCATTTCGCAGGAACTTGGGACGTCGCTGCGCATGACTTCGGGTCCAGCGCTGGAGCGGGCGGGAGATCTCGCGGCCATGCTTTCGAACCTCATGGAAGGCGACGTGCTCTTCATCGATGAGATCCACCGCATAGCCCGCCCCGCCGAAGAAATGCTCTATATGGCCATGGAGGATTTCCGCATCGATGTGATTGTGGGCAAGGGGCCGGGAGCTACCTCGATCCCCTTGGAGATCCCGCCGTTTACGTTGGTCGGAGCCACAACGCGAGCGGGAATGCTCACTGGTCCGCTGCGGGATCGCTTCGGCTTTACCGCCCAAATGGAGTACTACAGCACCGAGGATCTCACCCATGTGATCAAGCGTGCGGCACATATCTTGGACGTCGCCATCGACGATGATGCCGCCGTTGAAATCGGCTCGCGTTCGCGCGGCACTCCGCGCATCGCCAACCGCCTACTGCGCCGCGTGCGCGACTATGCGGAGGTCAATGGCACCGGGCGCATCGATCTTTCCGCCGCGCAGGGGGCGTTGGAGGTATTCGATGTTGATGAAATGGGGTTGGACCGGCTAGACCGTGCCGTTCTTAATGCCCTGATCAATGGTCATGGTGGCGGACCGGTGGGTGTTAATACCTTGGCCATCGCCGTTGGTGAGGAACCCTCCACTGTGGAGGAGGTGTGCGAGCCGTACTTGGTTCGCGCGGGCATGATTTCGCGCACCGGGCGGGGCAGAGTAGCCACCGCAGCCGCCTGGCAGCACCTGGGCCTGACGCCTCCGGATGGGGCAATTGGGCTGTTTTAAGGGAGCATGAACACCTCGCTGATGGTGTCAGTGAGGTGGAACTAGCCCATGGTTTTTGTGAACCAAACAGTCTGGCATACTGGAAAGTTATGGAAATCATCTTTCTCATCATCATTGTCATTTTGTTCATCATTCCTTCCTTTATGGCGATGCGTAAGCAACGCCAGCGCCAAAACGACATGCAATCGCTGCAGAACTCCCTGCAGAATGGAGATCGCATTGTGACCGCTGGCGGTGTCCACGGCGTGGTGCGCGGAACCACCGATACCAGTGTGGACCTCGAGGTTTCCCCGGGGGTTACCCTTACCTTTGACAAGATGGCGGTGGTTCGCACCGAAAGCGAAGCTCAGAACCTCGCCCGCGGTGGTGCAGACAATGCTGGAGAGCCACAGCGCGACAACGGTGAGAACAATAATGATGACGGATTCAATGGTGGGGAAGGCGAGCAGCCCTCTAACCGCTAATTCCTCGTTATCGCCCGTGCTCTCAACGAAGGCAGACGCGGGCGCACCCTGTGCACACGGCTAGTGTTCTCTGAACCTGCAATTGGCTTAAGGGAAACGTAGAACCTGACACATTTTCGCTGAATCGCGGACCCCGTTAAGGAAAATGTTGTTCCATGACGTACGATTGTGCGTTGTTAACGTGCCCGTGCCGAATTGGGCGGGCCGTATTTAATGTTTAATCACCCTGGTTTGCAGTGCACAGGAGAATATCGTTGTCCGCATCATCTCGAGGCGCTATGAAAAATAGCAACCGCCAATGGCCTAAACGCGCCCTCGCGCTTTTTGGGCTTATCGTGGTCGTTATCTATGCGCTGGTCTTTTTCACCGGAAACCGCCAAGCCACCCCAAAGCTAGGCATTGACCTGCAGGGCGGCACGCGCGTTACCTTGGCACCACAAGGTGAAGACCCCACCCAGGACCAGCTACGGCAGGCGCGCAATATTTTGGAACAGCGCGTGAACGGTATGGGCGTTTCTGGTTCCGAGGTCGTCATCAACGGCAATACCCTCGTCATCACAGTACCTGGCGAGGACGCCTCGCAGGCCCAAGCAGTGGGGCAGACCTCTCAGTTGTACTTCCGCCCGGTGGCGCAACCCTCGGCGCCGGATTTGGACAAGCTCGACAAAGAGCTGGAGGATATGGCCAACCGCTGGGTCAAATACGGCGTCCTAGATAAGGACGAAGCTAACAAGAAGTTGGAAGACGTCACCAACGCCGTGGCCCAGCAAGAAGCGCAGGCTGAGGGCAAGGAAGCGAAGGACGTCAAGGCCCCGAAGGTTTCCGCTAAGCCTTTGGATGAGCCGTCCAACTCAATTGAGCAGACCGAGCGTCGCGATGAAATCACCGAGATGTTGTTGAAGGACCGTCAATCGGAGGATCCGACTACGCAGGCAGCGGCCTCTTCACTTTTGACGTGCCAGGGAGCCGCTGACCCGCTGGCTGGCGCAGACGATCCGTCCAAGCCTTTTGTTACCTGTGATTACGACAGCGGCACTCCTTATGTCTTGGAGCCAGCCCCGTTGCTCAGTGGCATTGAGGATGAAGACGGTACCCGTTTGACGGGTAATGAGATTGATACCAATTCCCCGATCAACGGTGGCCTCAACCCGCAGTCCGGCCAGATGGAGATCAGCTTCTCCTTCAAGACTGGCAACGGCCCGAACGGCTCCCAGACCTGGGCGGACCTCACGCGGGAGCACCTGAACGATCAGATTGCCATCACCCTTGACTCGGCCGTGATTTCGGCGCCGGTTATCCAGGGAGCTACCCCGTACGGTTCCGCTACCTCCATTAACGGCGACTTCAGTCAAGAAGAGGCCAATAACCTAGCCAATAACCTGCGCTACGGCGCATTGCCGCTGTCCTTTGCCGGCGAAAACGGCGAGCCCGGTGGCACGGTGGAGTCCATTCCTCCGACACTGGGTAAGGCAGCGCTAGAAGCTGGTCTTTGGGCTGGCTTGGCAGGCTTGATTTTGGTCATCCTTTACTCGCTGTACTACTTCCGCGCGCTCAGTGGTGTGTCCGTTATCTTCTTGCTCGGCTCTGCCCTGCTGACCTACGGCGCTATTGTGCTGCTGGGGCGCTGGATTGGTTACTCGCTCGACCTTTCCGGTATCGCCGGTTTGGTCATCGGTGTCGGTGCGACAGCGGACTCGTTCGTGGTCTACTACGAGCGCATCAAGGATGAACTCTTAGAAGGTAGAACCTTTAGGTCAGCAACGCAGAAGGCCTGGGAGCGCTCGCGCAGCACCATCGTGACCGGTAATGCGGTGACACTCATCGGTTCTGTCATTGTCTACTTCCTCGCCATCGGTGAAGTGAAGGGCTTCGCGTTTACTTTGGGCCTGACCACGGTCTTCGACCTCGTCGTGTCCTTCTTGGTCATGGCACCGTTGATGCAGATTATTGGCCGCCGCCCTGCGGCAGCCAAGCCATCGATGAATGGTTTGGGTGGAATTTATGCGCTAATTGAAGAGCGGCGCGAGCGCGGCTACTACGGAGATTCCCGTTCTGCCGCTACTACGCCGCAGGAGCGCTCCACTGAAAATTCGGCATCCGTTGGCGCCGATTCGTCTGAGAGTTCTTCGCCCTCAGCAGCTGCGGAAGATGAGGAGAAATAATCATGGCCGTATCGACTAAAAATAAGATTTCGCGTTTAGATCGCCTCTATGAAGACGAGCGTGGCTATGACTTCATTGGCCATACCAAACGGTGGTACGGGATTACCGCCGCGCTCCTCGTCGGTGCCATCGTCGCTATCTTGATTCGTGGATTTACGCTTTCCCTCGACTTTGAGGGTGGCACCACCTTGTCCATGCCTGCTGGGGACTTGAAAGAAGACGAGGTAGCTACCGTCTTCGAGGACTCCACTGGCGTTGAACCGGAGCAAGTGCGCATCGTTGGTGCCGGTGATTCTGAGACGCTCGAAATCACCTCTGAGCGCTTGAGCCAAGAAGAGGTAGACAGCGCTCGGTCTGCCATCTACGAGGAATTCCAACCCAAGGATGAAAACGGGGAGGCCACCCCGGACGCCATCGGTTCTTCCACCGTGTCCGAATCGTGGGGCTCCTCGATTACGCAGCGCATGATCCTCGCCATGATCGTATTCCTCGTTGCAGCGACAATCTATGTGGCGGTACGCCTGCAAAAGATTATGGCTTTTGCCGCCATTTTGGCGCTAATTATTGATGGCATCGTCATCGCCGGTATCTACGCCCTCTTCGGGTTTGAAGTTTCTCCCGCCGTCATCATCGGTTTGCTCACCGTCCTGACCTTCTCCATCTATGACTCCGTCATCGTCTTTGACAAGGTCAATGAGAATACGGCCGGGCTGGAAGGCCAACGATCTAAGACCTATGGGGAACTCGCCAACTTGGCGATTAACCAGACGGTCATGCGTTCCATTTCCACCTCTATCATTTCCGCGCTGCCTATTATCGCGCTGTTCGTCATTGCCGTATGGCTTATGGGCATCGGTACGCTGCGCGATTTGGCGCTGATCCAGCTCATTGGCGTTATCGAGGGTATTTTCTCCTCGATTTTCTTGGCCACTCCGTTGGTGGTGACGTTTGCTAACTGGACTAAGCGCGTCAAGCAGCACACGCAGCGTGTGCTAGATTACCGCGCAGGTAAATCTGAGGAAGGTGAACCAGCGGATGCGGGTTCTGCAAAGCGCAAGGTGGTTACGCCTTCCGATGTCGGGGCCAAGACGCACAAGGAAGTGGCAGAAGAACAAACTGATCACGGCAGCAGTGCCTCCGGCCATACCGGTGCTACGTGGCGCCCGGGCCGCTAAGTGCCCTTGAACACGGCATAATCAGGCAGACTAAAGCTTGGTCTTTTTAGGAGAAAAGGGGTTGTGCGTACCGTGGAACGCAGATTAGGCACCACACGGTGGTGGGGGCGCCGTCCCAAAATCACGGCGGTTGCAGCGGGGCTTTCCGCCCTTGCGCTGGTAGCGGCCTCGTGCAGCAGTGAGGAATCCGAGAGCGGTGACCAGGCTACGCCCAGCGATCCGGAGTCCTACAACTACGCCGGATATATGGTTAACTCTCAGCTGACCACGACGAATGCCGGCACCGCCTTCGGCAGCACCACCTCAGCGGCCCAACTTTCGACGCGGCTTTATCCCGGCCTTTTTGTCCCGGGGCCCTCCGGGCAGCTTATTCCCAATGCGGATTTGGTAGAGACCGAAGAGCTTCCGCCGGCAGCTGATAGTGATCGGGAAAGCGTGCGTGTGACGCTTGCCGATGACGCCACATTCTCCGATGGTGCCCCCGTCACCTGCGATGATTACCTGCTTGCCTATACGGCTGGCACGCACCCGGTTGAATTTGCCTCGCATATGCCGCTGATGAATGACATCGCGGATATCGAGTGCGCACCGCAGAGCAAGGCCTTTACACTGACTTTTCAGAAAGACCAGGGACATCGGTGGCGCCAAATGTTTGGCCCTGGCACCGTCATGCCTGCGCACGCGCTTGCGCAGAAGACGGATTTGACCGTAGAGGAACTCAACGCGGCCTTGCACGCAGAAGACATGGCGACGTTGCAGCCAGTAGCGGAATTGTGGCGCTATGGGTTTTCTACAGCCAAGGATGACTTTGACCCCGAGCTGCAGGTCTCCTACGGACCATTCACTGCGGATAAGGTGGGCGATTCCGGCGAGGTTTTCTTAAAAGCCAATGAGCAGTATCGCGGCGACAAACCTGCCTTGGATCGCCTCGTTATTTGGCCAAGTACGGCGAACGCACAGGAACTTGCGGATAAGGGCGTTCTCAAGGTGGCGGATTCCGCCGTCGCGGCGCCCGACTGGCTCTCCGGGAAAGGCGGCGCGGATGCGGAATCTGGAGAAGGCAACGACGCCCGAGAATCCGATAACGATTCCTCAGACAAGGACTCCGCGGGCGCAGGCGCTGACGCGTTTGAGACGACCACCAAGGTTGGCCTGCAAACCGATACGCTGACCCTGTCGCAGGCCGGGATTTTCGCAGAGCCTTCTGCTAGGAAGGCATTTGCTGCCTGCGTCGACCAAGCGGCGTTAGCACAAAAGAGCTCCGAAATATCTGGTGTCGATGTTCCACCGGCTTATGTGCGTACCGTCTCTGTCCAAGATCCGGTAGCCCAAACGCTAGGCTCGGTGGCGAAGGACCACGAGGGAACGGACATGGCTGCGGCCGGCCAGTTGAATGGATCCACCATCAAGGTGGGCTACGTTGGCCCGGATAAGCGCTATCAGGCGATGGTCGATGCGCTGCGCGCCTCCTGCGAACCGGCGGGGATTACCATCGAGGATGCTGCGGAGGAGAACCTATCGCAGTTTTATCTCAACCCTGATCCGGAAACGGGGCAGCCAACCATCGATGCCTTCTTGGGCCCAGTCGATCCGCTGACCGAGTACTCCGCCGCTGATTCCAGCATCAAAAACTCCGTTCAGCTCAAGGAGCAGGAAGAGCAGCTGTGGGAGAGTGTTCCCTCCATTCCGGTCGCTGCGCAGCCGCGCGTGTTCATCGTTCATCGCGACGTGGAGGGTGTCCTGCCGTACACTGGCATCTCGGGCATCGGCTGGAATATGGACCGTTGGCATGTGTCGACACAAGAACCTGTGGAAAAGGCCTAGGCCTTGTTCGCTCCTAAATTAATTCTCGCTATTTAGTTCTCAAGGAAGATGATGACCTCTCACTACGAATCAGCAGCACAAGCATTGCGCGATAACGTGCGCCTTGTGCAGGACTTTCCAGAAGAAGGGATTCTTTTTGAAGACCTCACACCGGTATTAGCCGATCCTGAGGCATTTCAGGCCGTTGTTGATGGACTCGCGGCCGCGTGCGAGGAGCTGGGTGCGGATCTCATTGGCGGCTTGGATGCCCGCGGGTTCCTGCTTGGCTCTGCCGTGGCGTACAAACTGGGTTTGGGCATTTTGGCCATTCGCAAGAAGGGCAAGCTTCCGCCGCCTGTATATACCGAGGAATACGAACTGGAATATGGGTCGGCCGCGTTGGAGATCCCCGCCCGCGGCGTTGATGTGAAGGGCAAGCGCGTGGTGCTTGTCGATGACGTCCTAGCCACCGGTGGCACCCTCCACGGCGCCAAACTGTTGCTGGAGTCTGCAGGTGCCGAGGTCGCGGGCAATGTAGTGGTGCTAGAAGTTAAGGGTCTTAATGGTCGTGAACGCTTATCGGGCCCGCCGCTCATTGTGCTGGATGACGCTGACTAAGATGGTGTGTCTAAGCTAGATCACACGATCTGGAAAGGCGCTGCAGCCAGCAATATAGGCTGCAGCATTGTGAAGGGCGGTAGAGATGGCCACGGATAAGTCAGCAAAACGCCAGGCTAATAACGGGATGCGGAGCATGTCTGCTCGGCTTGCCCGGTCACTGACCGGCGGGCGGGTCAAGATTAACCCCGTGCTCGATCCCCTCATGTCCATTCACCGGAAATTCCATCCCAAGGCGGATGCGGAATTACTCAACGCTGCCTATAACACCGCGGAAAGGTTGCATGAGGGCGTATTCCGCAAGTCGGGTGAGCCGTATATTACCCACCCTCTGGCCGTAGCTACGATTGCCGCGGAAATCGGTATGGATACCACCACCATTGTTGCAGCGCTCCTGCACGATACGGTGGAGGATACCGATTACACGCTGGAGGATCTGACCCGAGACTTCGGGCCCGAAGTTGCCCGGCTCGTTGATGGCGTGACCAAGCTGGACAAGGTGGCCTTGGGTGCTGCGGCCGAGGCTGAGACGATCCGCAAGATGATCGTCGCCATGGCCAACGATCCGCGCGTCCTTGTCATCAAGGTCAGCGACCGGCTGCACAATATGCGCACGATGCGCTTCTTGCCTCCAGAAAAGCAGGCCAAAAAGGCGCGCCAAACGCTAGAAGTCATTGCCCCCTTGGCTCACCGGTTGGGCATGGCGAGCGTGAAATGGGAACTAGAGGATTTGTCTTTTGCCATCCTCTATCCCAAAAAGTACGACGAAATCGTGCGCATGGTGGCAGAGCGCGCGCCCTCGCGCGATCGTGCCCTGAAGGAAATCATCAACCAAGTGGGTGCCGCCTTAAAGGAAAATGGCATCGAGGCCGAAGTAATGGGCCGGCCGAAGCATTACTGGTCTATCTATCAAAAGATGGTCGTCCGCGGCCGCGAGTTCGCGGAGATCTTCGACTTGGTGGGCATTCGCGTGCTGGTGGATGACAGCAATAGCTGTTACGCCGCCATTGGCGTCGTGCACTCCATCTACCAGGCTCTGCCGGGGCGTTTTAAGGATTATATTTCCTCCCCGCGCTTCGGCGTCTACCAGTCTTTGCATACGACGGTGCTCGCGGACGGCGGAGCGACCCTTGAGGTACAGGTCCGCACGCACGAGATGCACTACAACGCCGAATTCGGCGTCGCCGCGCACTGGCGCTATAAGGAAACGAAGGGAAAGAATTCTGGGCACCAGGAAGAGGTGGACCAGATGGCCTGGATGCGCCAGCTGCTGGACTGGCAGAAAGAAGCGGCTGACCCCAATGAGTTTCTCGATTCCCTGCGCTATGACCTGACGGCGCGCCAGATCTTCGCCTTTACCCCGAAGGGTGATGTGGTGGATCTGCCGGCGGGTTCCACTCCGGTGGATTTTGCCTATGCCGTGCATACGGAGGTCGGGCACCGCTGCATTGGTGCCAAGGTCAACGGCAAATTGGTGGCGCTAGAATCGCCGCTGAAATCTGGCGACAAGGTAGAAATCTTTACCTCCAAGGATCCTAACGCCGGCCCGTCGCGCGATTGGCAGGAATTCTTGGTCTCCCCGCGTGCCAAGGCAAAGGTCCGCCAGTGGTTTGCCAAGGAAAGGCGTGAGGAGCACCTTGAAGCCGGGCGCGATGCCTTGGCCACTGAGGTGCAGCGCGGCGGCTTGCCGATGCACCGCCTGTTTACCGCCAGCTCCATGAAGCAGGTGGCAGAACAGCTGCACTATTCTGATGTCGATGCCCTGTATACTGCCATCGGCGCAGGACATGTTTCCGCACAACACGTGGCCAACCAATTGGTCGCCATGTTCGGCGATCGCGATGATGCCGTGGATGCGCTGGCTTCTCGAACCCCGCTGTCGGAGCTCGAGCATTCTCGCGCGCAGCATACTAAGGACTCCGCCTCCGGCACGGGCATCTTGGTGGAGGGAAGCCTCGATGTCATGGCCAAGCTTGCGAAGTGCTGCCAGCCGGTGCCCGGGGACGCTATTTTCGGTTTCGTCACCCGCGGTGGGGGAGTATCCGTGCACCGTGCGGACTGCGCCAACGCGGAAAAGCTCAAATCCGAACCGGAACGTATGTTGAAGGTCGAATGGT
This sequence comes from Corynebacterium sp. MSK310, assembly GCF_030227355.1. NCBI lineage: Bacteria > Bacillati > Actinomycetota > Actinomycetes > Mycobacteriales > Corynebacteriaceae > Corynebacterium > Corynebacterium sp. MSK310. The sequence continues at coordinate 280,632 of NZ_JASPFZ010000001.1, forward strand.
CCTCAGGTACCTCTTCTACCGGCGCGTTTTCCGCCACGTTGCAGCTTGAGGCATTGGACCGTCAGGGCCTGCTGTCTGAGCTAACGCGGGTATTAAGCGATCAGAACATCAATGTGTTGACGATGAATTCGAACCGCGGCGAGGACCAAATTGCCACGATGCGGTTTACCTTCTCCGTATCGGATACCAAGCAGCTGGGTTCTTTGATGACGACGCTGCGCAATACTGAGGGCGTCTTTGACGTCTACCGCGTGACCGCGTAACCGTTTGACTGCCTGGCTACCTCCCTGCGCGGTTGCTTGGTAGAGCAACGCGCGGGCTACGGGCAGGTGACGATTGTGTGAATTCTGGGCGGAGGAGAGGTAAAAGACCAGTTCACGGGTGGTGTGCTTCCTGCGAGTTGGTTAAGAAAGCGATATAAATTATCTAAATACTTTCTACGACACAGGAGTAATTATGCAGTTCCGCCGCATCGGCCAGTTGGTGGCCGCGACCACCGTCACCGCCGTCGCTCTCTCCGGCACGCAGGCCCTAGCGCAGGAGAACATGACCACCATCTCGGTTACCAATATCACTGACTTGCACGGTCACCTGGAAGATGGCCTGAGCGATCCAGCTAAGGCGGGCGATGAGATTGGCGTGGCTCACCTGCAATCGCTTATCAAGCAGGTCAACGAAGGCCAGGAGTTTAACCTCACCTCTTCAGGCGATAACGTGGGCGGTTCTGCATTCGTCTCGGCCATCTCGGATGACAAATACACCCTGGAAGCGCTCAATGCCATGGGGATGAAGGTCACCGCGGTGGGCAACCACGAATTCGACAAGGGCACCGAGGACCTAACGGACCGTATCGAGCCAGCGTCTGACTATCCCATCCTCGGCGCCAATGTATTAAAAGACGGCAAGCCGCTCTTGGATGCCTCTCATGTGGAAGAAATCGACGGGGTGAAGGTCGGTTATGTCGGAACCGTTACCCAAAACACCAAGTTCAAGGTGTCTGCGGCAAAGATTCCGGGCGTTACCTTTACCGATCCCGTTGAGGCAACGAATAAGGAAGCCACCCGTTTGAAGGAAAGCGGCGAGGCAGACGTCGTGGTCTCCCTCTTCCACGAAGATGCGGAGGAATATGCAGAAGGCTTCAACAAGGATGTCGATATCCTCTTTGGTGGCGATACCCACCAGACCACCCAGGGAACGGTAGAGCGCGAAGGCGCGTTCCCACTGCAGTGGGCGCAAGGCTATGAGTACGGCAAGCTGCTTAACGATGCCGATATTACCTACGACAAGGCCTCGGGCAAGGTGAAAAGCATTGAGATCAAGCAGTACGACGCGACTGCTGCGGCGCAGGTAGAGCCCGATGCAGAAATTGCGGGCATCGTAAAGAAGGCACAAGATGAAGCCGAGGTAGAAGGCTCGAAGAGCGCTGGCAAAGTCGAAACCGACTTATTCCGCGGTTCCGATGAGGGGCAAAAGCCAGGCTCCAACCGCGGTGTCGAGTCCACCCTGAATAACTTCATTGCGGAAGGGCAGCGTTATGCCATGAGCAAGCAGGTGGGTGAGGACATCGACCTTGGCGTAATGAATGCCGGCGGAGTGCGCGCCGATTTGCAGGGCGGCGATGTAACGTACAAGGACATCTATGAGGTCCAGCCGTTTGGTAACTCCGTTATTACTGCGAAGGTCTCCGGCAAAGACTTCATCACCGCACTGGAAAACCAGTGGCAAGGTGAAAGCAGCCGTCCGCGTCTTGCCATGGGGCTGTCCAATAACGTCCAGGTGGTCTATGACCACAAGGCATCCCACGGCCAGCGCGTCAAGGCGGTGACTGTTAATGGCGAGCCCCTCGATCCGAATAAGGACTATTCCATCGCGCTTTCTTCCTTCCTTGCTTCCAGCGACAGCGAAAAGGGCGGCGATGGTTACTTTGAAGCAGGCTCCATCAAGCACAAAAACGATGTGGGATATATGGATGCCCAAGCCATGATCGACTACATCGCGTCCGGCGAGTCCGAGGTTCGTAAGGGACAGGGCCAAATTGGCGCCCACATCGATGGCGATATTGTCCCGGGCAAAGAAATCACCGTCGAACTGTCCAGCTTGAATTACACCAGTGAGGGCGAGCCAATGGCTAAGACCGTTACGGTGAAGCTGGGGGATGAGGAAGTATCTGCCGATATCGATAATTCCAAGCAGGAAGGCGATGACCAATTTGGAGAGCGCGGACGTGCGCAAGTGACGCTTACCGTTCCAGAAGGCCTGACTGGCTCTCAGAACCTAGAAATCACCACCGACGCTGGTACGCAAGCAGTATTGCCCGTAGAATTGGGTGACGCCGATGATGCCCCGAAGATACCGCAAGGCTCTTCCTTTGGTGGCGCAGCCCTTGCCATCGTGGCGGCGCTAGCGGCAGGAATCGCCATTATTGGTTTGAACCCCCAGGTGCTGCCGGCACCACTGCGGGCCATCTTTGATGACCTGCGCAAGACTTTTCACATCTAATTAGCGATCCAATTCCTGCGGATACGCGAAAAGCGCTTTTCCTCGCTTAAAGAGGAAAAGCGCTAATTTTTCTGTGCTGTGTCTTGCATCCTAGTAACCTCAAAAGCCGTGGATATCTTTGAACGGTTTTTACGCGAGGCTACTTTTCAACTAGGAATCGAGCTACATCGAGTTCCTGTTGTTATGTTGTCTACATTAGGCATCTATCTTGCCTTTATGGTCTTGGTAAAGCTCTTTGGTTCTCGCGTACTGACTTCCATGACTGCCTCTGACGCGATCATCATCATTATGTTCGGTGCTGTTGCCGGGCGAGTGATCATTGGTGTTCCACCCACATTAGCGGCGGGTGTTATCGGGCTGACCACGCTGATGGCCCTGGAAGCTGCATTCGGTACCATCCGCAAGGTGGTGAAGTGGACGCGATTTTTGGATCGCCGCCCTGTTCTCATCGTCTTTCAGGGCGAGATGATTGACGATAATCTCACCGTGTCTCACATCACTCGCTCTGACGTGTATTCCGCTGTGCGAAAGGCTGGTTTAGCCCGCATGGAAGACGTTCAGATTATGGTTTTAGAGCCCACCGGGCACATATCTGTCATCAAGAATGGTCAGGACATAGACCCAGATATCTTTAATGACCTCGTTGGCTCTGGGTATATCAAACAGGCCAAAGAGTCTTAAAGATTTGATAGAGGGGGGAGAACATCAGAACGACCTTCCGTACAACCGCCGTGCAGTTCAATAAGAGCACGGCGGTTAAGCACTCTCAAGGCGCGTTAGCGTTTAGAAAGGAAGTTTGAAGTTCTTTAGAAGGTCATCGATGTTGATGTACTTATTGGCGAAAGCGAAGAGAGTACCCAGTGCACCGACAGCAGCAGTAATAACTTCGATCCAGGCCTTGATGGACTCAGGATTCGCGTCCTTGGAAGACAAGTCTTGCGTTTTCTTGGCGTCGTTTTGCTTGTTTGCGTCCGAATCAATCTTCTGGCTAGGAGTGCCGGTGGAGGTGGTAGAAGAGATCTGAGCGGCGGTATCCGCATTCTCCGCGGCAGTGGCCACGGTGGTGCCAGCGAGAGTAACGGAAAGGGCGGTTGCGCCGGCGAGGAAGGCCTTGCGGGAGAAAAGCTTCATTGTGTTTCCTATCAAGCTTGTGGTGTTCAAATTTTTTAGATATTAGACGGCTTCGTAGCTGTCCGAATTACCCCAAGCTGAGTTTAATAAAAAACATTATCAATAAGGAATAGGGGTGTTTTGAGGGGGTGATTAATGCAGATGGTGTGAATGGGAAGGATGTGCTTTCTGGAGTTAAGTGCAGGTAGGAGGGTATTCAAGGCAAAGCATCGGATATGAAAATGCCCCAGCGCCACGCCACGATTTAGTTCGTGCATTGCGCTGGGGTGAGGCAAATGTAGGGGGAGGGGAGGCATCGGCAAGCGCCGATGCCGCAGACTAGGCCTTTACCGTAGCCTTTTTGATCTTTACCTCTTCTGCAGGTTTGCCGTCTTCTTGGCCGCCTGGGAGACCGCCCTGCTCGCCGGTGTCTACGCCGGCCTCGGCAATCTTGTCTAGGGTCTTGAGGCCATCTTCGGTGATGGTGCCAAAGTAGGTGTAGTTAGGAGGCAACTCCGAGTCGTCGTAGTTAAGGAAGAACTGGGAGCCGTTGGTATCCGGACCGCTATTGGCCATAGCGACGGAACCGCGGGGGTAGACAACTGGGTTCTGCAAGTCCTCGTCATCAGTTTCATCGGTGGGGTATTCATTAGCAAAGCTGAAACCTGGGCCGCCGGTACCGGAACCGGTGGGATCGCCGCACTGGAGCACATTCAAGCCACCAGAGGTCATGCGGTGGCAGACGGTGTCATCGTAGAAGCCGGAGTCAGCCAGTTCCGAAATGGCGTGGGTGGTACAAGGCGCGGTGGCACGATCTAGGTTCATCTCGATCGGGCCCTGGGTGGTATCGAAGGATACGGTGACAGTGCCCTCGGTGGAAATACCCTTGCCGTCGGGCTTCTTGGCACCGTGGCCATCCTGCCCATTGTCCTTGTACTCGCACTGGACGGTTGCCGGCAGGGCTTCCGCGCGCTTGCCGCTCAAGGGCTCTGCCTTGGGGGCTTCCTGCGTGGTCTGTGCTTCCGAGGTATCTTCCGCCTGGATTTCGCCCTCAGAGCCATCGCGGGTGGAGAGGAAGTAAATTCCTCCGGCGATGCCGAGGATGACGACGAGCGAGGCTACGGCGACACCAAAAGGACGAGTCTTTTGTTTGCGGTCACGGGACTTTAGCTCGCGGTCGAGCTTGTGCATCGCGTCTTCTCCGCGCTTTTTATTATCTGGCACCGTGGGACAACCTTTCTAGCGATTATCGGTGACGTGTCTCAACTAGGACGATTTTAGCGGCTTTGCGGACGTGGGGCTGACTTGGCTCGGGGATTGGCATCAGCAAAAAGCGGTGAGCTATAGCGGGGAAGCAAAAGTATCAGTACGCTCGGGGCCATGGCTGAAGTTAAATTTTCTGACGAACCTACCCAAACCGCTGGTGAACTTCCCGCAGTAGGGGAATCCATCCCAGAGTTCACCCTCGTTGGCACCGACCTTTCTGAGGTCACCAATAAGGATTTCGAGGGCAAGCGCCTCGTTATCTCGATTTTCCCTTCCATCGATACCGGCGTGTGCCAGCAGCAGCTGCGCACCTTTAACGAGAAGGCTGCGGGCCTAGACAACAGCGTTGTCTTGTCTGTCTCCCGCGACCTTCCCTTCGCGCTGGATCGTTTCTGTGCCGCAGAGGGCATTGAAAATGTGGACACCGCTTCCGATTTCCGCTCCGATTTTGGCGAGAAGTTCGGCGTGACCTTGCAAGGCTCCCCACTCAAGGGCCTATTGGCACGCTCCGTTGTAGTCACCGACGCTGACCACAAGGTCATTTACAACGAGTTGGTGCCGGAGGTAACCACTGAGCCGGACTACGACAAGGCTCTTGCAGCCCTGCAATAAAGCTTTAAGCTGGCAGGATCTTTAAATCCAGCACCCAGCCTTTCCCCATAACCCACCGTGGTTGTGGGCGCGAAGGCTGGGTGCTTTTTGCATGCTTGCGCGGCCTTGGATCAAGAAGGCTGATGCGTGCGGGGTGCTCAAGGGGCGGTTCTCGTTAGACTTGAGCCATGGACGTTCAAGGATTTACTGCAGGCCCATTTCGCACAAATACCTATATCGTGGCGGAGGGAAAGCGCGCTTTCATCGTGGATCCGGGCATGGATTCCATGTCACAGGTTCTATCTTACAACTATGACTATGAAGCCATCGTGCTCACGCACGGGCACATTGACCACACCCGCGAGGCCGGGGACTTGGCACAAAAGCTCGATATCCCCGTTTATATTCATCCCGCAGATAGGTTCATGTTGGATTCTGGGGAGGGCGTCTCTGCCCAGGTACAGGAGCTATTCCAAGCCTCGAGCATGGTACCCATTGCTAATCTCCGCGAACTCCACGGTGGGGAAGAACTGGAGCTAATCGGGAATACATTTACCCTCCATCACGCCCCTGGGCATTCGCCGGGGTGCGTATTGATCATTTCGGATACTTTTGCCCTTACCGGTGACGTACTTTTTGCCGGGGGAATGGGGCGCGTCGATCTTCCGGATTCTAATCCACAGGCCATGCTTGATTCTTTGGCGGGCCCGGTGTGGGATTTAGACGATGAGCTGGACATTCTTCCCGGCCACGGCCCAACCTCGACCATGCGTGAGGAGAGGGCGACCAACCCATTCCTGCGAAAATCCCATGGGGTACTCTAGTGACCATGAGTGAAGAGAAGCGGTTCCAGGCACTGTCCGCACCGAAGGGTGTGCCAGATTATTACCCACCAGAGTCTGCGACTTTTTATAAGGTCCGCCAGACCATGGTGGAACAGGCGCATCTTTCCGGCTTTCAGCACATTGAATTGCCCATTTTTGAAGATACCGCGCTCTTTGCCCGCGGCGTGGGCGAATCTACCGACGTGGTCTCCAAAGAGATGTACACTTTTGCAGATCGCGGCGATCGCTCTGTGACCTTGCGCCCGGAGGGAACTGCGGGCGTTATGCGCTTGGTCATCCAACATAATTTGGATCGCGGTCAGCTGCCGGTAAAGCTGAACTACAGTGGGCCGTTCTTCCGCTATGAGCGCCCGCAGGCGGGGCGCTACCGCCAGCTTCAGCAGGTTGGCGTGGAAGCTATTGGCGTTGACGATCCAGCACTTGATGCTGAGGTCATCGCACTGGCGGATCGCTCCTACAGAGCCCTGGGGCTGAGCGGGTTCCGCCTGGAATTGACCAGCTTGGGCGACCGGAATTGTCGGCCCGCCTACCGTGAAAAGCTGCAGGAATTCCTGTTCAAGCTGGACCTTGATGAGGAAACCCGCCGCCGCGCGGAGATCAACCCCTTGCGTGTCTTAGACGATAAGCGCCCGGAAATGCAGGAGCAGCTTGCCGATGCCCCCTTGATGCTCGATTACCTCGATGCCGAGTGCCGCGAGCACTTTGAGACCGTAACCGGCATGCTGGAGGATATGGGCGTTGCATACGAAATCAACCCCCGTATGGTGCGCGGCTTGGACTACTACACCAAGACTTGCTTTGAATTCGTCCACGATGGCCTGGGTGCGCAATCCGGTATTGGCGGCGGCGGCCGCTACGACGGCCTGATGGCGCAGCTTGGCGGGCAAGATCTCTCGGGCATCGGCTATGGCCTCGGCGTTGACCGCGCCATCCTCGCCCTAGAAGCTGAGGGAATCACCTTAGAAGGCAGTGATTCCCGCGTGGATGTCTATGGCATTGCCTTGGGTACAGCGGCCAAGCGCCGCATGACCGGCATCATCAATGACCTGCGCAAGGCGGGAATCGCGGCGGATATGTCCTTTGGTGATCGCGGCCTCAAGGGCGCGATGAAGGGCGCTGACCGCGCTGGCGCGCGCTTTGCTCTGGTCCTGGGAGATCAAGAACTAGAAAACGGTACCGTTGCGGTGAAGGACTTGGCGGCCCACGAGCAACGCGATGTTGAGCTATCGCAGCTGGTTGCCATTTTAGGACGGGATCTAGAAAGCTAAACGCAGGAGTAAAAAAGGGGGGCACCGAGTAAATTCGGTGCCCCCCTTTTGTGTGTTTTAAACTGATTAGCACTCCACCTGGGAAACGCTAAAGCCCATCGTCTTAGCCAAGCCGCCGAGGGAGGTCTCCTTGTACTTGGAGAGCATATCGCGGCCTGTATCTGCCATGGTTTGTACGGCGTTATCTAGGGTGACGTGGTGGGTGCCTTCGCCCATCATTGCCATGCGGGCAGCGTTAATGGATTTCACCGCGCCGATGGCGTTGCGCTCAATACAAGGGATCTGCACTAGTCCGCCGACCGGGTCACAGGTAAGGCCGAGGTTGTGCTCAAGGGCGATCTCTGCCGCATTTTCCACTTGGGCGGGGGTCGCACCAAGGAGTGCTGCCATTCCCGCAGCGGACATGGATGAGGCGGAGCCGACTTCGCCCTGGCATCCCACTTCGGCGCCGGAAATGGAGGCGTTCTGTTTGATGATCATGCCGATTGCGCCTGCGGTGAGCAGGTAACGGCGTGCGGATTCACGGCAGAAGCCACCATGGAAGTCGCGCGCATAGTGCAGCACTGCGGGAATGATGCCGCAGGCGCCGTTGGTGGGCGCGGTAATAACGCGGCCGCCCGCGGCGTTTTGCTCGTTGACCGCTAAGGCGAAGAGATTGACCCATTCCATGGCGGAGAAGCCAGAGTGTGGGTCATTTTTCTGTTCGAGCAGCTGCGCATACATCTTGGGGGCGCGCCGCGGTACCCGGAGGCCACCGGGCAAGATGCCCTTGGTGGAAATACCATCGGTCACGCATTCGCGCATGATGTCCCATACGAGGTCCAAATGGCGCAGGACAAAATCCGCGCCACCTTCGTCCTTGTGAAGTACTTCCTCATTGGCGAGGACAATTTCCCAAATATCTTTGTCGTTGGCCTCGCAGAGGTTGAGCAGTTCTTCGCCGGTGGTGAACTCATATGGCACGGTGTCTTCTACGGTTGCTGCGGCAACGCCGGCGGGCACTTCGTGGCTATCGGCGACCTCTGCATCGAGCTCTTTGCGGGAGAGGATGAAGCCGCCGCCGACGGAGAAGTACTGTTCATCTTCAGCAAGGATATTGCCATCTGCATCCCAGGCCTGGAAGATCATGCCATTGGGGTGCTGGGGCAGTGGCTCGTTGTCAAAGGTGATTTCGTAGTCGACGCTGCCAGAAGGGCCAGAAATGGTGCCTTCGCTGGGGATTGTGCCGCCGGCTTGCGGCTCGGCATCGATAGGAACGGTCAGCGGCTCCCAGCCGGCGAGTCCTAGGATGACGGCGCGGTCGGAGGCGTGGCCGCGCCCAGTGGCGGACAGCGAACCGCGCAGCTCCGCCGAGACGCGGGCGGGATGGGTATTGAGGGATTCTAGAAATTGCTTCGCGGCGCGCATCGGCCCAACCGTGTGAGAGGAGGATGGGCCAATGCCGATGGCGAAAATGTCAGTAACGCTAATAGTCATGGTGAAAGCCTTAAGAAACCTTTCTTCGTAGCAAGAGAGTTATCGGTCCAAGAGCGTGAAAAAGAGATTTTCTCAGGCGCGGGGATTCGGGTCGAACATTCTAAAATTCAAGCGTAGAGAAATATGTGACATGTATCAATTTTAGAATATGCGATAGGTATTGCGGCGCTAGTGCTTTCCGTCGTATTGGGACAAAATTTCCTCGAAAGGCAGAAACTCTTCGTCCACTCCGATTCCGGTAGGGCGGGAATGGGGGCTGGGTTTGGGGGCATCGGCAAGCCCGGCGACCCGATCCGTGGGGCGAATCATCTGATCTGCAAGCTGGGTGGCGGCACGCTCGATGCGGCTGCGAATGCGTGCGCCCTCGGCGGTGCCCAGATCCTCGGTTGCCTGGAAAATGCCGGTGGGAACGACGTGGGCGTGCAGGTAATTCAATAGGGGGCGCAGCGCATAGTCCAAGATGAGCGCGTGGCGCGGTGAACCGCCCGTAGCTGCCACGATGGTGGGCAGCTCCTCCAAGGCGTGGGCATCCAGAACATCAAAAAACATCTTGAACAGCCCGGAGTAGCTGCCTTGGAAGGCAGGGGTGACGGCAATAAAGCCATCGGCCGTGGAAAGCAGCTCTTTCGCTTCATCCAGTTGGGGCGTTGGAGCCGCCCAATTGGTCATGGCTGTGGCCAATTCAGAAGCAAGGGTGCGCACCTCAATAATGTGGGTGTTTACGCCTTCACCGCGCGCGGAAATCTTCGCCTCGGTGGCTTCTGCAATGGTCTCAGCCAATTGCCGGGTAGATGATGGTTCCGAGAGCCCGGCCGTGAGGACAACCAAAGATCGCATTGCTTAGTCCTCCTTTCCAGGGCTTACGCGAAAGTGTGGGGAATCTGGGTGTTGCTTGAGCGTGGCATGCGTCGGTGGATCTGAGGGTACATGGTCTGGTCGTCGCTGCTCAAAGCGCCGACGGAGCTCAGGGACGACTTGCGTGCCAAGAATTTCTATCTGCTTGAGCACCACTTCTTGCGGCAGCCCCGCGTGATCAACGAGGAAAAGCTGGCGTTGGTAATCGCCCACATAGTCCGTAAATTTCAGGGTGCGCTCAATAACCTGCTCTGCAGTGCCCACGGTCAGCGGGGTGTAATCGGTAAATTCCTCAAGGCTCGGACCGTGCCCGTACACGGGTGCGTTATCGAAGTACGGGCGGAAGAACTTCTTTGCTTCCTCTTCAGTATCGCCAATAAATACCTGGCCGCCGAGCCCCACGATGGCTTGGTCAGCCTGGCCGTGGCCATAAGAGGCAAAGCGGCACCGATACATGCTGACCATCTTGGCTGTGTGTTCTTGATTCCAGAAAATATTATTGTGGAAGAATCCGTCGCCGTAATAGGCGGCTTGTTCTGCAATCTGCGTCGAGCGAATGGAGCCGTGCCATACAAACGGCGGGACGCCATCAAGGGGAGCCGGGGTAGAGGTAAACGCCTGCAATGGGGTGCGGAATTTGCCCTCCCAGTTGACGCTATTCTCCCGCCACAGGCGGCGCAGCAAGTGGTAATTTTCCACGGCCAACGGGATGCCTTGGCGGATATCTTTGCCAAACCACGGGTAGACGGGGCCAGTGTTGCCGCGTCCCATCATCAGGTCTACGCGGCCGCCAGAGAGGTGCTGCAAAAAGGCGTAATCTTCCGCGATCTTTACCGGGTCATTGGTGGTAATTAGCGTCGTGGAGGTAGAAAGCTGCAAGCGCTCGGTCTGCGCTGCGATGTAGGCTAGGTGGGTCGTCGGAGAAGACGGAACGAAGGGCGGATTGTGGTGCTCGCCGGTGGCGAAGACATCGAGACCCACTTCTTCTGCCTTGAGCGCGATTTCCGTAATATTGCGGATTCGCTCCGCCTCAGACGGGGTTTCGCCCGTCGTCGGATCGGTGGTTACGTCTCCGACCGTAAAGATGCCAAATTGCATGATATCCCTTTCTACCCTTGATTCCTGCTTATAATCATTGTACGTGACATGTCAACAACGCAGGAGGGGAGATTGTTCCCAATTGGGTAAAGCGGAGAAGGGGAATTAGCGGTAGACCCCGCGCCCCAAGGTGTCGCACTCAGCCATCCGGCCAGAATTATAACCAGCAAGGAACGCCTGCTGGCGTTGCTCAGAAGACCCGTGCGTCCACGCATCGGGCTGAACCTGGCCGGTGGAACGGCGCTGGATATTGTCGTCACCCACAGCCTGTGCCGCAGTGACCGCATCCGCAACTTGCTGTTGGGAAATCGGCTCAAGCAGAGCATCCTCGCCCTTATCCGCGTGAGAAGCCCAAATACCTGCGTAGCAATCTGCCTGGAGCTCGATCTTTACCGCATTGGAATCCGCGCCGGGGTCGTTATAGTCAGAAAGCTGCAGCGTGCCCTCAAGCTGCTGAATGTGGTGGCCAAACTCGTGGGCGACAATGTACATTTGCGCGAACGGGGCATTGTGTGCACCGTAGTTGCTCAGCGAATCAAAAAACGTGGTGTCGAAGTATGCCGATTGATCGGCGGGGCAATAAAACGGCCCGGTGGCTGAAGATGCGGTGCCGCAACCGGAATTGGTGGAGCCATTAAAAATCACCCGGCCAGGGTTGGTGTATTCAATGCCGGCTTGCTCTGGCAGCTCGGCGGTCCACACGTTATCCACGCTCATGGCGGTAAACATCACCCGGCAGTCATCGTATTTATTGCCGTCCTCTGCCGTTTGGCAGTGATCGAAGGCAGAATCATCGGTGCCAGATTGGGTGCTGGATTGTGACTGTTCATTGCCCAGGAGGGCGCCAATATCGGAGGGATTTCCTCCCAATAAGAGGTAGAGCCCTACCAGTACGACGGAGCCGACGCCGCCGCCTATTGCGAGGCCACCGCCACCGCCGGAGGTTGCGCGCTGGCCATCAAAATCGGCACCAGATTTAAATGTCATGACTAAATAGTGCCACACCTTTTCAGCGTCGTCAGTGCGCAGCGGGCACTCCTTTTCCGGGGGCGGGCAGTGGCACTGGGCTCGTGACCGTGTGCTGTGGATTAATTGGGCTTAATAGGAGCGGAAGTAGCGGTGGGATGTAGAATTGGCCAAGTTCCTAGTCTTGTGCTTGGTTGGGCGCGCGCTGTTTACGCGTGGCTGGACCCGCAAGTAACTCCATTTTAGAAGGGATTGAATTATAGTGCTGCGTACCCATTTGGCCGGTGAGCTCCGCAAAGAACTGGCAGAAGAGACCGTAACCCTAACCGGTTGGGTGTCTCGTCGCCGTGATCACGGTGGCGTCATCTTCATTGACCTGCGCGATCGTTCCGGTATTGCCCAGGTAGTCTTCCGTGAATCCGATGTCGCAGAGCGCGCCCACGACCTGCGTTCGGAATACTGCGTCAAGGTAACCGGCGTGGTGGAGCCGCGCCCAGAAGGCTCCGAAAACCCGAACCTGCCTTCCGGAGACATCGAGGTCAACGTGACCGACCTGGAGGTGCTCAATAAATCCGCAGCGCTGCCCTTCCAGGTAGATGATCCCTCCGCCTCTGGCGAGGTAGGCGAGGAAACCCGTCTGAAGTACCGCTACTTGGATCTGCGCCGCGAGCGCCAGGCAAAGGCATTGCGCTTGCGCTCTGCTGCCAACCGTGCGGCTCGTAACGTGCTGGATAAGCACGACTTCGCTGAAATCGAAACCCCTACCTTGACCCGCTCCACTCCAGAGGGTGCGCGCGACTTTTTGGTCCCTGCCCGCCTGAAGCCGGGTTCGTGGTACGCTCTACCGCAGTCGCCGCAGCTATTCAAGCAGCTGCTGATGGTGGCCGGCATGGAGCGCTACTACCAGATTGCACGGTGCTACCGCGATGAGGACTTCCGCGCAGACCGCCAGCCGGAATTTACCCAGCTGGACGTGGAGATGTCCTTCGTAGATCAAGACGATGTCATCGCGCTTGGTGAGGAGATCGTCAAAGAGCTGTGGAAACTCATCGGCTACGACATTCAGACCCCAATCCCGCGCATGACCTATGCCGATGCCATGAAGTACTACGGTTCCGATAAGCCGGACCTGCGCTTTGATATCAAGATCGTTGAGTGCACCGAGTTCTTCAAGGACACCACCTTCCGCGTCTTCCAGAACGAATACGTCGGTGCCGTAGTCATGGACGGCGGTGCTTCGCAGCCGCGCCGCCAGTTCGATGCATGGCAGGACTGGGCCAAGCAGCGCGGTGCCAAGGGCCTCGCCTACATCACCGTCGCAGAGGACGGCACTCTGGGTGGGCCAGTGGCCAAGAACATTACCGACGCTGAGCGCGAGGGCATCGCCGAGCACGTGGGCGCAAAGCCCGGTGACGCCATTTTCTTCGCCGCCGGCGACACCAAGTCTTCCCGCGCGCTGTTGGGCGCGGCCCGCGGCGAAATTGCCAAGAAACTCGACCTCATCAAGGAAGGCGACTGGGCCTTTACTTGGGTCGTTGACGCCCCGCTTTTCGAGCCTTCTGCCGATGCCACCGCTTCCGGCGACGTGGCCTTGGGCCACTCCAAGTGGACTGCGGTGCACCACGCCTTCACCTCGCCGAAGCCGGAGTGGATCGATTCCTTCGATGAGAACCCGGGCGAGGCCACAGCGTACGCCTACGACATCGTCTGCAACGGCAACGAGATCGGTGGCGGTTCCATCCGTATCCACCAAGAAGATGTGCAAAAGCGCGTCTTCGAGGTCATGGGCATTGGAGATGAGGAAGCACAAGAGAAGTTCGGCTTCTTGCTCGATGCCTTCTCCTACGGCGCACCGCCACACGGCGGCATCGCCTTTGGCTGGGACCGCATCGTATCCCTCTTGGGCGGCTTTGACTCCATCCGTGACGTCATTGCCTTCCCGAAGTCCGGTGGCGGCGTGGATCCGCTTACCGATGCCCCCGCACCCATCCCTGCCGCACAGCGCAAGGAAACCGGCGTGGACTTCACGCCGGAGAAGAAAAAGAACGGCGAAGAGGCAAAGGCCGCGAACAAGGGGCAGGAGAACTAGCCCCTCAGGCTCGCCATCACGACACCATTTTTAGGTCAAGCGGGGCGCGCGCCCTCGCCGCAGCAGAAACTTGTGCGGCAAGGGGTGTAGCCCCCGCGCTTTGTGGTGGAGGGCATACTGGATAGAACTATGGTTGATACACAGACAGTGCTTTCGGCCGATGAGGTTATCAGTGCCGCATCGGAAATGTTGTCGCGCCGCTTTGGTGGCACGCCAGAAATGTCGGATATTGAGGATTTAGGCGGATCCGGCAATGCCTTAGTGCTGCGCGCGAAAGTTGCTCCTAGCGCCTTTTTGCCGCATCGCTCTGTGGTTATCAAATACAATCCAGTAACCGGCTATGGCGTTGATGACGCAGCGATGCTGCGCGAGGTCGTGGCCTACCAATTTACCACCGCTTTAGCAGAAGACGTGCGCCCAGGGCCGGTGCTGCTCGCGCACGATTTAGACCGTCGCATCATCGTATTGACGGATTTGGGCGAGGCCGAAACGCTCGCGGACGTGCTTTTGGAATCTTCCGATGAGGATCGCATTCGGATCCTGCGTTCATTGGGCACAGCATTGGGGCATATTCACGTAGGAACCGCAGATCATGAGCAGGATTTTGAAACCTTGCTGAATCGCACCTTGCGGCATAACCCGGAATACGCCGATCACCAATCCGTGCGCGATCAGTCCTTGTATCGTTCCATTGGTATCGGGCTGAACCTGCTTGATGAGGCAGGGCTCAAGGCCCCAGAGAGTTTTCGCAGCTTGGCCGATCAAGCCGCCGAATCCCTCGCCTCCGGCAAGGATAGGGCCTTTACTCCCTTCGATCTCTCGCCGGATAACATCATCGTTTCTAAGCGCCTGCACTTCTTGGACTATGAATGGGCGGGGTTTAGGAACGTGGGCTTTGACGTCGCGTGCGTTATCGCGGGCTTCCCACAGTTCCTATTTTCTAAACCAATCACGGATAAGGAAGCAGATACATTCCTCGCCGCATGGTCGCGCGAAGTATCTGAGGTATGGCCGCGCTTTGCCGATGAAGAAGAGCTACACGGCCTTATCGTCGCCTCCCTCATTGGTTGGGCCTTGTCTAGCGTGACTACCATGCACGCTGGGGGAATTGAGGGATTGGTTGCCCTTGCTAGCGGGGACGCAGAGATTGTACACGACCCGCAGCGCTCGATCTTGCGCCCGCCGGATAGCGGGCCATTTAACGAGGACGAGCTATTGGTGCGCCAAGACCTCTATGAAACCTTTGACGCGCTCGCGCGCTACGCCGCCCAGTGTGGAACCGCACCGTGTACGGCTATCGCGGAGTTTGGCAACCTTGTTGCCCGCCGCGTTCACGACGAATAACCACTACATCTTTCTGGGGAGCTAATACCACATGAGCCAGGATTCTCTCTTCGGCGCCTCTCCCAATGCGCGCGGCAGCATGGGAAGCGATGGCTCGGCATCGTCTTTTCCCACGGCCAATCTCTTTGCCACGCACTCCGGTTCGCCCTTGGCCGCGCGCATGCGTCCACAGACCCTAGAAGAAGTCGTGGGGCAAGACCACCTCCTTGCTTCCGGCAAGCCGCTGCGCCGGCTGGTCGAAGGATCCGGCGAGGCCTCGGTCATTTTGTATGGTCCGCCCGGGACCGGCAAGACAACGATTGCCTCGCTCATCGCGAGCCAGATGGGCCAAAACTTCGTTGGTCTCTCCGCCCTTGATTCAGGGGTGAAGCAGGTGCGCGAAGTCATTACCCATGCCCGGCAGGAACTCATCCACGGCCGCAGGACGGTGCTTTTTATTGATGAGGTGCACCGCTTCTCCAAAACCCAGCAGGACGCCTTGCTGGCAGCGGTGGAAAACCGGACGGTCCTGCTCGTTGCAGCGACGACCGAAAACCCATCCTTCTCGGTCGTCTCGCCGTTGCTGTCCCGCTCGCTCCTCCTGCAGCTGCACTCGCTGAGCGAGGAGGATCTCAAGGGCGTAGCGCGCCGCGCGCTAGACAGCGACCGGGGGCTAGGGGAGCGCGACTTGACCATTACTGATGAGGCCTTAAACCAGCTCGTCGTACTCTCTGGCGGTGACGCTCGGCGCAGCCTGACCTACCTCGAAGCGGCCGCGGAAGCAGTCGACGATGGCGGCGAGATCACTGCGGCCACGATTACGGATAACGTGAATCGGGCGGTGGTGCGTTATGACCGCGACGGCGACCAGCACTACGACGTGACTTCCGCGTTCATCAAGTCCATCCGCGGCTCCGATGTCGATGCCGCGCTGCACTATTTGGCGCGCATGGTGGAAGCCGGCGAGGATCCCCGGTTTATCGCCCGCCGCCTGATGGTTCACGCCTCAGAAGATATTGGCATGGCTGATCCCACGGCCTTGCAAGTCGCCGTTGCTGCCGCAGAGGCGGCGCAACTGATCGGCTTGCCGGAAGCGCGCATCCCACTGGCGCAGGCAACGATTCACTTGGCGACGGCGCCGAAATCGCCGTCCGTTATCGCTGCCATTACTAAGGCGCAGGCCGATGTCGCCGCAGGCAAGGTCGGCCACGTGCCGCCGCACCTGCGCGATGGGCACTATGAGGGCGCCAAGCGGCTGGGAAATGCGACGGGGTATTCCTATCCCCACGATGATCCGCGCGGGGTAGTGGAGCAGCAATACCTGCCCGATGAGCTCGAGGGCGCCGTATATTATGAGCCCACCGAACACGGCGCTGAGAAGCGAATCTTTGACTATATTGGCCGTTTGCGCAGGATACTTCGTGGCAAGCGCCGCTGAGTGCGAACCGGTTCGGCCGGTTTTGGCCCCACCGATGGGCACAGCCTGCCCACCAGTAGGTAAAGTTGGATGGGTTAGAAAGCTTCTTGATGGAAGATAAAAGCTTAGACAGTTAGGATTATTGCTCGTGAAGACTCATGAGATCCGGGAACGGTTTACCCAGCACTTCGTCAATTCTGGTCACGAGGTTGTCCCCAGCGCCTCTTTGATCCTGGATGACCCTAACCTGCTTTTCGTTAACGCGGGCATGGTGCCCTTCAAGCCTTATTTCTTGGGCCAGCAGACCCCACCATTTCCGCAAGGGCTTGCTACCTCCATCCAAAAGTGCGTGCGCACCTTGGATATTGAGGAAGTTGGCATTACCACCCGCCACAACACCTTCTTCCAAATGGCGGGTAACTTCTCCTTTGGTCAGTACTTCAAGGAAGGCGCCATTTCCAATGCATGGAACCTGTTGACCAAAGACGTAGCCGACGGCGGGTTTGGCCTTGACCCGGAGCGCCTGTGGGTCACCGTGTACCTCGATGACGATGAGGCAGCGGAAATCTGGCGCGATAAGATCGGCGTGCCAGAAGAGCGCATCCAGCGCCTTGGCATGGAAGATAACTACTGGTCCATGGGCGTGCCGGGTCCGTGTGGGCCCTGCTCGGAAATCTATTACGATCGCGGGCCCGAATACGGCAAGGACGGCGGCCCGATTGCGGACGATAACCGCTATATGGAGATCTGGAACCTCGTGTTCATGCAAAATGAGCGCGGCGAGGGAACCGGAAAGGGCGATTTTGAGATCGTCGGCGAACTGCCGAAGAAAAACATCGATACCGGCTTGGGCATCGAGCGCGTCGCTTGCCTGTTGCAGGGAGTAGACAACGTCTACGAAACCGACCTGCTCCGCCCGGTTATTGACGTTGCTGAGGAGCTTACCGGCGCCACCTACGGCGAGAAGGCAACGCAGCAGGATAATATCCGCTTCCGCGTGGTGGCTGACCACTCGCGCACCGGCATGATGCTCATCTTGGATGGCGTTACCCCAGGTAATGAGGGCAGGGGCTATATCTTGCGCCGCCTGTTGCGCCGCATCATTCGCTCCGCAAAGCTGCTCGGAGCCGAGGGCGCCACCATGGAGCGCTTCATGAATACGGTCATGGATACCATGACCCCGTCTTATCCTGAGATTGCGGATAACCGCGAGCGCATCCTCCGCGTGGCCATCAATGAGGAAAAGGCGTTTTTGAAGACGCTGGAATCTGGCACCAAGCTTTTCGATGAAGCCGTGGATGACCTGCGCTCTACCCACCGCGCGAAGACCCAAAAGGTGCTTTCCGGTGATAAGGCTTTTGAGCTGCACGATACCTATGGGTTCCCCATTGACCTCACCCTGGAAATGGCGCAGGAAGCCGGCCTTGACGTGGACATGGAAGGCTTTAATGCCGCCATGGGCGAGCAGCGCCGCCGCGCCAAGGCCGATAACCAGGCCAAGAAGCACGGCCACACCGACCTCTCCTTGTACCGCGACTGGGTGGATAATAATCCCACCGTATTCACCGGTTATGAGGAACTGGTCTCGGGGGCGAACGTCATCGGCCTGGTCAAAGATGGCCAGAAGGTCAACGAGGTGCACGAGGGCGATGAGGTTGAGGTTATTTTGGACCACTCGCCGCTCTACGCTGAGTCCGGCGGACAGATGGCTGACCGCGGCCGCATTTCTGCGGGCGAATCCCTTCTGGAGGTCAATGACGTCCAGAAGATTGGCAAGAAGCTGTGGGTACACAAGGCTTCCGTTACCGCCGGTGGGCTCGATCTTGGCATGTCTGTTGAGGCTTCCGTAGATGAGAAGTGGCGCCACGGTGCGACCCAGGCGCACTCGGCCACCCACCTCATTCACGCAGCCCTGCGGCAGGTGCTGGGACCCACTGCCGTGCAGGCAGGCTCCCTTAACCGTCCGGGCTACCTGCGCTTCGACTTCAACTACACCGAGCAGTTGAGCAAAGAGCAAATGGAAGAAATCGCCCTGATTACTAACCAGGCGATCGACTCCAATATGGCCGTCAACACCATCGAGACCTCACTGGAAGAGGCTAAGGCGATGGGTGCTATGGCCCTGTTCGGTGAAAACTACGGAAACCAGGTGCGCGTGGTGGAAATCGGCGGGCCATTTTCCATCGAGCTCTGCGGCGGCACCCACGTTGGTTCCTCGGCAGAGATCGGTCCCGTTTCCGTGCTCGGTGAGTCCTCGGTTGGCTCCGGTGCCCGCCGCATTGAGGCTTACTCCGGCATGGATGCCTTCCGGTACTACTCCAAGGAAACTGCGCTGGTAGAAGGCGTTTCTCGCGAGCTGAAGGTGCAGTCGGAGGAGCTCCCAGAGCGCATTTCGCAGCTTTCGGAGAGGCTCAAGGCCGCTGAGAAGGAAATCGAGGTCCTGCGCAAGGCGCAACTGACCGCGCGCGCCTCTGAATTCATCGACTCGGCTACCGAGGTCAATGGGATCAAGACCATTGCGCTGCAGCTTCCCGATGGCACCTCGGGCGGCGACCTGCGCACCGTGGCCACCGATATCCGCAACCGCATGAAGGATACGGCCGCTGTCATCGTGCTCGGTGCAGTGGATAAGGGTAAGTTCCCGTTCATTGCGGCCGCTACGGCCAAGGCGGTGGACGAGGGCGTGAAAGCTGGGGACATCGTCAAGCGCCTCGGCGAATACGTCAACGGTCGCGGCGGCGGCAAGCCGGACATGGCGCAGGGCTCCGGCACCGCGCCGGAAGGTGCGCAGCGGGGCTTCGAGGCCGTCAAGGATCTTTTGCAGTCGCGCTAAGGACTTATTGTGGCAAAAGTTGAACCAGATTCCCCGGGAGTAGGTGACCCAGGCGAGGGCCGCCGGTTAGCACTCGACGTAGGCACAGTGCGAATTGGCGTTGCGGTATCCAACCGGGAGGCCACCCTCGCTACCCCTGTGGAAACCGTTCCCAGGAAGACCGGTTTCAAAGACCGCGATCAAGAAGACATTGATCGAATTCTGGAGCTTATTGAGGCATATTCCGCGGTAGAAGTCATTGTTGGTTTGCCGCGTGATTTACAAGGAAATGGGTCAAAAAGTGTAAAACACGCGAAAGAAATTGCGTTTCGGATTCGACGCCGCTTGAATCAAGATGAAAATATAGATAAAGTTCCACCACCAGTACGCTTGGCTGATGAACGTTTGACGACGGTAGCGGCAACCACCGCGCTGCGCGCGTCCGGCGTGTCCGAAAAGAAGGGCAGAAAAATCATTGACCAAGCTGCAGCGGTGGAAATACTACAGTCCTGGCTGGATGGGCGTGCTAACGCGCTCCGCTCGGATGATGCAGTAGCCCAGCCTTCAAACTCAGGAGACTAAACACGTGAGCCGTAACCAACAACGCCTCGGGCGATCGATGGATGATAAGTACGTCAAGCGGCGCCAGCGCGGCATCGCCGTGGTGGTCGCATCCGTCATCGTCATTTTAGGAGCTCTGATCTACATCGGAGTACGCATCGGCACTTCTTCGGCCGACTACGAAGGGGCCGGTAACGGCACCACGCAATTGGTGGAGGTCCCCGAAGGGTCGTCTATGTCCGAGCTGGGCCCCACGCTCGTGGATAAGAATGTGGTCAAGACCCAAGAGGCATTCGACTCCGCGGCGTCGATGAACCACAGCGCCAGCCAGATTCAGCCTGGCTTCTACCGCCTGCAGGAAGAAATGAGCGCGGCGAATGCGGTAGAGGCATTGCTCGATGAAAACAACCGTGTGGACATGCTTGAGGTCCAAGGCGGTGCCACCCTGGAGGACGTGAAGGTCGTCGGCGGTGACGTGCGCTTTGGTATCTACTCTTTGATCTCCCAGGTCAGCTGCGATGACGGCAATTGCCTGGACAAGGAAGAACTGGAAAAGGCGGCGGCAGAAACTGATCCTAAGGAGCTCGGCGCACCCGAATGGGCACTTGACGCGATTAAAAAGCGCGGCAATGACCCGAAGCGTATTGAGGGCCTGATTGCCCCTGGTCAGTACGTCCTGGACCCGAATATGAGCGCCAAGGATATCTTGAAGGACCTCATTACCCGCTCTGCCAAGCGCTATGAGGAAACCGATATCGAAAATCGCGCCAAGGCCATCGGCCTGTCGCCGTACGAGCTTTTGACCTCTGCGTCCTTGGTTGAGCGTGAGGCGCCTGCCGGCGAATTCGACAAGGTCGCTCGCGTCATCCTGAACCGCCTTGACGAGCCCATGCGCCTAGAGTTCGACTCCACCGTGAACTACGGGCTGGAAGACGTTGAGCTTGCCACCACCGATGAGGCTCGTGCGGAAAAGACGCCGTGGAATACCTACGCCAAGGAAGGCCTGCCGGATACGCCGATTTCCTCGCCTTCTGATGAGGCAATCCGCGCCATGGAAGAACCGGCCGATGGTAGCTGGAAGTTCTTCGTCACCGTGGATAAGGACGGCACCACCGTGTTCTCTGATACCTACGATGAGCACCTGGACCGCGTGGATGATGCCATCCGCTCCGGCGTCCTCGACTCGCAGCGCGAGGGCGAAGGAGCAGGTGCCGGCAACGGCGATGCCGCCTCGGAGCAACCGGCTGAATAGGCCGTAGGCCGCAGTCAGAAAGGTAGAGACGAACCCATGCCGCGCGCCGCAGTACTCGGTAGTCCCATAGCTCACTCCTTATCGCCTATACTGCACAACGCAGGGTATGGCGCAGTCGGGCTTAAGGATTGGTCCTATACCCGCTTTGAGGTTACGGACGATACCCTCGCCCCATTTTTGGAAGATTGTGGTCCCGAGTACCGCGGCTTTTCCGTGACCATGCCCGGTAAGTTCGCCGCGCTCGAGGTTGCGGAAGAACAAAGCGAGCGTGCACAGCTCATCGGTTCTGCTAATACCTTGGTTCGCACCCAGCACGGTTGGCGCGCGGACAACACAGATACTGAGGGCGTGCGCGGCGCGCTGCAAGAACTCATCGGGCTCCGGCCCGTGTCTCAGGCCCTTATCATTGGCGCGGGTGGAACCTCCCGTCCGGCGCTGTGGGCTTTAGCAGAACGCGGAATCGACCAGGTAACCATCTTGAACCGCTCGAACCGCCAAGCAGAGCTCCAGCCTTTGGCGGACCGGCTGGGACTCAATCTGCAGTACGCTACTTTTGACGATGATCTCGAGGATCTTTCCCGGTCAGCGGATTTGATTATTTCCACCGTGCCTTCGGCCGCCTTAGAGGACTATCGCTTCCGGCTTGCGCATGCGCCCGTACTCGATGTGATTTATCATCCGTGGCCCACGACGCTCGCCGCCTGCGCCGCTGCGAATGGCTATTTCACCGTGGGTGGGCACGTCATGCTGGCACATCAAGCATTTAGTCAATTCGAGCAATTCACCGGTCTTACCGCACCACGCGAAGAGATGGTTGCGGCACTGCAGGAAGAGCTTCGCCTTCGCAATCTCTAATCATTCTGGGAATACGCCCATGTGCGCCGCCGTGCCATGAAGAGTGGCAGGGCGGCGCTTAGCCTTATGTCATGGGGATTTTCGGGGGAATAGTTTATGGCCTGTGGGCGTCTGTGTTGTCCTGGTGGGATATCCGCGAGCGGCGTTTGCCGGATGTGCTGACCATCCCGGCTGGGCTTTTATCTGTCACTTTTTTCAATTGGGGCGGTTTATTGTGGCCAGTACTGTACCTCCTAGTGGCTCTGCGGGGTGCTGGCATCGGCGGGGGAGATATTAAATTGGCCTTGCCGTTGGGCATGCTCGTTGGTGCCACAGCAGGACCATTGGCCGTCCTCATGGCCTGTGGTGGCGCCGCCGTACTCACATTGCTGGCAAGCGGTATCGCGCGCGTCAAGGGCGGCGTGCCTCACGGTCCCTCGATGGTGGTATCCGCTGGGCTGGTTATGGTGGTTTATCCCCTCTTTGAGGGGGAGGCGAATATATTGGGGTGCCTAGTTGCTCCTTGTGGATAGGGGCCGTGCGATAATACCCGCATGCTTCGTTGGACTACCGCTGGTGAATCCCACGGCCAGGCACTGATCTCCATGCTGGAGCACATGCCGGCCGGAGTGCCCATTACCCGTGCTGATATTTCCTATCAGCTTGCACGGCGCCGCCTAGGATATGGCCGCGGCGCGCGCATGAAGTTTGAAGCCGATGAGGTAACGCTGCTCGGCGGCGTCCGCCATGGGCTGACGATTGGTAGCCCCATTGCCATCATGATCGGCAATACTGAATGGCCGAAGTGGACCACCGTCATGTCTGCAGATCCCATCGATATGGAGGATGAGGACGTAGCGAAGGCGATGAATTCGGGCCGGGGTGCGCCCTTGCAGCGCCCGCGCCCAGGCCACGCTGATTTCGCGGGCATGGTGAAATATAACCACAGCGAGGCCCGCCCCATCTTGGAGCGCTCTTCTGCCCGGGAAACCGCCGCACGTGTTGCAGCCGCAACGGTAGCGCGGAACTTCCTGCGGGAAACGTTGGGCGTTGAGGTCTTCTCCCACGTGATTTCTATCGGCGCATCGCAGCCCTATACCGGCGCTTCCCCGAGCTTTGCGGATATCGAGGATATTGATAATTCTCCGGTGCGCGCCTTTGACAAAGACGCCGAATCGGCGATCATTTCAGAGATTGAAACCGCAAAGAAGCAGGGTGATACCTTAGGCGGAATCGTAGAGGTGATCGTCGATGGCCTACCGATTGGCCTCGGCTCACATATCTCCGGCGATGACCGCTTGGATGCGCAGCTTGCCGGAGCCTTGATGGGTATTCAGGCCATCAAGGGCGTAGAAATCGGCGATGGCTTCGAAGAAGCGCGTCGACGCGGCTCCGAAGCCCACGATGAGATGGTCCGCACCGAAGATGGTGTCACAAGGCTCAGCAACCGGGCCGGGGGCTTGGAAGGCGGCATGACCAACGGGCAGCAATTGCGTGTCCGGGCCGCCATGAAACCGATTTCCACGGTGCCGCGCGCCTTGCACACGATTGACATGGAAACAGGTGCGGATGCCACGGCAATTCACCAGCGTTCAGATGTCTGCGCAGTGCCGGCAGCAGGAGTGGTGGCTGAAGCCATGGTCTCACTCGTGCTAGCGCGCGCAGTTTTAGATAAATTTGGCGGGGATAGCTTGAGCGAAACCTCCCGCGCCGTTGCTGCATATGAAGAATACGTATCGCAGCGTCTCGCCTTTAACCAGGAGTAAATGATGACAACGCCAACCGATGTAACGGGACAGCCACATCCTTGCGTCGTTTTGATTGGCCCGCCAGGTGCGGGAAAATCCACGATTGGCCGCCGGCTTTCGCATGCGCTGAATTGCGATCTGGTGGACTCGGATCACCTGATTGAAATGGCCGAGGGAAAACCCTGCGGCGAGGTCTTTAGTGAGAGAGGCGAACCAGCGTTTCGCGAGCTTGAGGCCGAACATGTCGCTGCGGCCTTGCAGAAGGGTGGAGTAGTAAGCCTTGGTGGGGGCGCGGTGATGACGGCCTCCACGCGTGAGCTTTTGGAGCGCCACACCGTCGTATTCCTCGATATTTCCGCAGAAGAAGGCGCGCGCCGCACGGCCGGCGATCGCAATCGTCCGGTGCTAGCAGCGGATAATCCAGTTGAACATTATCGCTCTATCGTGGAAACGCGCAGGCCCTTCTACTTGGAGGTAGCCGATTTCCGCGTGCGCACGGATACTCGCTCCCCGCAGCAGGTCGTGGGCGATATCCTGGGCTTTTTAGAAACCCTCTAGGGGGGTAGTTACACCCACTCGCGCAATCCTGCAGGCTATCGCTCCGTAGAAAGGACACCATCATGCCCACCATCGCCGTTAACGGGCCGAGCCCTTATGAGGTCCGCATAGGAGCTGGACTCAGTGAAGATATCGCACGGCGCTGCGCGGACACAGGCGCTGATAAGGCAGCAATCATCTTTCAGCCGGCCCTGCGCACCGCAGCAGAAGAGCTCGCAGCATCCGTTGAAGCACACGGCGTCATCCCAGTCTTGTGCGAGGTGCCGGATGCTGAGGCGGCCAAGCAACTTAGCGTGGTGGGAGGCGTATGGGACCGCCTTGGTGAGGCCGGCTTTAGCCGCAGCGATGTCGTCATTGGTTTAGGCGGCGGGGCAACCACGGACATGGCAGGTTTTGTCGCTGCCGGGTGGATGCGCGGAATCAAAGTGATTCAGGTCCCTACGACCCTTCTCGCCATGGTTGATGCCGCAGTGGGCGGGAAAACTGGAATTAATACGAAGGCCGGGAAGAATCTCGTCGGCGCCTTTCACGAGCCGGACTCTGTATTCGTCGATCTGGAGCGCCTAGAGACCCTCCCACAGGCGGAGATCGTGGCTGGTTCTGCTGAGATCATTAAGACTGGGTTCATTCATGATCCGGTCATTGTGCAGCACTACGTGGAAAATCCAGGTGCTTGCCTTGACCCACGCGGTGTTCTGCCTGAATTGATCGAGCGATCTATCTCGGTAAAGGCTGCGGTGGTGGGAGAAGATCTCAAGGAAGCCGGGTTGCGCGAGACCCTCAATTATGGGCATACCTTTGGCCACGCCGTGGAAAGGCAGGAAAAGTATGTGTGGCGCCACGGCAACGCGGTAGCCGTAGGAATGATGTTCATTGCCCATCTTTCCCACCACCGGGGCCTCATAGATGCAGAACTGGTGGATATGCACCGCAGTATCTTGAGCAATATCGGGCTGCCTACGACGTATGAACCGGGCAAATTCGCGGAATTATATGAGGCAATGACCCACGATAAGAAAAACCGCGATGGGAAGATACGTTTCGTGGCGCTCACCGGTATCGGCGCGACGACGCGGATAGAGGGTCCGACGCGCGAAGAGCTAGAAGCGGCATATACCGCCATCACGGAGTAGATATGAAAATCGTTGTTCTCAATGGCCCGAACCTAAATAGGTTGGGCAAGCGCCAACCGGACGTATACGGTTCCACGACGCTAAGCGATGTTGAAAAGCTCGTGTCCGAGCATGCGGCGAAGCACGGGGCAGACATCGAGTTTTTCCAGTCTAATTTTGAAGGCGAGCTCATCGAGAAGGTCCATGCGGCCGCCGATGCCGGAAGTGCCGTCATCATTAACCCAGGTGGGCTGACGCATACCTCCGTCGCCTTGCGCGATGCCCTGGCGGAAATTGCCGATGGCGCAGGCTTCGTCGAGGTGCATATCTCCAACGTGCATGCCCGCGAAGAATTCCGCCATCATTCTTATTTGAGCCCCATTGCCCGCGGCGTCATCGCCGGCCTGGGGGTCTTTGGGTACTGCGCCGCGGTGGATTATTTGTGCCAATAATTGCCGGCCCGAATCGCGCCTTTTCGGGTGCAGGCGGTACGTAGGTACTGAACCTAGCCATCATCGCCGCGGAAATAGATATAGTGGAAGAATAAATTTTTACACTTCAATACGATTCCCGCAAAGGATGATTCTATGGCACTTGCAGATACCCGGTTCAGCGATCGCCGCCGGAAGTTAGCCGCCGAATTAGCTGGTCAGCGCATTGATGCGGTATTGGTAACCCACTTAATCCACGTCCGCTACTTGTCCGGGTTCTCCGGTTCCAACGGTGGGCTTTTGCTGCGCAAGGATCTCTCCGCGCTCATGGCTACCGATGGCCGCTATACCACCCAGATTGCCCAGGAAGTTCCGGATCTAGAAGCTGTAGAGGGCCGTGCTGTAGGCAAGGTGCTCTTGCAGCAGTTCGATGATGCTCAGTCGCCGGTTCGCGTCGGTTTTGAGGCTGACTACATGTCTGTATCGGAATTGGAAGAGCTGAAGGATTCTGCACCGGATGGGGTCACCTTGGTACCCATTTCTGGAATCATCGAAGATATCCGCATCACGAAGGATCCCGTAGAGCTGGAAAAGCTGGAGGAGATCGCGGCGCTTGCTAATCAGGCGTTGGAAGACCTCATTTCCGCCGGCGAGCTGCGGGCGGGCCGCACGGAGCGCGAAGTTGCTGCTGACCTAGAATTTCGCATGCGCATCCTGGGATCGGAGCGGGTGAGCTTCGATACCATCGTGGCCTCTGGTCCGAACTCTGCGATGCCGCACCACGGCGCGGACGATCGCGTGATTGAAGATGGAGACTTGGTCACCATCGATTTCGGCGCTCACCTGCGCGGATTTAACTCTGACTGCACCCGCACCTACGTCGTGGGTACGGCAAATGACTTTGCCAAGGAGATCTACGATGTGGTGCTGCGCGCCCAGCAGGCCGGTGTCGAGGCTGCGGTTGCGGGCACGTCGCTTTCCGATGTCGACGCCGCCTGCCGCACCATCATCGCCGATGCCGGATACGGCGACTACTTCGTGCACTCCACTGGGCACGGCGTGGGTTTGGACGTGCACGAGGCCCCCTTTGCCGCCACGACCCGTAAGGGAGAACTGGCCCCGGGAATGACCCTTACCATCGAGCCGGGCGTGTATGTGCCGGGCAAGGGTGGCGTACGCATCGAAGATACGCTCATCATCACCAATGGAGCCCCAAAGATCATTACCGCCGCTTCCAAGGACTTTACGGAGCTGCCGGCATAGGTAGGCTTGGTCCCGTAACTCCTCCCTCCTAGGGGCGGAGATTTTAGGGGGTACCGGTGGCTCAGCGGGTGCAGGCTATCCGGTAGGCTTATACTTTGCTTTCAACCTTTCAACCACAATATTCGGGAGTTTAACCGCAATGGCTGATACTACTGATTTCAAGAACGGACTCGTTCTCAAGATTGACAACAAGCTGATGCAGATCACCGAGTTTCAGCATGTGAAGCCGGGCAAGGGCCCAGCGTTCGTGCGCACCAAGCTCAAGGACGTTGTCTCCGGAAAGACCGTGGACAAGACCTGGAACTCGGGCGTCAAGGTAGAAACCGCTACGGTGGACCGTCGCGATATGACCTACCTGTACAACGACGGCACCAGCTATGTCGTCATGGATGAAAAGACCTTCGAGCAGTTCGAGCTTTCGCCGGAGAAGTTTGGCGATGCCGCCCGTTTCCTGCTGGAAAACATGCGCGTGCAGGTCTCCTTCTACGAGGATGAGGCATTGTTCGCAGAGCTTCCTATCTCCGTCGACCTCAAGGTAGAGCACACCGAACCAGGTCTGCAGGGTGATCGTTCCTCAGGCGGCACCAAGCCCGCGACGCTGGAGACCGGCGCCGAGATCCAGGTTCCGCTGTTCATTGAAATCGGCAATGTACTAAAGATCGATACCCGCACTGGCGAGTACCTGTCCCGCGTCAATAACTAGGGCTTTATCTTGTCTGATAACACTGCTAAGCGGGATATCAATCATAAACGCCATACCGCGCGCTACCGCGCACGCCGGCGCGCAACGGATATCCTCTATGAAGCGGAGAACCGGGACGTTGATCCCGTGGCTATCGTTGAGGATCGCGTTGCCTTGGCGCGCGAAGATCGCCACGCGGTAGCGCCGATTGCGGACTACACCAAGGTCATCGTCCAAGGTGTCGCAGAAGAGCTAGACGCTATCGATGACACGATCTCGCGGTATCTTTCCCAGAACTGGGAGCTGCACCGGATCCCCGCCGTCGACCGCGCTATCCTGCGCCTATCGGTCTGGGAGCTGCTATTTAATCCGCACGTTCCCACCGCGACGGCTGTCGTCGAAGGCGTGGAGCTAGCCTCGCAGTATTCCCACGATCAAGCCGCACCGTATATCCACGCGGTCCTGGATGACGTCGCGCAATCTCGTTCTGAGTTAAGCCCGATGAATAACGTCGGTCAAGAGGAAGAAAGCGACGACGCGGAAGCCGAGGATTCCCGGGAGGACTCTGAGCCTTCGGCGCATGCAGAGGTGCCAGAGGAGTCAGCGACGCCAGAAGAGTCGTCCCCGAGCGCCGAAACGGACGAGGACAACTCCTAATCCAGTCCTAGTTCCTCGGCTTCCTAAGTAAAAGGTAAACAACAGCCGGGGAATTGCTTCTGCCTTCCCACCGCGGGGAGCCGCGGGAGCCAGCCCCGGTTCGCCCGCTCCACCCGCTCCACACCCTGGCGTTTGTACACTGTGTGTCATGGGTAAATTTAAGATCAAAGATGCGCTAGACCTGCGCGCCGGTAAAACCTTTCGGCTTGCGGATGTCGATCCCACGGCGACTCCAGGATTCGATGGCTCAAAGTCTGACTTAGAGGACCGCTTCGAACGCTATGACGATGAGCTCTATGATTTGCAGGAGCGCCTTTTTGCCAATGGCAGGGCACACAGCGATGACGCACCTTCGCTCTTAGTGGTCCTGCAAGGAATGGATACCTCCGGCAAGGGCGGGGCGATTCGTCACGTCTTTTCCGTCTTCGATCCGCAGGGTACCAAGACCGTGGGTTTTGGTAAGCCCACGGAAGAGGAAATGGAACACGATTTCCTGTGGCGCATCCGCAAACACGATCCGGTTCCCGGCCAGGTAGTGGCCTTTGACCGTTCCCACTACGAGGACGTCTTGATCCAACGCGTGCACGAGTGGGTAGATGAGGAAGAAATCGACCGCCGCTTTGAGGCGATTCGTGAGTATGAGCAAGAGCTCGCCGGAAAGCGGGTAAAGATATTGAAGGTCTTTTTGCACATCTCACCGGAGTTCCAAAAGGAAAACCTCATCGAGCGAACCGAGCGTGAGGATAAGTACTGGAAGTACGATCCTTCAGACCTTGAAGAGCGCGGCTATTGGGATAAATACATGGCCGCCTATGAGGATGCCATTCGCCGGACGGATGAGCTTTGGGCACCGTGGTTTGTGATCCCCACGGATAATAAGAAGTACGCGCGCATGGCCTTGAAGTATCTCATCGTCGATGCGCTGCGGCACTTGAATCTGTCGTGGCCTGCGCCCGAATTCGATCCGGAGGCAGAAAAGCAGCGCATTCTCGATGTGGACTAGTGTCTATCCGCGGCGCTGAGAACCCAAGAAAAATAAGGCGCCTAAAAATCCCCGCACCGTCGCGGCGCCGCAGCACGCGAATGCATGAGGCGGGCGAACTAAGTACGGGGAGACAGGGCCTAGGAAAAGGCAGCTTAATCGTTTCCAGACGGCGTGGAGTTTTCCTCGCCGCCGTTTCCGGCCTTCGCAGCGGTTTCAGATCCGAGCTTGGCCATTTCCTCGGCGGCAGAAACCATGGCGTCCTGGCCGTTGATAACGGCATCGACGGCCTTCTTCAAAGCGGTGGTGAGCTGTTCATCGGTCATTCCGGCCGCGGCGGGAATATCGCGCTCGGTGCGGACGACGAGCATATCGTCGTGCTCAGAAATGACTGCTCGCGCGCCGAATGCTACAGAGTTGATCTGGTTGGCGGCGAGGAAGAGCCCGGCATCGGCCTTGGAAAATGAGGCATCAGTTGGCACGTCGCAACGCACAATGACAACGGAATCCAGGACCGCAAACATGGTAGGCAGGCCATTGAGGTTGGCGGTGGCGGCATCAATTTCGCCTTCTACCTTGGTCAGCTCAATATCAAAGGTGCCCATGGCGGCAATGACGCGGTCCAGATCGACCTCGGGCAGATTGTTTTCGGTAGATGCGGTGGATGCATTAGTCATGGTTATGCTCCTCCCAGGTGACAAGCTGTGGGTAGTGCTCTTCAACGAAAGCCATGGACTGCAGCATGGAGTCCAAGGTGGACATTACAAAGGCACCGATCTGGTTGCGGGACAGGCCGTGGGAAATATTGATTTCGCGCACGCCGGAGACGGCCAGATTATTTTCGGACGATTCGAAAAAGCGCAGGGTAGGCGCGAAGTGTTGTTGGTTCCACTTATTGAGGACCATGAGCAGTTGCGGACCCTCAGAGGCTGGTGCATTACCGCGCCAGACGGAGTCTGCCACGAGGACATCGTCACGCACCTGTAGTGCAATGGCGATATTGGAAAAGCCGGTGCGCAGGATCTTTACCGTCTCGCCCTCGCCGACGGTCTGTTCTTCTACGCGGTACTCGAGCTTTTCGGAGTCAAAGATTTCACCGATGCGCTCGAGGGTGACGTCCTCAATGGGCGTATCGGGATACAGGGTTGGTTCTTCAGACACGTAAGTAGTCTCAATCCATTTACTAATCGGGGATAATGGTCAACCCTGCCTAGTTTACCTAACTACACCGGTGCTTTCTGGCAAGTGAGTATTGCGGCAGGTCTTGTTCACAGTCCGGCAAACGCACCGAAGTACGTGTCCACGATTTGCGGGCAACCCCAGTAACCACCAGGGCAGCAGCAGTCAGCGCACCTGCAAAAGCGCTTGATTGTAGGGCGTATTCTCCCAGCCCCACTCCTGCGCCAAACAGTAGAGCGCACGCGGCACCAACACTGGCGCCCGAGTTCACCCCAAGGACGTAGGGGTCGGCAAGAACGTTGCGCACCACCACCTGGAGGGCAACACCGGCCACCGCAAGACCCGCCCCGGCGACCACTCCGAGGACAACGCGCGGCAGCCGCACCTGCCACACAATGACGCGGGTGGGTTCAGCCACCCCATCAAGACCTGCTCCCCACAGATGATGCGCCAACACGTGCAACACCTGACCGGGCGGAATGGACACAGCCCCAACGGTCGTGGCAGCAGCAACTACCACAACAAGAGCGCAGGTGAGGGCAATAATCCATGTTGCTCCTGTGCGGTGACTGTGGCGCGAAACTGAACGAGTAGACTGTTTCCCAGCGTGGGGAGGGTGTCATGCTGTTTGTGCAGGAGGTTTGTCATGCAAAAATGTTACCTGCCGGGTGTGCACCCCCTGTCAGAAAAGTCCCGCCCCGAGTTCATGCCCCGTGCACAGTGACACCGTAGACTTATCCATCAGATACACAGCTACCCAATGCACTCCACCCAAGAGGAATTATGGCCCACCACACCATCGCCACAGCCTGCAACGACCT
This sequence comes from Corynebacterium sp. MSK310, assembly GCF_030227355.1. NCBI lineage: Bacteria > Bacillati > Actinomycetota > Actinomycetes > Mycobacteriales > Corynebacteriaceae > Corynebacterium > Corynebacterium sp. MSK310. The sequence continues at coordinate 312,327 of NZ_JASPFZ010000001.1, forward strand.
AGCCCGCGCCCTACTTACAGTTGAGCGTGAGCTTGCCACCGACCGGCGAACCAGCCCAGAAGACCAGCTGAAAGTCCCCATCTCCACTTTCTTAACGGCCGTGGGAAACGCCCGCTCCAATCAGGTCAACGTCTTTACCGAGCACCGCCAACTCTCCGGCGACAATGTGGAGGGCGTGCGCCTGGACATGGCCGTCAAAAACGGTCGCGGACAGCTCACCGGCCACCTGGAGCTGAAAAGCCCCAACAAATCCGCCAACCCATACCGGCAAAGCGGATGGTCGAAACACGACAAGAAACAGTGGAAACGCTTAGAAAACCACTCGAACCTGATCTACACCAACGGCTGGGAGTGGACACTACTTCGTTACGGGGCAGGACAACCCCTCGCCCACATCCAACTCATCCCCAACCCCGAGGGCGAACTGCCAGAAAACCAGGTGGAGGAACTATCCAACCTGCTGGATCAATTCCTTTCCTGGAAACCCACCTCACCCTCCAGCCCTAAAGGATTGGCCGACCAGCTGGCCCCACTTACCCGCCTGCTGCGCGATTCAGTAGTGGAGGTCATCACAGACAACACCCCAGACGCGCTCGACAACCTCTACACAAACTGGAGCAAAGACCTCATGCCGGGAGCTACCGTCGAAGGCTTCGCCGACAGCTTCGCCCAAACCTTTACCTACGCCCTCCTGCTGGCGCGCGTGGAATCCACCGTTCCTGCTGACACGTTTACCGCTTCCGTCATCACCCCAGACCTACGCCATAATGGCCACCGGCTTATCGGCTCTGTCCTGGAGGTAATGGCGCAGCAAAGTAACCGCATCCTGGTGGAGGGGCCGGTATCCCTCCTGGAATCTGTCATCGGCGCGGTGGACGTAGACAAGTTCACCTCTGATGCCGACCCGTGGCTGTACTTCTACGAAGACTTCCTCGCAGCCTACGACCCGAAAATGCGCGCTGATGCGGGCGTGTACTACACCCCAGTACAAATCGTGGAAATGCAGGTAAGGCTTCTCGACGAGATTCTTAAAACCCGCTTCGGCCGCCCCGACGGCCTAGGAGACGATGCCACCAGCGTCCTCGACAACGCTACCGGCACGGCCACCTACCCGCTGGCGGTAGCTCGCCACGTTTTGGGCCAAGCTGCATCACCCCAGGATGCGGCCCGCAGCCTCGCTCAACGTCTTTATGCGTTTGAACTGCTCATGGGGCCGTACGCGGTGGCTCACATGCGCCTTACACAGATGCTTGAGTCCACCGGAATTGAGCTGGGTAAAGACGGCGTTAATGTCTACCTCACCAATTCGCTGACCGACCCAGGCGACGTATCTGCCGACGGCAACCAAATAAGCCTCTGGGAGGTCATGGCAGACATTAACGAGGAAACCCGCAAGGCGGGACTGGTCAAAAACGACCAAACCCCCATCCGCGTCATCCTCGGCAACCCTCCCTACGACCGTGGCTCACGGAAGAAAGCTCTGGGAAGCGGCTCCACCGAACACCGCAACATTGTCCTGGAGGAGCACAATGGACGCCCAGCTCTCCTAGATGATTTCATTGCTCCATTAACCGAAAAAGAGCAGGGAAGGCAGGTGAAAAACCTCTACAACACCTACGTCTATTTCATCCGCTGGGCCATCTGGAAAATCTGTGAACAGCGCGAGAACGAAACGGGTGTAGTCAGCTACATCACCAGTTCCTCCTACCTGCGAGGCCCAGGGTTTGCAGGCTTGCGCGAATACATGCGCAAAGTCTTCGACGAAATCTGGATCGTAGACCTAGGAGGCGAGGGGCGCGGCGCTCGAAAAGAAGAAAACGTCTTTGCCATCCAAACCCCGGTCGCGGTCTTCTTCGGAATCCAGCACCCCAAAAACTCCAGGGGACAGACCAGGCACCACGAGACTCGTGTTAAGAGGCAAGCCACTGTCTATTACCAACGTGTTGGGGGAACCCGACAAGAAAAACTGGATGCAATGGCCGGTGTATGCCCACCAGAATCTGGAGGTGAGTGGGTAGAGCTGCCGGAAAAGGACTGGGGAGACAAGTTTGTACCCTCCACGGCAGCCGCATTATCTGACGGTGTTCCCCTCGACATGATTTTTCCTTGGAGCGTTTCTGGTGCACAGTACAAGCGTAAATGGCCTATTTCTCCCGACCCACAAGCATTAAACAAGCGCTGGGACAAGCTCTTTACTTCCGACTCTGTGGACGAGGAACTATTTTCCCCAGACCGAGATTGCACCCCACAGGTGAGAAAAAACGACGTGTTCACGGATGCGCCATTGCCAGTGCTTGCCGGTCAGGACGGGAGGGAAAGCATGGTAAAGCCTGTGCGTTATGGCTACCGTAGCTTCGACCGCCAGTGGTGCCTTCCCGACCACCGCGTAGGCACATATCTCCGGCAACTTTTGTGGAACAGCTGCTCAAACAGTCAGCTTTTCTTGGTGACTCTCACCTCAACCACTCTGGGAAACGGCCCCGCAGTAACGCTTAGTCCGTACGTTCCTGACATGGACTTTTTTAGAGGATCGTTTGGCGCGAAAAGCATGCATCCGCTCTACCGCACCGCAGGCACCACCCAGCCCAACATTTCCTCCGCACTGCTTGCAGCGCTTTCCGCCACGTACAACCGCGAGGTGGAGCCATTCGAGGTTGCGGCCTACGTGGTGGGCCTCCTGGGCACCGGGGCATACACCCAGCGGTTTGGTGAGGAATTGTCCGAAGCTGTCGCACACGTCCCTTTTACCGCCGACACCGCCCTGTTTGAGCAGGTCGTAGACTTTGGCCGCCACATCATTTTTGAGCAAACCTGGGGTGAGCGCGGAGGAAAACTCAACCAGTTTGGCCAACCCACCGGCACCCGCTTTAAGGGAACAGCCACCATCGCCATCCCCACGCCGGAGGGAACCTACCCCGAGAACTGGGACTATGACGAGGAAAACCACCAGCTCCAGGTGGGTACAGCACGCTTTGACCATGTTCCCCCGCAGGTCGCCAGCTTCGAGGTCTCCGGCATGAACGTGCTGTCTTCCTGGCTGGGCTACCGAATGAAAACCCCGGCAGGAAAATCCTCCTCACCACTGGATCAAATGCAGGCAGACAATTGGCACCTCGACGGCGAGCTGTTGGAACTGCTGTGGCAAATAGAGTTCATGGTCAACGCCGAAAAAGAGGGCAGACAGCTGCTCGAACAGGTTGTCTCCAGCAACCTAATCAGCGTTGCAGACCTGGGCCAGCCAACCCCACAGGAGCAGAAAGCCCCACCCAAAAAGCAGCGGGGAACCTTACTCTAAGCGGCCTACCCCTGTGGCTGGGCGGCCTGCTGCTTTTCCCGGTACTTTTGCTCCGCCAGGCTACGGAAATCCTGCGGGTTGGCCATCCACTCGGACAGGGGGCGCGCATGTCAGCGGCCGGAATCTGCGCCGACAGGTAGGTACCAAACTGGGATTCCAGAACAGGGTTAAGCTGCTCGACGTACTGGGCCATACCAATCGTTTCAATCAGCCCATCCCACATTTCGCGCGCCTGCGCATCATCGGACAACATGACCTCCGCGTCCTGCGCCGGAGCCTCCTGCTGTGGGGCATTATCTTCCTCGCGTGGTTCACTCGGGGAGTTCTGCGGGTGCTGTTGCAAAGTTGGGTGGAGAGCAGCGAAGACTCAGTTTCTCATTCCCTGATGGCCGCTGCGTGTGGGCGTTGTTAGGCCGTCTCGAAGACCCGGTTGACGATCACCGCGTCCGAGTTCGGTTGCCCGTAGGCAAACATCGTGCCTTGTCCTTTCCGCAATGAGTGCATCGCCTCCATCCCTTTCAACGTCCAATATGCAGATGTCCGGTTCTTAAACGCGCCTTTCGGCCCGAGGATCCGCTTCAGCCGACCATGGTCGCCTTCCAGGATGTTGTTGAGGTATTTCACCTGCTGGTGTTCCACTGTTGGCGGGCAGATTCCCTCTGACTTCAACTCGGCGATTGCCCTGGCTAGGGAGGGTGCTTTATCGCCGTTGATCACTCTGGGATACCCGGCTGACGCATTGGATCTGCCGGCCTTTACCAGGAAACGCTTCGCTGCGGCCACGTTTCGCTTCGGAGAGAGGTAAAAGTCCAGGGTCTGGCTACCGGCGGTGATCGCCCGATAGAGGTAGCACCACCTGCCGCCGACCCGGATATAACCCTCATCCACCCGCCAGGAACTGGCCTGCCAGTCAGGTACCTGCCGGTACCACCGTGTTTGTTTGTCCAGCTCAGGGGCGTATTTCTGAACCCAGCGGTAGATCGTGGTGTGATCGGCCGGCACGCCCGCTCGGTCATCAGTTCCTCCAGATCGGAGCGTGTCAAGTTGTTTGAGTGTGGGGTTAGGTTTACAGGTAATTGTCGAAGCTGTCGGGGTAGGCCACGGCCATCTGGTTGATGGCTTGTTTCCAGCCGGAAACTCGGGCTCCTTCCATGAGTTTGCCGACTGTCGCTGAGACTCGTTTGGACTGCTTTGCCCTCTAGGCTATGCCACCGCGATTCTGGAGGGTGCAGAGTGGGTGGACTCCGAAGAAGACGTGGCCGAGCTCACCGGGTATCACTCGGTGCGCCAAGGTCCTGCACCCATTGTGGTGCAGTCCTCTTCTAAGGCGGAGGAGGCCGCGGTGCTTGCCGCGCACATTAAGGAATGGACGCAGGGCGAGGAAGACGTCTCCATCGGCGTGCTCACCTGCACCAACCAGCGCGGTGAGGAGATTGCCCGGCAGTTGGGCGAGTTTGAGGTTGCCGTTAGCGCCGGTCGCCGTACCTCGCAGGAACGCCCGGTGGCCGTTATGACGATGCACAATGCGAAGGGGCTGGAGTTTACCCACGTCATCCTCCTTGACGTCAACGCCGAGGCCCTCCCGCAGCGCTACCTATTCAAGGGGCTGGCACCCGCTGAAGCCGACGAAGCGCTACAGCGCGAGCGAGCACTGCTCTACGTTGCGGCGTCGCGCGCCCGCGACATGTTCCTAGTCAGCGTGGTGGGGGAGGCATCGGAACTCTTGTCTGCCTAGAGCGTTTCGGCTGCTAGGAGCACTGCTGTGGCCTTGACCTACAGCAGGCTTTCGCCGCCGAGTTCGTGCGCTAAGGCGCCGTCGATGGTGGGGTAGCGGAAGGTATGGCCTAGATCCTCCAGCACCTGTGGCTTGACGCGCTGGTCGGCCAAGGCGAGTTCTTGCGCGCCTTGCTTGCCCAGGAGCAGGGCGGGGCCGAATTGGGGGATCGGTAGAATGGTGGGGCGGTGCAATTCGGACCCCAATGCGGAGACGAAGTCCTTATTAAGCACCGGGTTTGGTGATACCCCATTGACCGGACCCTTAACCTTCTCATCCACGATGGCGCGGATATAGGCATCGGTGAGATCGTCTAGTGCCACCCAGCTGTACCAAAAGTTGCCGTCACCAAAGGCGCCGCCAAGCCCTGTGGAAAACAGCGCGCGCAACAGTGGTAGCAGGCCGGAGTTGCCGGACATCACGATGCCGGTGCGGATATTGACCACGCGCTTTCCGGCCTCGCGGGCGGGGGTGCAGGCCCGTTCCCAGCTCGCTGTGACATCGGCAAGAAAGCCCTCGCCGCGCTCGGCGTCCTCGGAAAGCAGCTCATCGCCGCGCTCGGAACCGTAGAAGCCGATGGCAGAGGCGCACACCATGGCCTGCACGGAATCGGTGGCGGCCACTAGGCGGGCGAGGTTTTCGGTGGGGCCCACGCGGGAGTCGCGGATATCGGACTTGTGGCTGTCATTAAAGCGCCCAAAGATGGGTTCGCCCGCCAGGTGTACGAGCACGTCGACGCCTTCGAGGAGATCGGGCCGCGGGTGGTGCGGGCGCCATTCGCGCTGGCCTGCCTCCGCCGTGCCGCGCACGAGCTGGATCACGGTGTGGCCCAGGGTTTGTAGCTGTGCGGTCAGGGCGCTGCCCACGCTGCCGCGCGAGCCGGTGATGGCGATGGTCAACGCCTTTTGGCCGAGCTGGCCTTCGCGCAGGCGGTTTTCAAAGGCAATATCCTGGGTGAGTTGGTGCTGCCGGTAGGCGAATAGCGAGTTGAGGGCCGCAGCGGGAATGCGGGTATCGACCTCGTCTGTAATCAGCGTGCCGCCTGGGTGATCGGCAAAACGGTGCGTATGGCGCCACTTGGCAAATTTGCGGATGGGTGCGTTGACGCAGACATCGCTGAAACTATACCCGGCTTGGTAGCGCGCAAGGTCGTGCTGGGCCGTCCATTGCAAACCGCCGGGAAGGGCGAGCAGGGAGGTACCATCGCCCAGATCGGTAGCCTGCTGCACCGGCTTCATAAAGGCAAAAGGCGCGTTCAGGCGCGTCAGCGCCCCTGGCCGGGTGTGCCATTGCCAGACGTGTTCGCGGGCGGCTGGGACTACGTGCTGTGCAGAGAAACTCACTGCGTGATGCACCTCTTTCGACTGAGCCTCACCCACGCGGTGGGTAAGGTGCTAAGGTAATACGTGTCTATCAGCATAGACGTCTACAAGTTCATTGACAGGCATCCTTTAAGGACCGCACCGTGAGGCGGGGAAGGGGGTCACGATGAGTGGAACTGACGTGAACGCGAACCAGTTGGAGCTTTTAAGCTCCGATGATGTCTCGCGTACCGTTGCACGCATCGCGCACCAGATTATTGAAAAGACGGCGCTCGATTCCGCGGAAGCCCCGCGGGTCATTTTACTGGGCATCCCCTCAGGTGGAGTGCCCCTAGCGCAGCGCCTCGCGCAGAAAATGCGCGAGTTTTCCGGGGTCCCCGTTCCGTGGGGCTCGCTCGACATCACGTTGTACAGGGACGATTTGCGCAATTTCCCGCACCGCGCCCTGCAACCGACCTCCATCCCAGACGGTGGCATCGATAATGCCACGGTCATCTTGGTCGATGATGTCCTTTATTCCGGCCGCACTATCCGCGCCGCCCTCGATGCGCTGGGCGATGTCGGCCGGCCTTCGATTATCCAGTTGGCCGTATTGGTTGACCGCGGGCACCGCGAAGTCCCCATCCGCGCCGATTATGTGGGCAAGAACCTGCCCACGGCGCGGGAAGAAGATGTCTCCGTATATATCCAAGATATCGATGGCCGCGATGCCGTTGTTCTCACCCGCTCTACGTCCGCGGGCGATACCGCGCAGATAAGGGGAACGCACTCATGAAACACCTCATTGATAGCGCGGAATTATCCCGCGCAGAGATCATCGGCCTTTTGGATGAGGCCGATCGCTTCCGCGAGGCGCTCGATGGCCGCGAGGTCAAAAAGCTTCCGACGCTGCGCGGGCGCACGATTTATACGCTCTTTTATGAAAACTCCACGCGCACGCGCTCGTCTTTTGAAACGGCCGGCAAGTGGATGTCCGCTGATGTTATCAACCTTTCGGCGTCGACCTCCTCTGTGAAAAAGGGCGAATCCCTGAAGGATACGGGCTTGACGCTGGCGGCCATCGGCGCCGATGCCATCATCATGCGCCACCCGTCTTCCGGCGCGCCGCAACAGCTGGCCCAGTGGGTGGACCCAGATGGGCATGGCCCCGCCGTCATCAATGCCGGTGACGGTGCGCATCAGCACCCGACGCAAGCGCTGCTTGATGCCGTTACGATGCGCCAGCGCTTGGGCCTGCACGGCGATAATGGCTTCGAGGGCCTGAAGGTAAAGATTGTGGGCGATTGCCTGCACTCGCGCGTCGTGCGCTCCAACGTGGATCTCCTGCACACCTTGGGCGCGGAGGTCACCCTCGTGGGCCCTGCGACCTTGATGCCGTGGGGTGTGGACAAGTGGCCGGTGCGCGTGTCCTATGACTTTGATGCAGAGCTTGCAGATGCCGATGTCGTGATGATGCTGCGCGTGCAGCAAGAGCGCATGGACGGCGGCTTCTTCCCGTCCCACCGCGAGTACGCGCAGCTATTCGGGCTATCGCAACAGCGCGCTGCGGCGCTGCACAAGGATGCCATCGTCATGCACCCAGGTCCCATGCTGCGCGGCATGGAGATCAACTACGCCGTGGCCGATATGGATAAAACTACGGTATTGCAGCAGGTCAACAACGGTGTCCACATGCGCATGGCAGTGCTTTTTACGCTGCTGACCAATGGCGATAACGCCGGGATTTAAATCGGGCAGAGCATAAGCCACGTAAAAGGGAGAGAAAATGACTACGTACCCAGCTACCGGCCGGCTGTCCGCACCGGCCGAGAACCCTCTACTGATTAAAAATATTCGCCTCTACGGGGAAGGCGAGCCCACCAACGTCCTCGTTCGCGGTGGGGTTATTGACTCCATCGGGCCCGAGGTGAAGGCAGAGGGCGCCGAGACCATCGAGGGCGACGGCAACGTGCTGCTGCCTGGCCTGGTTGATATGCACGTGCACCTGCGCGAGCCAGGCCGCGAGGACACCGAGACCATCGAGTCCGGTTCCAAAGCCGCGGCCAAGGGCGGGTTTACCGCGGTCTTTACCATGGCCAATACCACGCCGGTCACGGACCAGCCGATCGTCGCCGAATCCGTGTGGGCAAAGTCCCAGGCACTGGGGCTTTGCGATGTCCACCCAGTCGGCTCTATCACCAAGGGCCTGGAAGGCAAGTCCTTGACGGAGTTCGGCATGATGGCGCGCAGCGATGCCAAGGTGCGCATGTTCTCTGATGACGGCAAGTGCGTGCAAAACCCACAGCTGATGCGCCGCGCGCTGGAATACGCCAAGGGCATGGACGTGCTGCTGGCCCAGCACGCCGAGGATGACCGCATGACCGGCGGGTCTTCTGCCCATGAGGGCGAAAACGCCGCCCGGTTGGGCCTGCGCGGCTGGCCGCGCGTGGCGGAGGAATCCATCGTTGCCCGCGACGCCCTGCTGGCCCGCGATTACGGCAACCGCGTGCACATCTGCCACGCCTCCACACAGGGCACAGTGGAACTGTTGCAGTGGGCAAAGGAACACGATATTCCGCTGACCGCAGAGGTCACCCCGCACCACCTGCTGATGACCGATGACAAACTGCGCACCTATGACGGCCTTTTCCGCGTGAACCCGCCGCTGCGCGAACAGCGCGATACAGAGGCGCTGCGCCAGGCGCTTCTTGATGGCACCATTGACTGCGTCGCCACCGACCACGCACCGCATGGCTCCGAAGACAAGTGCGTGGAATTCGAAAACGCGCGCCCCGGCATGCTGGGGCTGGAATCCTCGCTGGCGGTCATCGCCAAGCTCTTTGTGGAAACCGGCCTGGCGGACTGGCGCTTTATCGCCCGCGTCATGTCCGAGCGCCCCGCCGAAATCACGCGCCTGCCAGGCCACGGTCGCCCCTTGGAAGTGGGGGAGCCAGCCAACTTAACCATCGTTGACCCACAACACCACTGGGTATCCGATTCCGCGCAGCTCGCATCCAAGTCCCAGAACAACCCCTATGCGGGCGAGGAATTTGGTGCGCGGGTTACCCACACCATCTTGCGCGGCTCGGTAACGTTCGATCTGAACGCCGCTACCCATGACTAACCTTGCACACAGCACCCAATCAAGGCACAGAAAGGCCACGACGTGACTGATAAAACCCCAGCAATCCTCGTCCTTGCGGATGGGCGTACCTTCCGTGGCTACGGCTTCGGCGCTACCGGCACCACCCTCGGCGAGGCCGTATTTACCACCGCGATGACCGGGTATCAAGAAACGATGACGGACCCGTCCTACCACCGCCAGATCGTCGTCTCCGCCGCCCCGCACATTGGCAATACCGGCTGGAACGATGAGGATAACGAGTCCCACGGCAATAATATTTGGGTCGCAGGCCTGGTTATCCGCGATCTGTCCCGCCGCGTATCCAGCTGGCGCGCAGAGCGCAGCTTGAGCGAAGAAATGCAGGCGCAAGGGGTCATCGGCATCCGCGGCATCGATACCCGCACCTTGGTGCGCCACCTGCGCAACTACGGTTCCATCTCCGCGGGCCTCTTCTCTGGTGAGGCTGCCACCCGGCCCGTCGAGGAACTCCTCGCGGAGGTAAAGAGCCAGTCCTCCATGGAGGGCGCGGACCTTGCCGCCGAGGTATCTACCGACAAGCCCTACGTTGTAGAGGCCAAGGGAGAGAAGAAATACACCATCGTCGCCTTTGACATGGGCGTGAAATCCGCAACGCCGCGTTACCTTTCCCAGCGCGGTATCGAGACCATCGTGGTGCCGTCTACCACCACCTTTGCAGAAGTTCAGTCCTATAACCCGGATGGCGTCTTCGTCTCCAACGGCCCGGGTGACCCGGCCACCGCAGATGACACTGTTGCCACCATCAAAAAGGTACTCGAGGCGAAAATCCCGTTCTTCGGCATCTGCTTTGGCAACCAGCTGCTCGGGCGCGCGCTTGGCCTATCCACCTACAAGATGAAGTTCGGCCACCGCGGTATCAACGTCCCAGTACGCAACATGCTTACCGGTAAAATCGATATCACCTCCCAAAACCACGGCTTCGCGCTGCAGACGCCAGATAACTACGACTTGGCCGATGAAGATGCCGAATTCGCCTCGGACTTCGGCCCGGCCCACATCACGCACATCTGCTTGAACGATGACACGGTCGAGGGCGTCGCCCTGCGCAATGGCATGGCCTTCTCGGTGCAGTACCACCCGGAATCCGCCGCCGGCCCGCACGATGCCAACCCGCTCTTTGATCAATTCTTAGAGCTCATGGCCAACCACACCCCGAATAAGTAGTCACCCAGGAAAAGGAAGAAATATTATGCCAAAGCGCACTGACATTAATCACGTCCTGGTCATCGGCTCCGGGCCCATCGTCATCGGCCAGGCCTGCGAATTCGACTACTCCGGAACCCAGGCCTGCCGCGTCCTGAAGGACGAGGGCCTGCGCGTGACCCTGGTGAACTCGAACCCCGCGACCATCATGACGGATCCGGAATTCGCCGACCACACCTACGTCGAGCCCATCGAGCCGGAGTACATCGAAAAGATCCTGGTCAAGGAGGCAGAGGAAGGCCACCCCATCGACGCCGTCCTGGCCACCTTGGGCGGGCAAACCGCGCTCAACGCTGCGGTGCAGCTAGACCGCCAGGGAATTTTGGATAAGTACGATATCGAGCTCATCGGCGCCGATATCGATGCCATCGAGCGCGGCGAGGACCGCCAAAAGTTTAAGGACATCGTGGCCTCGGTAGGCGGAGAATCTGCTCGCTCGGCCGTGTGCCACAACATGGACGAGGTCCACGAGACCGTCGACAAGCTCGGCCTGCCCGTCGTGGTGCGCCCGTCCTTCACCATGGGTGGACTGGGTTCCGGCCTAGCCTTCAATAACGAGGACCTTGAACGCATCGCCGGCGGCGGGCTTGCGGCCTCGCCCGAGGCTAATGTGCTCATCGAGGAATCCATCCTCGGCTGGAAAGAATACGAGCTCGAGCTCATGCGCGATGGCGACGACAACGTGGTCGTCGTCGCCTCCATCGAAAACGTTGATGCCTTGGGCGTGCACACCGGTGACTCCGTTACCGTGGCGCCGGCGCTGACGCTGACGGACCGCGAGTTCCAGAAGATGCGCGATTTGGGCATCGACATCATCCGCGAGGTTGGCGTTGATACCGGCGGCTGCAATATCCAGTTCGCCTTGAACCCAGATGATGGCCGCATCATCGTCATCGAGATGAACCCGCGCGTATCCCGCTCCTCGGCGCTGGCCTCCAAGGCAACGGGTTTCCCCATTGCCAAGCTGGCCGCGAAATTGGCCATCGGCTACACCTTGGACGAGGTGCAAAATGACATCACCGGCGAAACCCAAGCGGCCTTCGAGCCGACGTTGGACTATGTCATCGTCAAGGCGCCCCGCTTTGCCTTTGAGAAGTTCCCCGGCTCCGATGACACCTTGACCACCACGATGAAATCTGTGGGCGAAGCCATGGGCATCGGCCGCAACTACATCTCTGGCCTGAATAAGGTCATGCGGTCCCTGGAAAACAAGCCCAATGGTTTCTGGACAAAGCCAGATGAGTATTTCGCGGGCGAGCGCGCCACCGACGTGCAGGCGGTGCTCAAGGATCTCGAGCGCCCCACTGAGGGCCGCATGTACGATATCGAGCTGGCCCTGCGCCTCGGCGCCTCGGTGGATGAGGTCCACGAAGCCTCCGGCGTGGATCCATGGTTCATTGCGGAGCTCGAGGGCCTGGTGGAATTCCGCCAGGAGCTTGTCGATGCCCCCGTGCTCACCGAGCAACTCCTGCGCGAGGCTAAGGTCTTCGGGCTTTCCGATGCCCAAATTGCCGCCCTGCGCCCCGAGTTCAACGGCGAGGATGGCGTGCGCAGCCTGCGCTGGCGCATGGGCATCCGCCCCGTCTTCAAGACCGTCGATACGTGTGCCGGCGAGTTCGAGGCGCAAACGCCGTACCACTACAGCTCCTATGAGCTGGACCCCGATGCCGAAACCGAAGTGCACCCAGCGCCGGAAGGCTCGAAGGGCAAGGTCATCATCTTGGGCTCTGGCCCGAACCGCATTGGCCAAGGCATCGAATTTGACTACTCCTGCGTACACGCCGCCCTTGAGCTTTCTCGCAAGGGCTATGAGACCGTAATGGTCAACTGCAACCCGGAGACGGTATCGACGGACTATGACACCGCCGACCGCCTGTACTTCGAGCCGCTGACCTTCGAAGATGTCATGGAGGTCTACCACGCAGAGGCAGCCTCCGGCGAGGTCGCCGGCGTGCTGGTGCAGCTGGGTGGCCAGACCCCGCTGGGCTTGGCAGAGCGCCTCGATGCCGCCGGCGTGCCGGTGGTGGGCACCAGCCCTGCTGCCATCGACTCCGCCGAGGATCGCGGCGAATTCGGCAAGGTTCTGGAAGCCGGTGGGCTTGCCGCACCGCAATTCGGCACCGCCACCTCCTTCGAGGAGGCCCGGAAGGTAGCAGCCTCCATCGGTTATCCAGTCCTGGTTCGTCCTTCCTACGTATTGGGCGGCAGCGGCATGGAAATTGTTTACGATGAGCGGTCGCTGGAGAACTATATCGAGCGCGCCACCGAGCTTTCCCCAGACCATCCAGTCCTGGTGGACCGCTTCTTGGATTCGGCCATTGAGATCGACGTCGATGCCCTGTGCGACGGCAACGAGGTCTACCTCGGCGGCGTGATGGAGCACATCGAGGAGGCTGGCGTTCACTCCGGTGACTCCTCCTGCGCCCTGCCGCCGATGACGCTGGGCCCAGAGGACATCGAGAATGTGCGCGAGTCCACGCGCCGTTTGGCCGAGGGAATCGGCGTCAAGGGCCTGATGAACGTCCAGTTCGCCTTGAAGGACGACATCCTTTATGTCATCGAGGCCAACCCGCGCGCCTCGCGCACCGTTCCGTTCGTCTCAAAGGCGACCGGCGTGCCGCTAGCAAAGGCCGCCGCCCGCATCATGATGGGATCCACCATCGCGGAACTGCGAGAAGAAGGACTTATTCCATCGTCCTACGATGGCGGTTCCTTGCCACTTGATCACCCGATTGCGGTCAAGGAAGCGGTCTTGCCCTTCAACCGTTTCCGACGCCCAGATGGCAGCCTGCTCGATTCCTTGCTGTCGCCCGAGATGAAGTCCACCGGTGAGGTGATGGGCTTGGCCAACAACTTCGGTGCGGCCTTTGCCAAGGCGGAAATCTCCGCGTTTGCTCGTCCGCCGATTGAGGGCACGGTCTTCGTCTCCGTAGCCAACCGGGATAAGCGCACGCTGATTTTCCCCATCCAGCGCTTGGCCACGATGGGCTACAACATCATCGCTACTGCGGGTACCGCGCAGATGCTGCGCCGCAATGGCATCGAGTGTGAGGTCGCCGTCAAGGTCTCTGAGGCCAAGGACGGCGAAGAGTCCATCGTGGACAAGATCCTCAACGGCGAGGTGGATTGGATCCTCAATACGCCAGCAGGCTCCGCCGGTTCCCGTCACGACGGCTACGATATCCGCGCCGCAGCGGTGCACATGGGGCTGCCACTGGTCACGGTGGTTCAAGGCGTGACGGCGGCGGTGCAGGGCATCGAAGCGCTGCGCCAGGGTGATTTGCAGGTCCGCGCACTTCAGGAGCTTGAGCATGGACCACGCAACTAAAACCTTTGGCCAGCGCCTGGAAGAAGCTGGCCGCGAAAGAGGTCGCCTCTGCGTAGGCATCGATCCGCACCCGTACCTCTTAGAGCAATGGGGTTTGGATAATTCGGCAGAAGGCCTGCGCACCTTCAGTATGCGCTGCGTCGAGGCCTTCGCGGATTCCGTAGCCTTGGTAAAACCACAGGTGGCATTCTTCGAGCGCTTCGGCGCCGCAGGCTTTGCGGTCTTGGAAGAAACGCTGGCCGGTTTGCGCGAGGCAGGATGCCTGACGGTGGCGGATGCCAAGCGCGGCGATATCGGCTCCACCATGGAAGGCTATGGCGATGCTTGGCTAGGGGAGACCTCGCCCCTGCGCGCTGACTCGGTGACACTTTCGCCTTACCTCGGCGTTGGGGCGCTGGGCGCGGCTATTGCCACGGCGCAAGAAAACAACCGCGGTGTATTCGTCCTCGCGGCTACCTCTAATCCGGAGGCCCGCGCCATTCAGGCAGTGCCTGCAGGCACTGCGGACTCGATTGCCCAAGCGGTCGTCGACGAGTGCGCCGCCTTCAATGCCTCGGAGAAAGAGACCGGTGTTGCTGGAAGCGTGGGCGTTGTGGTGGGTGCGACCGTGGATAATCCGCCCCGATTGGACTCGCTTAATGGCCCGGTGTTGCTTCCCGGCGTCGGTGCCCAGGGGGCGGGTCCCGCGCAGGTGCACGCCATTGTGTCTGAGTGCCCGCAGCTGGGCTTTGCGAATGTCTCGCGCGCCGTCCTACAGCGCGGTCCTCAGGTCGATGACCTGCGCAAAGCCGTGATCGATACCGCAGACCAATTCCGGGATTAGAACACGCGGCGGGGTCGATTAACGGCCGCGCCGTTTACCTGGTATTTTGGTCTAAGCATGTGCGTTGACGTGCTAAAACGAGTGGCCCATCTGGGTCGCCTATCGTCATCGTGTCACTAGCGGTGCTAGGATAATCAGAAGTCGGTGTGCTCGAAGGTTCAGGGTAACTTTCCGCGGTATTTCCATCGCGTTTGGCAACCGGAATCTGGTACCCAGTGCCAGAAGTAATAGAACCAATCTAATGAATCGGAGGAAACTCGTGGCCCTTCCAAAGTTGACTGATGAGCAGCGTAAGGAAGCTCTCGCAAAGGCCGCTGAGGCCCGCAAGGCTCGCGCTGAGCTCAAGGCTGCGCTTAAGCGCGGCGAGACCGACCTGAAGGACGTGCTGGAAAAGGCTGAGACCGATGAGATCATCGGCAAGACCAAGGTTTCTGCACTCCTCGAGGCTCTGCCTAAGGTTGGCAAGGTCAAGGCCAAGGAAATCATGGAAGATCTGGAGATTGCACAGACCCGCCGCCTGCGCGGTCTGGGTGAGCGCCAGCGTCGTGCTCTTCTTGAGCGCTTCGGTTACGGCGACGAATAATCACGTCCATGGCTGACGCAACTGCTCGCGGTCGCCTCGTCGTGTTGGCGGGTCCCTCCGCAGTGGGTAAATCCACCGTAGTGTCGCGTCTACGGCATGACGTCGAGGGGCTGTATTTCAGCGTGTCTATGACTACGCGCCAGCCCCGCCCCGGGGAAAAAGACGGCGTGGATTATTTCTTCGTCACCCCTGAGGCTTTTCAAGAACGCATTGATGCCGGTGAGATGCTCGAATGGGCAGATATTCACGGCGGATTGCAGCGTTCTGGAACACCTGCCCGTCCCGTAGAAGAGGCTTTGGAAGCAGGGCGCCCGGTTCTCGTCGAGGTTGACCTGGCCGGTGCGCGTAGCGTCCGGAAGGCCCTTCCGGAAGCGGACTTGGTCTTCTTGGCCCCTCCTTCCTGGGAGGTGTTGGTAGAGCGCCTGACCGGTCGCGGTACCGAACCACAAGACGTCATCGATCGTAGGTTGCACACTGCATATGAGGAACTAGCTGCACAGGATGAGTTTGATCACGTTGTGGTCAATGAAAACCTAGATGAGGCAGTGGCCGCCATTAGTGATATCCTGCGAGGATAGATTCTTCTTTTGACCATCTTCAACCAATGTAAAGGTGCATGTGACTAACGTGACCACCCCTTCTAACACTGAATCCGCAAAGTCGGAACCGGTATTTGATGATCCGATTGGTATTACTGACCCGCCAATCGATGAGCTGTTGGACAAGGTTTCTTCCAAGTACGCCTTGGTAATTTTCGCTGCCAAGCGTGCACGCCAGATCAATAGCTACTACCAAGAGCAAGATGAAGGCGTCTTTGAGTTCGTTGGCCCGCTGGTTAACCCAGAACCCGGCGAGAAGCCACTGTCCATCGCGCTGCGCGAAATCGACGCAGGTCTGTTGGACCACGAGGAAGGCAAGTAAGTAACGCGCGCATTCGCGTGCGCACCTTGTGCCTCATTTCAGCCCCGTCCGGCTACCCCCAATGGTTTCACTTTTGTGGAACTAATGTGGCGGCCGGGCGGGGCTCTTGTCATACCTGCACGGTACGATTGTGCGATGTGACTGTTTCAAATTCTCCTCGCAATATCGTGCTGGGCGTTGCCGGTGGCATCGCCGCGTATAAAGCCTGCCACCTAGTGCGCAATTTTAAAGAACACGGCGATAATGTCCGCGTCGTTCCTACAGAAAGCGCCTTGAACTTCGTCGGCGCCGCAACATTCCAGGCATTATCCGGAAACCCCGTCTCAACCGGTGTTTTTGAAGCCGTAGAGGACGTTCAACACGTAGCTGTGGGGCAGGAGGCCGATGCCGTGGTTATCGCCCCTGCTACGGCGGACCTCATTTCTCGCCTGGCTGCGGGACGCGCCGATGATCTCTTGACCGCGACCGTGCTGGTAGCAACGTGCCCCATCATCGTGGCGCCCGCCATGCACACCGAAATGTGGAATAACCCAGCGACACAAGACAACGTGAAGACCCTGCGTCGGCGCGGAATTACCGTCATGGAACCGGCGCACGGGCGTCTTACGGGTAAGGATACGGGCGCAGGAAGGCTACCGGATCCAGAACAGATTGCGGCCATCGCACGCACCGAGCTGGCTGGCTTTCACATCGACCACAGCTGGTCGGGGCTGAAGGTTGTTATCTCCGCCGGTGGCACGCAAGAGGAATTAGACCCAGTTCGCTATATAGGAAACCGTTCCTCCGGCCGGCAAGGGTTTGCGCTGGCAGAAGTGGCCGCGCACAAGGGCGCAGATGTCACGATTGTGGCGGGCAATATCGCGGAGTTGCCGTTACCGAGCGGGGCTACAATCCGGGACATCGTGTCCGCACAAGACCTAGAAAGCGCGATGCGCGAGGAATCCCGCGATGCCGATATCGTCATCATGGCCGCGGCGGTCGCGGACTACCGGCCCGCCAATGTGGCAGAGTCCAAGATGAAAAAGGGCAAAGCGGATGATGCGCTTGCCGCGCTGGAGATGGTGGAAAATCCAGATATTTTGAAGTCTCTCGTGGCCGCGCGCGAAGAGGGCGAGGTGCCGGAAAACTGCGTCATCGTTGGCTTTGCGGCGGAGACGGGAGATGCTGATTCTTCGGCACTGGAGTATGCCCAAGAAAAGTTTGCGCGCAAGGGTTGTGACGTACTGATGGCCAATGAGGTCGGCCGCGGCGTGACCTTTGGCCAGGAAAGTAGCGAGGGGTGGATCCTGCGGCGGAATGTGGAACCGCAGCGCGTAGAGCATGGATCTAAGCAGGTCGTCGCGGCGCAGATTCTCGGCGTCGTGAATGAAATGATTGAACCGGGAAATTAAATATTGCGTTTATAGACCGCTTGGTCTAGGGTGGCCATATGATTGGTAGGGGGCAGAATGCCTCGGTATCGAATACGTAATAATCAAAGGAAGTTTTTGTGACTGATAACGCTGCAGTGGAAGCTCGTCTTTTTACAAGCGAGTCCGTTACTGAGGGGCACCCAGACAAGATTTGTGACGCCATCTCGGATGCCATCTTGGATGCGCTTTTAGATAAGGATCCGGAGTCCCGCGTCGCCGTGGAAACCCTGGTCACCACCGGCCAAGTACACGTCGTGGGCGAAGTTCGCACCAATGCCTACGTGGAAATCCCGGCTCTCGTGCGCGAGACCCTGAAGTCCATCGGCTTTACATCTTCCGATGTGGGCTTCGATGGCAATACCTGTGGCGTTAATATCGCCATCGGCGAGCAGTCGCAGGAAATCGGTGCTGGCGTGGATACCTCCACCGAGGCACGCGATCAGGGCGCGGATTATGACGAAGAAAATGACACCGCCGGCGCCGGCGACCAGGGCCTGATGTTTGGTTATGCTTCGAATGAAACCGCGGAGTACATGCCATTGCCCATCGCCTTGGCACACCGCCTGTCCCGCCGCCTGACCCAGGTGCGCAAAGAGAGTATTGTGGACCATCTGCGCCCGGACGGCAAGACCCAGGTGACCTTCGCATATACCGAGAACAATGAGCCGTCTCACCTGGATACGGTCGTTATTTCTACCCAGCACGATCCTGAGGTAGATAGTCAGTGGCTAGAAACCCACCTGCGCAGCGAGGTGTTGGAATGGGTTATCAAGGACGCCGGCCTTGATAAGTACTACACCGAGGACACCAACCTCTTGGTCAACCCTTCCGGCTCCTTCATTTTGGGTGGCCCGATGGGTGATGCAGGCCTTACCGGGCGCAAGATCATCGTGGATACCTACGGTGGCATGGCCCGCCACGGCGGCGGTGCTTTCTCCGGCAAGGACCCCAGCAAGGTGGACCGCTCTGCGGCCTACGCCATGCGCTGGGTGGCCAAGAATATCGTCGCCGCGGGCCTGGCGGACCGCGCAGAGGTGCAGGTGGCCTACGCCATCGGTCGCGCCAAGCCGGTCGGCCTCTACGTCGAGACCTTCGGCACCGCGAAGCAGAACTTGACCGATGAGCAGATCCAAGCCGCCGTCAATAAGGTCTTTGACCTTCGTCCGGCCGCCATCATCCGCGAATTGGATCTGCTGCGTCCTATTTACGGCCAGACCGCCGCCTACGGTCACTTCGGTCGCACCGACGTTGACCTGCCTTGGGAGCAGTTGGACCGCGTGGAGGAATTGCGCGCTGCCGCAGGTCTGTAGAATGTGGGCTTATGCCTAAGAAAACACCCGCCGCCCGGAAACCGGTCGCGCGGGTGTTGCCTCTTTTAGGGATTGCCCACCTCGATCGGGGATTTGATTACCTGGTAGATGAGGCCGAATCTGACAGCGCCCAAGCCGGGGTGAAGGTACGCATTCGGTTCAATGGGCGCTTGGTGGATGCGATCATCGTCGAGCGCAAGCATGATTCCGACTTCGGTGGGCAGCTGCGTTTTATTGAGCGAGTCATCTCGCCATTTCAGGTCTACCCACCGCAGCTGTCCCGGCTGGTAGAAGCCCTTGCGGATCGCTATGGCGGAATCTGCTCCGATATCATTCGCTCTGCCATTCCACCGCGG
The DNA here is from genome assembly GCF_030227355.1 of Corynebacterium sp. MSK310. Lineage (NCBI taxonomy): Bacteria > Bacillati > Actinomycetota > Actinomycetes > Mycobacteriales > Corynebacteriaceae > Corynebacterium > Corynebacterium sp. MSK310. The sequence continues at coordinate 331,796 of NZ_JASPFZ010000001.1, forward strand.
CATGCGAAGGCGGAAGAAGCGGATTTGGATACGCCGTGGGAAGACCTTGGCGCAGCCAGCGAGCCCGATTTATCGGGGTGGTCTGCCTATCAGCATGGTGAAACATTTGTTGATTCCATCTTGGGCGGGAAATTAGCCCGCGCCGCATGGCAAATCGCTCCCGGCGATGAATGGGAAGATGCACTCGCGGCCTTAGCTGCCAAGGTCGCCTTGGGCGGGGGAGGTGTCCTTATCGTCGTCCCAGACCAAAAGGTAATCGATTCCTTGGAAAACGCCCTGCGCGCTGTCGTCGGGCCGAAACAAATCACGGTGCTTACCAATAGTATGGGCCCGCAGGCGCGTTATCGCCGGTACCTTTCGGCCTTGGTGGGCCAGGCGCGAATAGTCATTGGTACGCGCTCGGCGGCTTTTACTCCCGTGGACAACCTGCAACTAGCCGTCATTTTTGATGACGGCAACGATAACTTGGTAGACAATATCAAGCCCTACGTCCACGCCCGGGAGGTGCTTACCACCCGCTCTGCATTCGAAAATTGCAGCTTCATTGCGGCCAACCATTCGCGTACGGCAGAAACTCAATTATTGGTGGACTCTGGGTGGGCACACGACCTCGTGCCGAGTAGCTCAACCATAGAGGCACGCCGGCCCGATATTTTGGCCATTGGTGCCTACGGGCTGTCCATTTCCCGGGATTTGGAGGGCGGTACGACCTCTGTGCAAGCGCCGGCCTTTCAGGCAGCGCAGCAGGCCCTCGACCGCGGTGAACCGGTGCTTGTGCAGGTCCCGCGCAAGGGGTATGCGCCTACTTTGGCTTGTGGAAAGTGCCATTCTCCTGCGCGGTGCCGCCACTGCAACGGGCCATTGGGGTTGCCTCCGAGCTCCGAGCGCTCAAGCGAGGAGGCGGTCATGCCTACCTGCCGCTGGTGTGGGCGCATTGCCACCAATCACCGCTGTACCGAGTGCGGTTCGCCGCGGCTGCGCGCCATCGTTTTAGGCTCCGAACGCACCGCGGAGGAATTGGGGCGGGCCTTTCCCAATACATCCGTTGTGGTCTCCGGCGGCAATAAGGTTGTGGGCTCAATTGAGAATGCCCCTGCATTAGTGATTGCTACCCCGGGCGCTGAGCCGCGGGTGAAAGGCGGCGCCTATGGCGCGGCCCTCTTATTGGATGCAGGCACCTTATTGAATCGGCAGGATTTGCGCGCCACCGAGGACTGCCTGGCCAAATGGGCGCAGGCAGCCACCATGGTCAGGCCGCATTTCAAGGGCGGGCGCGTCATCATCGCCGCGGATCCGGAACTTCCCGTCGTGCGCCACTTCATGAGCTGGGACATGGTCGCGGCCGCTGCAGAAGAATTGCGTGCCCGGCGCGAGGTGCGCTTTCCACCAGCCGTGCACTTCGCCGCCATTGACGGGGCGGACGCCGCTTTGGATTCCTTCGAGCAATTGGTGGACCTGCCAGAGCACGCCGAGGTCTTAGGCCCGGTTCCGCTCCCGCCAGGGGACAGCCTTCCCGGGGAATACGATGCGGACCGCTTTGGCCCACCACAACGCTTGGTGGTTCGCGCCCCGCTGGGGCCGCGATCGCAGCTTGGGCGCGCATTGCGCAAGGCTAATGCGGCGCGCAGCGCCCGGAAGGATGAATTGCCACTACGCATCATGGTCGATCCCATTCACGTGGGTTAGAAGTGCGCATAAACTTAGGCGAATAGGCAGTACATGAGAAAGGGAAGATTCAGTGGCGGAATTAGACATCAGGCTCTACGGGGATCCCGTACTAAGTACGCGGGCAGAAGAGATTACTACCTTTGACTCTGGTCTTCGCACGCTGGCACAAAACATGCTGGAGACCATGGATGCCGCCGGTGGGGTAGGGCTGGCGGCGAATCAAGTGGGCATACTCAAGCGCATCTTTGTCTATGACTGCTCGTATACGCAGACCGGGTTGCGCGGGGCTCTGATTAACCCCGTGTGGACGCCTTTGGGAGAAGACATGCAGGCTGGCCTGGAAGGCTGCCTATCCATTCCTGGGATTCGCGCCGATACGCCGCGGCACAATCGGGTATTTGTCTCTGGGCGCGAAGTAGAAGGCAGGCCGGTGGGAATGGTGGCCTCCGGCCTTTTGGCGCGGTGCATTCAGCATGAAACCGATCACCTTGACGGGGTGTTATTCCTGCGCCGGCTTGGTGACGACGACCGTAAGGCCGCCATGCGTACCATCCGCGAAGCCGATTGGTTTAATACCGCGGGCTAGGCGAGCTTCGGCAACGCAGGCGGGGGTCGTTGTACCCTAGAATTTTCACCCGAGACCTCGAGGAGACTCATCCAATATGCGGATTATTTTTGCCGGCACCCCAGAACCGGCGGTGGTGGCATTGGAGAAATTGCTTGCCTCCAGCCACGAAGTGGTAGCGGTCATTACCCGGCCCGATGCGAAGAAGGGCAGGGGCCGCAGCCTTCACCCGAGCCCGGTAAAGGCGCTGGCGCAAGAGCACGGCATCGAGGTGCTGACCCCATCCACGCTGCGGCCTGGCACGGAAGATGGCGATAACCTGCGCCAGCGCTTGGCCGAGCTGCAGCCAGTGGCCATCCCGGTGGTGGCCTATGGCAATCTCATTAGCAAGGATCTCTTGGATGTCGCGCGCCATGGTTGGGTCAACCTGCACTTTTCCCTCCTTCCCGCCTGGCGTGGCGCGGCACCGGTACAAGCGGCTATCGCGGCAGGCGATGATATTACCGGCGCATCCACCTTCCGGATCGAAGAAGGCCTGGATACAGGCCCGGTATTCGGCACGGTCACAGAAGGCATCACTGGGACGGATACCGCAGACGATCTGCTCACCCGGCTCGCGTATTCCGGGGCAGATCTCCTGGTAGCCACCATGGATGGGCTCGAGGCCGGCACGCTGGAGCCGCAGGCCCAAAAAGGAGAGGCCACCTATGCGCCGAAAATCTCTACCGCGGCAGCGCGCATCGACTGGGCGCAGCCAGCCTTTGCCATTGACCGGCATATCCGCGCCCACACCCCGGGCCCGGGCGCATGGACGCTGCTTGACGATTCCCGCCTCAAGGTCGGCCCGGTTCGCGTTACCGAGGGCATCGACAAGCACCTAGCGCCTGGCGAGGCGCTGATTAACAAGGATGCGGTGTATATCGGGACCGCGACGCAGCCGGTGCAGCTGGATAGGATTCAGCCACCGGGTAAAAAGATGATGGATGCGGCCGATTGGGCGCGTGGATTAGGAAAGAACGCAGAGGTGAGGTTCCAGTGACTGGTGGATTCCGCTCCCGCAGTAAGTCCGGCGACAAGGCGCCGGAGGCTAAACAACACGGCAAGAACGGCGCGCCCCAACGCGGTAATGCGCAGCGTGGCAGTGCGCAGCGCGGCCAAGGCCAGCGTGGGCCCTCCCAACGTGGATCCGCCCAGCGTGGTCGCGGCATGCAGGACCAGCGCAACCGCGACCACCGAGATAACCGAGGTAATCGAGGTACCCGGGATGCGGGCGCAAAGAACACAGGCGCGGGGAAATCACTGGTGCAGGCCGCCATCGACCAGGGCGTGGATCCGGCCCGCGCCGTTGCCTTCGATGTGGTGCGCCGGGTAAGCGAAGAGGATGCGTTTGCCAACCTCGTCTTGCCCAAGGCGCTGCGCAAGCAGAAGCTTTCTGGCCGCGATGCCGCATTTGCCACGGAGATTACCTATGGCACCCTGCGCACCCTGGGCGTGCTCGATGCGGTGATCGCGCAGTGTTCTTCGCGCGAGCTTGAGTCAATCTCGCCGGTGGTCATCGATGCCCTGCGCCTGGGCACCTACCAGGTGCTGTATACGCGCGTAGAACCCCACGCGGCGGTAGATACCTCCGTCCGGCTCGTCGTGGCGGGTGGGGAAGAGAAAGCTAAAGGATTCGCCAATGGCATCTTGCGCACCATTACCCGCACGCCGCCGAACGAGTGGCTCAAGCGGCTTGCCCCGGAAGGCGAGATTGCAGGCCTGGCCTTTAGGCATGCCCACCCAACGTGGATCGCGGAGTCTTTTGCCCGCGTTATCGGCCCCGAAGAATTGCCCGCTGCCTTAGAAGCGGATTCCGAGCGACCGAGCGTGCATTTGGTGGCACGTCCAGGCGAAATTTCCGCCGAGGAATTGGCGCTGATTACCGGAAATGAAGAAGGTACCTATTCGCCTTACGCGGTGTATATGGATTCCGGGGACCCAGGCCAATTGGAACCGGTCCAGCAGGGAATGGCCGCGGTACAAGATGAGGGCTCGCAGCTTATCGCCCGCGCGGTCTGCGAGGTGCCCGTCAGCGGTACCGACCAGGGACGCTGGCTCGACCTGTGCGCAGGCCCGGGCGGCAAGGCGGCCCTGATGGGGGCCTTGGCGCGCATCGAATCCGCGCACGTCGATGCGGTAGAAGTATCGCCGCACCGCGCGAAACTGATTGAAAAGACGGTGCAGGGGTTGCCGGTGACCGTCCACGTTGCCGATGGCCGCAATCCGCAGGTCGGCTCGGGCTTCGATCGCATCTTGGTGGATGCGCCGTGTTCGGGGCTAGGCGCTTTGCGGCGCCGCCCAGAGGCACGCTGGCGGAAATCTGAAGCCGATATTGCCGAGCTTTCGACACTGCAATTCGAGCTATTGTCCTCTGCTCTTAAGCTCGTGCGGCCGGGCGGGGTCGTGGTGTATTCCACGTGTTCGCCGGATCTGCGCGAAACCCGCGCCATCGTGGATCAGGCGGTAGAAAAGCTGGGTGCCCAGGAGCTGGATGCGCGGGAATTTATCCCAGATATGGGCAATGTGGGCAAGGAAAAATCCGTCCAGATGTGGCCGCACCGCCACGGCACCGATGCCATGTTCATGGCGGTATTGCGGCGCGGCGATGAGGAAGAGCGCTAGGATTAACGGTATGCCTGCACCACTTATTTCTCCGTCAATTTTGGCTGCTGACTTCGCGCAGCTGGGTGAACAACTAGAGGCCATCTCCAACGCCGATTGGATCCATGTAGACATCATGGACGGCCACTTTGTCCCCAACCTTTCCTTTGGCCCGGATATTACGGCCACGGTGAGAAGGTCCACGGATAAGCCCCTTGACGTGCACCTGATGATTGAGGAGCCGGCGAAATGGGTGGAGACCTACATCAAGGCCGGTGCCACCACCGTCATTTTCCACGTGGAGGCGGTAGATGATGAGGTCGCCGCGGTGGACTTGGCCCACAAGATCCGAGACCTGGGTGCGCGTGCGGCCTTTTCCATCAAACCGGATACGCCCATCGAGCCGTGGCTAGACAAGCTGCATCACTTCGATGAGGTGCTGGTCATGTCCGTAGAACCAGGTTTTGGCGGCCAGAAATTCATGCCCGCCATGCTGGATAAGGTCCGCGCCCTGCGCGAGAGCATCGACCAGCAGAATCTCGATACCATCATTGAGATCGACGGCGGCATCGATCCGGATACCATTGCCTTGGCAGCCGAGGCCGGATGCGATTCCTTCGTGGCGGGCTCAGCCGTATTCAAAAGCGATGATCCAGCGCAGGCGGTGGAAGAACTGCGCGCGCTTGCGACGCGTTCATAATGGCCGGCGCGATGGATGAAACCAACGTTTCCGGAGCTTTGGTTCAGGCCATGCAGGCCGGTGCGGCGGTGCGCGGTACCACGAGCCCCAATCCACCGGTAGGTGCGGTGATTTTGTCTGCTACCGGCGCCGTTGAGGGCATTGGTGCGACCCAGCCGGTGGGCGGTGCCCACGCGGAAGTCATGGCGCTGCGCGCGGCCGGCGAGAAAGCCCGCGGCGGTACGGCCGTGGTTACCTTGGAGCCCTGCGCGCATACGGGCAGGACGGGTCCCTGCGCCACGGCGCTTATTGATGCCGGAATTGCCCGCGTGTACTACTTGCATGCCGATCCCACGCCACAAGCAGGCGGGGGTGCGCAGGCCCTGGCCGCCGCCGGGGTAGAGGTGGGCGAGCTCACCGCACCGGATGGCGTCGAAGACGCGGTGCATGTTTGGTTGCGTGCGGTAAAACTGCAGCGCCCGCACGTCACCCTGAAATTTGCCCAGACCTTGGATGGGTTTACCGCTGCCGCCGATGGCACGAGCCAGTGGATCACCGGGCCTAAGGCCCGCGAGTGGGTCCACGCCGATAGGGCGCGGCGCGATGCCATCATCATCGGCACCGGCACCGCGCTTGCCGATAACCCATCGCTTACCGCGCGCTTTAGCGATGGGAGTCTGCGGGAGCACCAGCCGCGCCGTGTGGTCATCGGCAAGCGCGATCTCCAGGCCGCGGGTGAGAAGGTCTCTCACCTGCAGCGACTGGGGTTTGAGCAATATGACAGCATCGAGGGCGCGCTGAAGGAGCTGTATGCCAGCGGCGCCCGCGACGTCTTGGTTGAAGGCGGGGCGGGTTTGGCCCAGAGCTTCATCGAGGCCGGTGTCGTGGACGCGCTCGCGGCGTATATTGCCCCTATCTTGCTCGGCCAGGGGCGCGGGGTTCTGGCGAATGCGGTGGCACATACGCTAGCCGATGCCCCACGTTTTACCACCGTGCGCACCACCAGCCTCGGGCCCGATGTCCTCGTAGAATACGAGGCGCGGAACGAGCGTTAAAAGATTAGATAATTTAGAGATAAATACAAGGGGAATCATTGTTTACAGGGCTAGTACAAGAGCTAGGAACGGTGGCCGCACTAGAACCGCAGGCGGATGCACTGCGGTTGAGTATCCGCGCGCCGCAGACGGTAAGTGACGCGCACCTAGGGGATTCCATTGCCATCAATGGCGTGTGCCTTACCATCGCGGAATTGGATGGGGATATTTTCTGCGCCAATGTGATGCGAGAATCTTTGGACCGGACGGGACTCGGTCAGCTGGAAGAAGGCGCGCGGGTGAATGTCGAGCCGGCAGTACTGCCCACCACGCGGCTGGGTGGACACATTATGCAGGGCCATGTCGATGGCACGGCACGGTTGGTCTCGCGCGAGCATTCGGAGCACTGGGACGTGCTGCGCTTTAGCTTGCCCCGCGAGCTTACCCAGTACGTCGTGGAAAAGGGCTCTATTGCGGTCAACGGTACGTCTTTGACGGTCAGTGCCGTAGGTAAGGACTGGTTTGAGGTCTCCCTTATTCCCACCACCTTGCGGGAGACGACGCACGGAGAATCTCAGCCCGGCGATATCGTAAACCTCGAGGTGGATGTGCTGGCGAAGTATGTAGAAAAGATGCTTCACCCCGAATCCGGAAGTGCTCAAGCAAAGGACTAGACTGCTAGGTTATGTTCGCGACTGAAGAGAGCATCCATTTTGATGCCATCGATCACGCCATTGCGGAGATTGCCGCCGGTAAGCCCGTCATCGTCATGGATGATGAAGGACGGGAAAACGAAGGGGACCTGATCTTTGCCGCGGAGCTGGCAACCCCGGAATTGGTCGCGTTTATGGTGCGGTATTCCTCCGGGTACGTCTGCGCCTCATTAATGCCGGAAGATTGCCAGCGGCTCGATTTGCCGCCGATGATGGCGCAGAATCAGGACGTGCGCCAGACCGCTTATACGGTAACCGTGGATGCGGCGACGGGCTCTACCGGAATTTCTGCGGCATCCCGCGCAGAAACCATCCGCCGCTTGGCTGATGCTTCGACTCGGTCCAGCGACTTCACCCGGCCAGGCCACGTGGTCCCCCTGCGCGCACGACCCGGCGGGGTATTAGAGCGCGATGGGCACACGGAAGCCGCCGTCGATTTGGCACGCCTTGCAGGCCTTCGTCCCGCCGGCGTGCTGTGTGAAGTCGTATCAGAAGAAGACCCGACGGATATGGCCCGCGGGCCGGAGCTGCGGCGTTTTGCCGATAAGCACGGCCTCGCACTGATCTCTATCGCGCAGCTTATTGAGTGGCGCCGCCACCACGAGGTGCAAACTCAGCGCGCGGTAGAAACCCGCCTGCCCACAGAGTATGGCGAATTCACCGCGATTGGTTACCGGCATGACCTTGACGGCCAAGAACATATTGCCTTAATCGCCGGCGATCCCGCGCAGCTTCGCGGTGCCCGCGATATTGTGGTGCGCGTGCACTCTGAGTGCCTTACCGGCGATGTCTTTGGCTCGCGCCGGTGCGACTGTGGCCCCCAATTGCAGGAATCCCTGCGCAAGGTGCAGGAAGCCGGCAGCGGGGTAGTGATTTACCTGCGCGGCCACGAAGGTCGCGGGATCGGATTGGTGCACAAGCTCCAGGCGTACCGCCTCCAGGACGAGGGCTGGGATACGGTCGACGCCAACTTGGAACAAGGGCTGCCAGAAGATGCCCGGGAGTATTCCGTGGCCGGCCAGATCCTGAAGGACCTTGGGGTGGAATCGGCACAACTGTTGACCAATAACCCGCACAAGGGGGAAGGGCTCGCCGGATTCGGCATCGAAGTCAGCCAACATATCCCACTTACCATCGCCGCCAACGCCGATAATATTCGGTATCTGCGGACTAAACGCGACCGCATGGGCCACGATCTTCCGCAGGTGGCACAGTGGGACGCGCAGCACGAAGGAGAATTAGGTAAATGAGTAAAGAAGGATTACCCGCTATCGCGCAGGTAGATGCGCGCGGCCTCTGCGTCGCGGTCGTGACCGCGACTTGGAACGAAGAGGTCAGCGATCAGCTGCACCAGCAGGCGGTGGAGACTGCCCGTGTTAATGGGGCAGAAGTCGCAGAATTCCGGGTCGTTGGTTCCCTAGAATTGGGCGTGGTTGTTCAGGCAGCCGCGCGAAAATTCGATGCCGTCGTTGCCTTGGGTTGCGTCATCCGCGGCGGCACTCCGCACTTCGATTATGTCTGCGATTCTGTTACCCAAGCCCTAACGCGCATCTCCTTGGATGAATCGACGCCAATTGGTAATGGTGTCTTGACTGTCAACGACCAGCAGCAGGCCATCGACCGCGCAGGTTTCCCTGACTCTGCGGAAAATAAGGGCGCAGAATCCATGATCGCGGCTTTAGACACCGCGTTGCAATTGCGTAGACTAAACGCAGAATATTAATAAAAGGCCAATCGAAATCCTGACCATTGACCGGCAGGCAGGACTTCCAGAGGAGTAAAGCACATGAATGAGGCCGCAGCTTCGAATGAATCCCAACCGCGCCGCACCCTTAGCGATGCGGAGGTATTGGTCTATACCAGCGCGGATCCCTTCGCACGGACAACGTCGAAGCCGTGGGAATATAGCGCCAAGTCCCCGTTCTTGCGCAAGATTGCCATCGGTTGGGTCATTCTTGTCATGGCCATCCATATTTTTATGGGTGTTACGCTCGATATTTCCTTTACCGGTGCGCACGTGACCACTATCGACAAATTCGCCTTTCCTGGTGTCGGCGTAGTCATTTCCATCTTGTCGTGGATTGCTCTCAACCGGCCGCGGCTGCAGGCCAACGAAGATGGGGTAGAGGTGCGCAATATCATCGGCACGCGTTTTTACCCGTGGCAGGTGGTCTACGGGCTGTCTTTCCCCGTCGGCCAGCGCATGGCCCGCCTTGAGCTGCCCGAATTTGAGGCCGTGCCCGTGTGGGCATTGCAATCCGGCGATAAAGATACCGTGATCACAAAAGTCCGTGACTTCCGCGATCTGGAAGCCAAATACATGCCGCAGGATTAAGCATTGGCAGATCCAACAACCTATCGCCCCGCCCCGGGAGCCATTCCGACGGAGCCGGGTGTATATAAGTTCCGCGATGAGAACCGGCGCGTCATTTACGTAGGCAAGGCCAAAAACCTGCGGGCGCGCCTGTCTAATTATTTCCAAGACATTACGCAGCTGCACCCGCGCACGCGGCAGATGGTGCTGACCGCCAGCTCTGTGGAGTGGACGGTTGTCGCCAGCGAAGTTGAAGCGCTGCAGCTGGAATATACCTGGATCAAGCGGTTCGACCCGCACTTTAACGTCATGTACCGCGACGACAAGACGTATCCCATGCTTGCCGTCTCAGTAGGAGAGGTGGTCCCGCGCGCCTTTTTCTACCGCGGCCCCCGGCGCAAGGGAGTGCGGTACTTTGGCCCCTATTCCCATGCGTGGGCGGTGCGCGAAAGCCTCGATCTGCTCACCCGCGTCTTCCCCATGCGCACGTGTTCTAAAGGTGTATATAACCGGCATGAGCGGCTGGGGCGGCCGTGCCTTTTGGGGTACATCGGCAAGTGCGATGCACCTTGTATCGGACGGGTGAGCAAAGAAGAACACCGCGAGACCGTCAATGAGCTGGTCTCATTCATGAATGGCAATACGGCTGGTGTTAGGCGCAAGCTGGTCAAAGACATGGAGGCTGCCGCTGAAAACCTCGAATTTGAGCGTGCGGCGCGGTTGCGCGATGACCTTGGGGCCATCGATAAGATCATGGAGCAGCAAGCAGTTGTCTTCGCCGATGGCACCGATGCCGATCTGATTGCGTTTAATTCCGATGAGTTGGAAGCCGCCGTCCAAATCTTTCACGTACGCGGCGGCAGGATCCGGGGCCAGCGCGGCTGGGTCGTTGAACGCGCCGGTGACCAGGCAACCTCTGAGCCCATAGAGGAGGGCCAACCCGATCCGGCCTTGCCCGCCTTGGTGCAAAACTTCCTCATCCAGTTTTACTCCGATGCCGTGGAGCGAGAAGAACAAGAAGCTCGTGAGGATGCAGCTTTAGCTGCGGATGTGCCACGACGCGGCGTGGACCAGGAATCGCACATGGAACAGCGCCATGTCCACGTCATACCGCGTGAGATTTTGGTTCAAGCCATGCCGGAAGAATCCGAACAAGTGGTCTCCCTATTGGAAGAGCTGCGTGGCGCGCGCGTTGATCTGCGCGTACCGCAACGGGGAGATAAGCGTTCGCTCATGGATACCGTGGAAAAGAACGCCAAGGAGCAACTGCGCCAGCACAAGCTCAAGCGCGTCGGCGACCTGACCGCGCGGTCCGCGGCGCTGCAGGATATCCAGGATGCCTTGGGAATGGACCAGGCACCGCTGCGCATCGAGTGCACCGATATTTCGCATATCCAAGGCACCGATGTCGTCGCCTCCCTGGTGGTTTTTGAAGACGGCATACCAAAGAAGTCCGATTACCGGCGCTACCGCATCAAGGAAGCAGCCGGCGACGGGCATTCCAATGACGTTGGCTCCATTGCGGAGATCACGCGTCGCCGGTTTAAGCGCCACAACCAAGATAAATTGGCGAACCCGGACGAGGAAAAGGAAGAATCGTCCTTCGCGGAAGAAAAAGTCGCAGAAGAATCCGCCGAGGCAGGCCGCCGCTTTGCCTATCCTCCTCAGCTCTTCATCGTGGACGGCGGCGCGCCCCAGGTGGCTGCGGCACAAGAGGTATTTGATGAACTGGGCATCGTCGATGTCACCCTCGTGGGGCTAGCCAAGCGCTTGGAGGAAATCTGGGTGCCAGGGGATGATGAACCGGTGATTCTGCCGCGCAATTCCCAGGCGCTATTTTTGCTGCAGCAAATTCGCGATGAGGCGCACCGCTTTGCCATTACCTACCACCGGCAACAGCGTTCTAAGCGCATGCGTTCCTCGGCGCTCGATGCAATTCCGGGGCTTGGACCGCAACGCCGGACGGATTTGGTCAAGCATTTTGGCTCCGTCAAAAAACTCAAGGCGGCCACGGTGGATGAGATCTGCGAGGTAAACGGGTTCGGGCCGAAGCTGGCCCAGAGTGTCTACGATAAGTTGCACGACGCACAGTAAATAAGCAGCCTTCCAGCAGAAGTGCGGAGCGCGAAAACGCTAGACTAGTGGGCATGACGCACTTCGACACTCCGCCCATCTTGATTACCGGCATGTCCGGCGGCGGGTTGAGTTCCGCCGCCAAGGTTTTTGAGGACAAGGGCTACTATGTGGCGCATAATATCCCGCCGCGCGCCATCGTGGACCTGTGGAAATTGTGCAACCAGGAAGAAACGCCTGTTGAAAAGGTCGCGGCGGTAACGGACGTGCGGTCTCGCATGTTTCCGGGTTCCCTCATGGAAACCATCGATGAGCTAACGGCATTGGGCATGAAACCCACCGTTCTCTTTCTCGATGCCCGCGATGATGTGCTCATCCGTCGCTTCGACTCCGTGCGGCGCACCCACCCTTTGCAGGGCGACGATACCTTAAAGGTGGGCATCCAACGCGAACGCCAAGTGGTGGCGGAAATTCGAGATCGCTCCGATATCATCATTGATTCCACGAACCTCTCGATTCATGACTTGCGCCGAGCTATCGAAGCTGCGTTTGGCGAATTTCAAAATACCAACCAGCACGTCACGGTGGAATCGTTTGGTTTTAAGAATGGTTCCCCGCGCGATGCGGATATCGTCGTCGACGTGCGCTTTTTGCCCAATCCTTACTGGATTCCGGAGCTGCGCGGCTGCCGCGGTACAGATGCGCCTGTGGCGGATTATGTCCTGTCGCAGCCTGCCGCACAGAAATTCGTGGATAATTTTGTCGCCATGTTTTCTACCATGCTGGAGGGATACCGGCACGAGGGCAAGAACTTCATCACCGTGGGCGTCGGCTGCACGGGCGGGCATCACCGCTCGGTTGCGGTAGCAGAGGACATCGCCAAGCGCCTGCGCGCCAATGACACCCTTGACGTCAGCATTTTGCACCGGGATATTGCCCGCAATTAGGGCTGAGGAGCATTAAAAACTGTATGAAACACCCTTCTCATATGGTCTGCCTTGGCGGCGGCCATGGTCTTTATCAAACGCTTTTATCCGCTAGGCGCAGCAATGCAGCGGATATTTCTGCCATCGTGACGGTCGCCGATGATGGCGGATCCTCGGGGCGCCTGCGCCGAGAATTGGATATCATTCCGCCTGGTGACCTGCGCATGGCGTTGGCCGCGCTAGCCGATGACAATCGCGTAGGCGCGCTGTGGGGCAAGACCCTCCAGCATCGCTTCGGCGGCAATGGCGCCATGGCGGGCCACGCTGTGGGCAACCTCATGATCGCGGGTTTGACCGGGGTTTTGGGCGATTACCAGGCCGCCTTGGACGCGGTAGCAGAGCTAACGCACTCGCACGGGCGGGTCATCCCCGTGGTCCCGCATCCCTTAGAGATTGAGGCTGATGTCTCAGGGCTTGACGATGACCCCCGGGTCATGCGCCAGGTCCGCGGCCAGGTCGCAGTGGCATCGACGCCGGGGCATGTGCGGCGCGTGCGAATCCTGCCTGAAGCCCCGGAAGCCAATCCCGCCGCGCTGGAGGCTATTAGGCAGGCAGATCTTATTACCATCGGTCCAGGATCCTGGTTTAGTTCGGTATTACCGCATACCTTGGTGCCAGAAATCGTCCAGGCTATTTCTGAGTCCAATGCTTTGCGCGTCGTGATGCTCAACCTGTCAGCCGAACCGGGAGAAACCCAAGGCTTTTCCGCGGAGCGCCACGTGCATGTGCTGGCTCGTCACGCCCCGGATTTACGCATCGACCGCATCGTCCTAGATGCGGCAGCGCTGCCAAATGAGAGCGAACGGGTATATGTACAGCGCGCTGCGCAAGCCTTGGGCGCACGCGCGGTATTTGCAGATGTCAGTATCCAGGATGACAATGGACAGCGATTGATGAAACACGATCCAGACAAACTTTCTTCTGTCATCGTGGATCTTTATAACGAGTACCGGCGGGCCTAGCTAAGTTCAGGCCAGCCAGTCCTCAGGGTGCGGGACACGGTAAAATGAGAAAATTCCGTTTCCCACGCAGTAGTTGGTGTGCGTGGGACCGTGCATTGCACAAGCGTCATTCGTGACTGTGACAGAGAAATGGGGCGAACTAGGTGACCACACCGTTGACCGAACAGGTCAAAGAAGAACTAGCGGCGGTTGGCGTGACACGTCAGTCCGCGCGCGCTGCGGAGCTCGCATCGATCCTGCGCTTTGCCGGAGAAGTAGATGTCTCTGGTGAGAGCATGGCCTATGAGCTGGAGCTTGATAACCAGGCAATTGCGCAGCGCATCCTCGTGGCTTTAGACGAGCTCTACGGGATCGAAGCGGAAAGCCACGTTGTCGGCCCTGCGGGGACGGTGAAGAAATCGCGCGTCATCGTGCGCATCACTAAAGGGGCAAAGGAGCTTACCCGCCGCCTAGGCCTGATTACCCGCTCCGGTCACGCCGTGGTGGGGCTTCCGCCGCAGGTCATTTCCGGCACGGTGGCTGATAGCGAGGCGGCGTGGCGCGGTGCCTTCCTTGCACACGGCAGCCTGACGGAACCCGGGCGTTCTTCAGCATTGGAAGTCAGCTGCCCCTGCCAGGAGGCCGCGTTGGCACTCGTGGGATGCGCACGGCGCCTGGGAATTTCCGCAAAGACTAAAGAGACCCGCGGCGAAGATCGCGTGGTCGTCCGCGACGGCGATGCCATTGGCGCGTTGCTTACCCGCATGGGCGCGCAAGTGACCCGCCTGTCTTGGGAAAAGAAGCGGGTAAAGCGCGAAGCGCACGATACATCGCGCCGGTTGGATAATTTTGACGATGCCAACCTGCGCCGCTCGGCACGGGCCGCCGTCACCGCCGCCGCGCGCGTAGATAGGGCGATGGAAATTTTGGGGGATGACGTTCCTGAGCACCTAGCCGATGCCGGCCGCTTGCGCGTGCAGCACCGCGAGGCCTCGTTGGAGGAGCTCGGCAGGCTGGCGGATCCGCCTATGACCAAAGATGCGGTGGCAGGGCGCATTCGGCGCTTATTATCCATGGCGGATAAGCGGGCCGAAGAACTGGACATCCCCGATACTAATGAGTCCATCTCAGACGATCTTTTTGGTGACTCTTAGTCGCGGGGCACGATTGGCTCTGGATCCTTGAACCACGAAAGGCGGGAAGGAAAGCACCTCAATGCTTTCCTTCCCGCCTTGTGTTGTGCCTCGGCTGAGGCGCTTATAGCCAGTGGTGGCTTGCGTTTTATGGGACCAAGAAGCCCAGGACGTTGGTCATCAAGAAGACGATGACACAGACAACGGCCAAGAACGCGATGGAGTAGCCCACGACGTTTTTCAGGATGACAGATTCCTTGCCTTCCATGGATACGGCGGTTGCCGCGATGGCCAGTGATTGTGGCGAAATCATCTTACCCACAACACCACCGGCGGTATTGGCAGCCAGCATGAGGTCAGGGTTCACACCAATGCGGTCGGCGGCCGCAACCTGCAGGTTGCCAAAGAGCGCGTTTGCGGAGGTATCGGAGCCGGTCACCGCGGTACCAATCCAGCCCAGCACGGGTGCGAAGAGCGCGAAGATGGAGCCTGCGGAGGAGACGAATTCACCGATGGCGATGGTCTGACCCGAGTAGTTCATCGTGTAGGCCAAAGCGAGGACCAGAACGATGGTCAGCCCAGAGAATTTCATGCGGTTGGCAACTTCACCGAAGGCCTGCACGGGTTGGGAGAAGCTGAGCTTGTAGCGGCCGTTTTCGTTCCAGAAGTGGTAAACGATGGCCACAATGATGCCGGAGAGCAAGAGCAAGGTACCGGGGTTGCCAAAGACATTGAAGCTAAAGCTGGTGTCCATGGCCTCACCGTTAGTACCGATGACGGTGCCATCCAGCAGCGGCCACGCGAACTTCAGCTTCCAGAAGCCGAAGATTGCTGGTGCTGCGGTCGCGATGGCAAATACTGCGGTAACGACGGCGTAGGGCAGCAGGGCCATCCAGATGCGGCGGCCATTGAGATCGGTCGACGTTTCTGCGGCGGGCAGCTCCATGCGCTCGCGCAGCTCGGTAACACCGCGTGGCTTCCATACGCGGAGGAAGATGAAGGCGGCACCCAGGGACACGATGCAGGCAATAACATTGGTGAGCTGGTAGGCGAAGAAGGTGGCGGTAAGCCACTGCGCGCCGGCAAAGGAAATACCGATGACCGCGGCGGCGGGCGCTGTTTCTTTCACACCGCGCATGCCGTCCAGGATGAATGCGATGAGGAACGGAACAATCGCGGCAATGACCAAGACCTGCAGGGCAATAAGGCCGGCGATATCTTGGGTTTGCTCAGCGGTACGCCCGCCGACCTCACCGGCGGTGGTGACCGGAATACCAACCGCACCGAATGCGACTGGAGCGGTATTCGCAATAAGGACCACCGTTGCAGCGCGCAGCGGCTTGACGCCGAGCGCCATAATCATCGTGGCGGTAATGGCAACGGGGGCACCGAAACCCGCAAGGGCTTCAAGGAGGCCACCGAAGCAGAACGCGATGAGCATCGACTGAATGCGGATATCGCCATCGCCTAAGAGGTCGAAGGTCTTACGTAGATCTTCGAAGCGGCCTGAGGCGACCGTAATTTCGTAGAACCAAATCGCTGTAATAATGACCCAGACGATGGGCAGTAGGCCGAAGAGCCCACCGCGGACCGCGGAAGACAGTGCCATATCCACGGGCATCGCAAAGGCAACTATGGCTAGGATGATGGAGGTCGCAAGGGCGACGGCTCCCGAAGTATGTGCGCGGGCTTTAAAGCCCATCAACATAATGAAAAAGGCTACGAGGGGGAGAATCGCCACGAGCGCGGTGAGCCCAAGACTGTCTCCCACAACAGAGGTGTTTATCTCAAACATTGAGTATCCTCGATTCTAACGGGGGTACTATCGCAGGCGCATTCGGTCTGCGAGGGATGTAAATTTATTGCCCACGCGTTTCAGGCGAGAGATTAGCGCCCAGCGAATGCCCGAGTGCTACCTGGAACACAGTGAGTTAGCGCAAGCATATCGCGTCATAAACGCTGAGGTGTGATTTGGGTTAAGTTAATTAATACCACTGTGTCTTTGGAGGACTGGTGTGCGGTGAAGTAGGGGAACGCCCACGTGTAGTGATATATCACACATTAACGGTGTAAAGTCCACAAGAACCAACTTAAACGGGCTTGAACAGCCTGAATATTCGGAAAAAACAAAAATACTCGGGAAGATTGTACGCCTAGATCGGAAAACTTTCAGATCCTGCGTTGTCAGGCTTGCAGCCCACTGCACGCGCTATAAAGGCTCTGTAGTATTGCGGTTGTTGGGCAAAGCCTCGGGCACCTTACTCACCCAGAGCAGTAAAGTACTCGAAGGACCCGCGGTAGGCCCATAGAAATAATTACTCGACTCTTTGAGGAGATTTACAGTGACTACCCGCGTAGGCATTAACGGCTTTGGCCGCATTGGTCGTAACTTCTTCCACGCAGTTAACCGGACCGACAACGACCTTGAGATCGTTGCCGTCAACGACCTGACCGATAACCAAACTCTCTCTAACCTGTTGAAGTACGACTCCGTACTGGGTCGCTTCGACGGCGAGATTACCTACGACGATGACTCCATCACCGTCAATGGCAACCGCATCCAGGTCTTCAACGAGAAGGACCCGAAGAACCTGAAGTGGGGCGAGCTGGACGTGGACCTCGTTATCGAGTCCACCGGCCTGTTCACCAACGGTAACGACGCAAAGGCTCACATTGAGGCCGGCGCCAAGAAGGTCATCATTTCCGCCCCTGGTAAGGAAGTTGACGCAACCTTCGTCTACGGTGTTAACTCCGACACCTACGACCCAGCTAACCACAACGTTATTTCCGCAGCTTCCTGCACCACCAACTGCCTGGCCCCTATGGCCAAGGTCTTGAATGAAAAGTTCGGTGTGGAAAAGGGCCTGATGACCACCGTTCACGCTTATACCGGTGACCAGCGTCTGCAGGACGCTCCTCACAAGGACCTGCGTCGTGCCCGCGCCGCAGCCGTCAACTTGGTGCCTACCTCCACCGGTGCAGCAAAGGCCGTGTCCCTGGTCCTGCCTGAGCTGGAAGGCAAGCTGGACGGTTACGCAATGCGCGTTCCGGTCATTACCGGTTCCGCAACTGACCTGACCTTCACCGCTTCCCGCGACGTCACCGTTGAGGAAATCAACGCGGCACTGAAGGAGGCAGCTGAAGGCGAGCTGAAGGACACCCTCGCATACACCGAGGATCCCCTAGTTTCCACTGACATCGTAACCTCCCCGCACGGCTGCATCTTCGATGCCGGCATGACCAAGGTCTCCAACGGCAACTTGGTCAAGGTTCTGGGTTGGTACGACAACGAGTGGGGCTACACCTCCCAGCTCGTCCGCATGACCAACCTGGTTGCAGAAAAGCTCTAAAGTTCTAATACAGAGCACCCCTTAATGCGATACCGGCCACAACGAACGTCCTGACGGCACGACGTTGTGGCCGGTATCATTTTATGTAGCAACCTTAACTGCAGAATCCACTTTAAAAGGAGTAACACATGGCTTTTAAGACCCTAGATAACCTGCTAGAAGAAGGCGTAGAGGACCGCCACATTCTGGTTCGTTCTGACTTCAACGTGCCGCTGGATGATGCCGGAAATATCACCGACCCCGGCCGCATCACCGCATCTCTTCCCACGATTCAGGCTCTTGTTGATGGCGGCGCGAAGGTCATCCTTTCCGCCCACCTCGGCCGCCCCAAGGGTGAGGTAAATTCCAAGTACTCCCTGGCTCCTGTCGCAGAAGCGTTGTCCGAGGCCCTAGATCAGTACGTTGCCTTGGCCAACGACGTCACCGGGGAAGACGCTCACGAGCGCGCAAACGGGCTAAACAGCGGCGATGTCATGCTGGTAGAAAATGTCCGCTTCGATCCTCGCGAGACCTCTAAGGATGAGGCAGAGCGCGGCGAATTCGCCAACGAGCTCGTCGCCCTGGCTGCTGATAATGGCGCATTCGTCTCTGATGGCTTCGGCGTTGTGCACCGCGCGCAGACCTCGGTATATGACGTCGCCAAGCGCCTGCCCGCCTACGCCGGCAAGCTGGTGGAAAAGGAATTGGACGTATTGTCCACCGTGGCAAAGGATCCGGCGCACCCATACGTCGTTGTACTGGGTGGCGCAAAGGTCTCTGACAAGCTTGGCGTTATCGAAGCACTTGCTGGAAAGGCCGATAAGATCATCATCGGCGGCGGCATGTGCTACACCCTGCTGGCAGCCAAGGGCTACAACGTTCAGGAGTCCTTGCTGCAAGAGGACCAGATCGAAAACTGCAAGAGCCTGCTGGAGCGCTTTGGCGACAAGATCGTCCTTCCCGTTGACCTCACCGCCGCCAGCGAGTTCGCCGCCGATGCTGAGACCAAGGTCGTTGAGCTCGATGGCATTCCTGAGGGCTGGATGTCCCTGGACATCGGACCTAAGTCCATCGAGAAATTTGCCGACGTACTGGCAGACTCCAAGACCGTATTCTGGAACGGCCCCATGGGCGTATTCGAAATGGAAGCCTTCTCCAAGGGTACCGCTGGAGTAGCGCAGGCGATTATCGATGCCACCTCCACTAACGGTTCCTTCTCCGTCGTCGGCGGCGGCGACTCCGCAGCCTCTGTGCGCACCCTGGGCCTCGATGAGGATGGCTTCAGCCACATCTCCACCGGCGGCGGCGCGTCCCTCGAATACCTCGAGGGCAAGGAGCTGCCGGGCGTTTCCGTGCTCGAAGCATAAACCGCCTAAACAGCTAAATACAGGCGTATAAAGAAAGGACTAATTATGGCACGTACACCACTTATTGCTGGCAACTGGAAGATGAACCTCGATCACATTGAGGCCATCGGCTCCGTTCAAAAGTTCGCATTCTCCCTGCCGGAGGATTACTACGACAAGGTAGATGTAGCCTACATGGTTCCATTTACCGATATCCGCACGATTCAGACGCTCGTTGAGGGCGATAAGCTGAAGATCACCTACGGTGCGCAGGACATCTCCAAGCACGAGTCTGGTGCCTACACCGGCGAGGTATCCGGCCAGATGCTGAACAAACTGGGATGCAGCTGGGCAGTCGTTGGCCACTCCGAGCGTCGCGAATACCACGGCGAAACCGACCAGCTGGTCGCTGAAAAGGCCGCAGCGGCCTTGGAAAATGGCATCAGCCCCATCGTCTGCGTGGGCGAGCCGCTCGACGTGCGCGAGGCCGGCACCCACGTTGACTACGTGGTGAACCAAACCCGCGATTCCCTGCAGGGACTTAGCGCCGAGCAGCTATCCAAGACGGTTATCGCCTACGAACCCGTGTGGGCCATCGGCACCGGCAAGGTTGCCTCCGCGGATGACGCGCAGGAAGTGTGCGCCGCCATCCGTGGCTTGGTCAAGGAACTCGCGGGCGACGAGGTTGCCGAAGGTATTCGCATCCTGTACGGCGGTTCCGTAAAGGTTGACTCCGTTGCGGATATCGTCAGCAAGCCGGACGTAGACGGCGGCCTCATCGGTGGTGCTTCCTTGGTAGGAGAGGACTTCGCCAAGCTAGCCGCCAATGCAGCTAATGCCGTTAGTTAACATGCGTTAACAACCATCACAAGGTGACTGGTATGCCGCGGGTTGGGGTGAGCTCCGCCCGCGGCATGGTGTACAGTAGGCCCTTGTGATTGCTTTGCGTAGGCAAAGCAGGTAAGTACTTCGCGCCGGTGGCAAGCGTGACTTTCGGTAGTACATCGAAGGTGCCACTGGGCGCACGTTGAGAAAAGGAAGAACCTCATGGTCTTAGCACTGGAAATCATTTTGCTAATTTCAGCTATTTTGATGTCCATCTTTGTGCTTTTACACAAGGGCAAAGGCGGCGGCCTGTCTAGCCTTTTCGGCGGCGGTGTGCAATCGAACCTGTCCGGTTCGACCGTGGTGGAAAAGAATTTGGACCGCTATACCATCGTCATGGTGATTATCTGGTTGGCCTGCATCGTTGGCCTTAACCTCATCCAGGCCTTCGCGGCCTAGGACCCGGCCAAACAACAGCGCCGGTACTTCATCCCGTGTCCTTTCGCAGAGAAAGGGTGGGGCTGAGGTACCGGCGCTTTGTGCGTTAAGCAGGAAGGGCGGCGATGTTTTTAAAGTTCCTGCGCGGCATCGTCAGCAAGGAAGAGGATCGTCTCCTTCGTCCCTTGCGCACCGGCCGCTGGGCACTCCTCAGCGTCGACGCCGTCAACGATGCTCTTCGCAGCAGCGGCCTTTTCCTCCCCGGCAACCAAGAGCCAGACGCGCTCGGACCTATTAACCGCCGGCAACGTGAGGGTAATGCGCTCGCTGGGTGGCTTGGGCGAATCGTGTACCGGTACCGCGAGTTCTTCCTGCTCACGGATGGCAGGAGAGTGGGGGAACAGGGAGTTAATGTGGCCTTCTGCGCCCATGCCCAAAAGGTGTAGATCGAAGCCTAAAGGTGCGAAGTCTTTCAGCTCCGGCTCGTAAGCATTGGCGGCAGCCTCCATGGAGACCGCGCCGAGGTCGAATCCGTGGATATTCTGATCTGGAATATCGACGTGATCGAGCAGCGCGGAACGCGCTTGGCCTTCGTTGGATTCTGGGTCGCTGACCGGAACATTGCGCTCATCGCCAAAGAAGATGTGCACGCGGGACCAATCGATACGCAGGGCAGGGTAATTTTCACCTTGCTGTTGGGCGGAAAAGTCAAGGCGCGCAAGCTCGTGCAGCAGTCCGATTCCTGCGCCCCCACCCGTTAGTACGATTCTTGCTACGCCGTCACCATGGATGCCACCGTTACCGGCCTGAATTCCGGCGATGGTCTCAATAAATTTGAGTGCGGCTTGGGAAATAAGGTCATCTACATCGCTGACGCGGTGAAGCGTTACCATTCGGTATCAGAATCCTTTGCAAAGAATCGGCATAAACAAGTGCGCTGTTAAAGCTTACTGTAGTCTACTTCTCCCAGAGCACGTAGCGCCTGGGCGTAAGTTTTATCGGCATCGAGGTGGCGCAATTCCTCAGAGAGGATTTCGGTTTGCGTGCGCGGGCTCAGACTGACTAGCGAGTCTGGGGTACCCGGTACGCGCACTCGCACAGTGCGCTCATCGACGACATCCACATCCACGTGGGTCGATTCCCGGTTAAAGCGCAGGTGGGTAACCGGGAAATAGTCACTATTAGCTTCCTCGGCCGTGCGCTGTACTGGGACGCTGAGGCGGTCAAGCAACCAACCCGCCGCGAAGTTAGGCGCCGGATGCCCGGCAGGGCCGGCGACCTCTACCGATAGCACCTTTTCATGGGGATGGTGATCGAGCGCCGATGCGACGACCCCGCGCCACAGCGTGATGGAGGCCCAGGACATATCGGAATCGCCGGGGGAGTAGCCATCAGAAAGCGCGCGCAGATCCTGCTCGCCCACGGTGCCTTTATGGGCCACATTGGTGATGCGGCGCTGGGCCAATTTGCCCACGGGGCTTTTTGACGGCGCCTGGGGGCATACGTTGGGCCACCATGCGACCAGTGGGGTATCCGGCAGCAAGAGCGGAGTGAGCACGGACTCGGCTTGATCCGCGAGCGCCCCATGCAATTGCATGACGACGGTCTCGGAGGCACCGGCCTCGCCACCGACGCGGAGCTGGGCATCGAGCTGGGTATCAGAATTCGGGTCACCGGGGACCACGACGAGCACGCGGGAGGGGTGCTCATGAGAGGCATCGCGCACAGAGGCAAGAATTTGTTCCAGATCGTCGCCTTCTTGTGCCTCCACGATTAAGGTGAGCACGCGGCCCGTGGTGCGGGTGTAGTGCTCCTGGGCATCGACAAGCTTCTTGGCAATTTCACCAGTGGTGGTATTAGGCAATGGAATAATCATTGACTACATCCCTTCTACGGGCGGCGCCAGGAGTGACCCCGGCGGCGCAGCATCTTATCGGCTGAGGTGGGCCCCCATGTGCCCGCCTTATAATCTTCGGGCTCACCATGCTTGGACCAGTAATCGATGATCGGATCCAAAATCGACCACGATAGTTCGACTTCTTCATTGGTGGGGAACAGGGATGATTCATCGAGGAGGGCATCCAAGATGAGGCGCTCATAGGCCTCGGGGGATTCCTCGGTGAATGCCTCGGCATAGGCAAAGTCCATGTTCACATCGCGCACCTCCATGGTGGAGCCTGGCACCTTTGAGCCAAAGCGCATGGTGACGCCCTCATCTGGTTGAACGCGGATAACCACCGCATTTTGGCCAAGGGCATCGGTTTCGCCATCGACAAAGGGCTGGTTCGGCGCGGCCTTGAAGACCAAGGCAATCTCGGTAACGCGGCGCCCCAGCCGCTTTCCCGTGCGCAGGTAGAACGGCACGCCACCCCAGCGCCGCGAATTGACCTCCAGCGTACATGCCGCGTACGTCTCGGTAGTGGAGGCGGGATCGAAGCCTTCCTCCTCGCGTAAGCCCTTCACGTATTCCGAGCCCTGCCAGCCGGCGGTGTACTGGCCACGAGCGGTGGTTTTATTCAGCGGATGCACTGGCTGCGTGGCGCGCAGCACCTTGACCTTTTCGGCGCGCAGCGCCTCCGGCTCGAAGGAAGAGGGCTCCTCCATTGCGACGAGGGCGAGCAGCTGCAGGAGGTGGTTTTGAATAACGTCGCGTGCAGCGCCGATTCCGTCATAATAGCCAGCGCGGCCGCCGAGGCCGATATCTTCGGCCATGGTAATTTGCACGTGATCGATATAGTGCGCGTTCCACATCGGCTCAAAGATCTGGTTGGCAAACCGCAGCGCCATAATATTTTGCACGGTCTCTTTGCCCAGGTAGTGATCGATGCGGAAGACGGCCGATTCGGGGAAGACCGCGTTGACGATTTCATTGAGTTCGCGCGCGGATTCCTGGTCATGTCCAAAGGGCTTTTCGATGATCACGCGGCGCCACGAATCCTCCATGGAATTGGCCATGCCCACGCGTTCCAATTGGTGGCAGATATCGGAGAAGAACTCTGGCGGCACCGAAAGGTAGTATGCCCAGTTGCTTCCCGTGCCCCTGGCCTTATCCAGCTCGGCCAACCGTGCAGAAAGCCTGTCGAAGCCCTCATCATCAAAGGATCCTTGCACGAACTCGATTCCTTGGGATAAGTGCTCCCAGACGTCGTGATTAAAGTCAGTGCGGGCACCGGCTTCTACCGCGCTGCGGAAATAATCGCAGAAGTCCGCGTTATCCCAGTTCCTGCGGCCATAGCCGACGAGCGTGAAACCCGCGGGCAAGAGACCGCGGCTGGCAAGGTCATAGATGGCCGGCAAGAGCTTTTTGAAAGCTAAATCGCCGGTTACACCAAAGATGACCATGCCCGCGGGGCCCGCGATGCGTGGCAATCGTTTATCGGCGGCATTACGCAAGGGATTGACCCAAGCGGCTGAGTCCGTCACGGATTATCCTTCCTGGAGGGAAAAGCTGAGTAGTCTTTCAACTAGTGGCGGCATAATGCCCCGCCGGCTTTCCGGCGGGGCTAAGACCACGGTCGTAGTTTACGCGAGTCGCTGTTTGAGGGAATCAAGGAGGTCATTCCACGCGGCGACGAACTTGTCGACGCCTTCGCGCTCAAGGACCACGAAGACATCTTCTAGGTCAATGCCCACCGATTCGAGCTGGGAGAAGACCTTCTCGGCTTCTTCGCCGGCCGTGGACAGGGTGTCGCCGTGGAGGCCACCTTCCTGCAGGACCGCATCAATGGTCTTTTCCGGCATGGTATTGACCGTGTGCGGCCCAGCCAGCTCGGTCACGTACAGCGTTGCTGGGTAATCAGGGTTTTTCACGCCGGTGGAAGCCCACAGTGGTCGCTGTACGGGAGCGCCTTCTGGGAGGCCGTTGTCACCGAGCAATTCTTCTTGGAAGAGGGCGTAGGCACGCTGCGCATTAGCGACACCGGCCTTGCCGCGCAGGGACAGGGCTTCTTCGGAACCGGTAGCTTCTAAGCGCTTATCAACTTCCGTATCCAGGCGGGAGACGAAGAAGGATGCGACCGAATGAATCTTGGTGACGTCCTTGCCACCCTCGGCCGCGCGCTTGAGCCCGGCCTGGAATGCGGAGATGACCTCGCGGTAGCGGGCGACCGAGAAGATCAGGGTGACGTTGACGCTGATTCCATCTGCGAGGGCATCCTCGATTGCGGGAAGGGAGCCCTTGGTAGCCGGGATCTTGATCATCGCATTGGGGCGGTCCACCTTGTCCCACAGTTCGCGGGCCTGCTTGAGGGTTGCCGCTGCATCGTCAGAGATGCGCGGATCCACCTCGATGGATACGCGGCCATCCTGGCCGTCGGTCTCGGCGTAAATATCGGCGAAAAGGTCACAGGCGTTTTGCACGTCCGTAATGGCCAGGGAATAGACGGCCTCATCGGCCGAAGCACCCTTCTCCTTCAATGCAGCCAAGTCCGCGTCATAGGCTGTGCCACTAGTCATAGCGGTGGCGAAGATGGCCGGGTTGGTCGTCACACCCACGATGGACTTGGAGGAAATAACCTCTTTTAAGTTTCCAGACTCCAAACGCTGGCGCGAGAGATCATCGAGCCACGTGGAGGTACCCAATTGGGCAAGTTCAGAAATGTTGTTCATAGTCATTCCTTTAAGCGTCGGTGAGGTGGGCTTAGCGCTGCGTTTCGGCGATGCTCTCGCGTGCGGCATCGGCAACTGCAGCAGAGGTGAAGCCAAACTTTTTGAAGAGCTCATCGCCGGGAGCAGAAGCGCCGTAGTGCTCTAGGGAGACGTTGCGGCCGAAAGTACCGGTGTACTTGTGCCAGGACATGGCGAGGCCAGCCTCAACGGAAACGCGAGCCTTCACGCTGCTGGGCAGGACCGATTCGCGGTACTCTGCATCCTGCTCGTCGAACCACTCCAGGCACGGAGCAGATACCACGCGAGCGGACGTGCCTTCGCTTTCGAGCTGGTTGGCTGCCTCCACCGCGAGCTGTACCTCCGAGCCAGTGGCCAGCAAGATGACATCTGGCTCATCCTTGGAGCCTTCGACCAAGGTGTAGGCACCGCGGCGAACGCCATCGCGAGCCTTTTCCTTGGTGCCGTCCAAGATGGGAAGATTCTGGCGGCTAAGCGCAAGGCCCTTCGGTGCAGCCTTGTATTCCATCGCTGCGGCCCAGGCCTGCGCGGTTTCATTGGCATCGGCAGGGCGGATTACAGACAGGTTCGGAATGGCGCGCAACGCTGACAGGGTTTCTACTGGCTGGTGGGTTGGGCCGTCCTCGCCCAAGCCAATAGAATCGTG
This sequence comes from Corynebacterium sp. MSK310, assembly GCF_030227355.1. Classification (NCBI taxonomy): domain Bacteria; kingdom Bacillati; phylum Actinomycetota; class Actinomycetes; order Mycobacteriales; family Corynebacteriaceae; genus Corynebacterium; species Corynebacterium sp. MSK310. The sequence continues at coordinate 357,752 of NZ_JASPFZ010000001.1, forward strand.
CGTCCACACGTAGTAGGTATCGGTAGACATCAGCGAGCCGAGGCGCACGGCAGGGTACTGATACTCGGAGAAGATCAGGAAGGTACCGCCATATACGCGGGTATTTCCGTGGAGAGCGATTCCGTTCATGATGGCGGACATCGCGTGCTCGCGGATGCCAAAGTGGAGGTTGCGGCCATATGGCTGTGCGGACCACTTATTGGTGGTGATGTTTTCAGGACCGAAGGAATCCGCGCCCTTAATCACGGTGTTATTGGAACCCGCCAAGTCGGCCGAGCCGCCCCACATTTCTGGCAAGGCAGCGGCTAGCGCTTGGATGGTCGCTTCGGAGGCTTTACGGGTGGCAATCGCATCACCTGGCTCCCATACAGGCAGCTCGGCGTCGAAGTTTTCTGGCAATTCGCGGGCCGTCACACGGTCAAAGAGCGCCTTATTCTCGGCGTTTTCTGCCGCCCAAGCGTCGAACTTTTCTTGCCACTGCGCGTGCTTTTCGGCACCGCGCTCACCCAGCTTGCGGGTGTGAGCCAAGACCTCATCATCGATGTGGAAGGTCTTTTCTGGATCGAAGCCGAGCACTTCCTTGGTGGCGGCAACTTCGTCATCGCCAAGCGCGGCGCCGTGGACGCCACCGGTGTTCATCTTGGTGGGGGCAGGGTAACCAATAACCGTCTTAACGCGGATGAAGGAGGGGCGCTCCGTTTCCTGCTGGGCATTGCGCACTGCCTCTTCAATGGCGACGACGTCCTCGCCGGATTCAACAGTCTGGACGTGCCAGCCGTATGCCTCATAGCGCGCGGCGACGTCCTCGTTGAAGGCGATATTGGTGTCATCCTCGATGGAAATGCGGTTATCGTCCCAGAAAACGATCAGGTTGCCCAGCTTCTGGGTGCCGGCCAGGGACGATGCCTCTGCGGTAACGCCTTCCTGCAGGTCACCATCGGAGGCAATGGTATAGACGTAGTGATCAAACGGGGATTGACCAGCTGGTGCCTCAGGATCGAAGAGGCCGCGCTCTTTGCGGGCGGCCATGGCCATGCCCACCGATGATGCCAGGCCCTGGCCGAGGGGGCCGGTGGTGATCTCCACGCCATCGGTGTGGTGCACCTCAGGGTGGCCAGGGGTAAGGGAGCCCCAGGTGCGCAGCTGTTGGAGATCTTTCATCTCCAAGCCGAAACCACCCAAGAAAAGCTGAATGTACAGGGTCAGGGAAGAGTGGCCGACAGACAGCACGAAGCGGTCGCGGCCCGCCCAATTCACGTCATTGGGGTCGTGATTGAGAACGCGCTGGTAAAGCGTGTAGGCGAGGGGAGCCAAGGACATCGCCGTGCCTGGGTGCCCGGAGCCGCAATTCTGGACGGCATCGGCAGCAAGGACGCGCACGGTGTCGACCGCGCGAGTATCGGTCTCTGTCCAGTCGTCCGGATAACGGCGCTCGACCATAGCTTGCAGGTCTGGGGACAAATTATCTTTCGACACGGTATAAAGCCTCGCTTAACTCTAGGCGTTAACTACTGAACTCCATACAGTCTAGTTACTTTTTTGACGGTGGTGCGGAATTATTGAAAGCTGCGGGTAACCGGTAAGCTGGCATGGCTAAGCGGTGTACGGCATAGCATTAGTTACTCTCTGCATTTCCGCTGCATTGATACGATCCATGTGTAGCGCATTTTAAATGTAAGCCATAGTGTGAATTAATTCTCCGGAACTTTTGTGCCGGGGTGTGCGACCACTACACCGTGGGCATACCGCGCTGTGTAGCGTGTGTGCTGTAGATTAACGTCTGTTCAGATAGTGGAGGAATTCCTTGGAGACCATCAAGGCCTATTTTGCGCTAACGAAGCCGAGGATTATTGAACTCCTCCTCGTGGCCGCAATTCCGGCGATGCTCCAAGCACAACGGGGCGTTGAGGCGGTTTCTGAAAATATCTGGCTCATCATTTCCACCATTTTCGGCGGTTGGATGGGCGCTGCTGCTGCCCATACCTTTAATAATGTGGTCGATTATGAAATTGACCAAAAGATGCAACGCACCCGAGCGCGGCCACTAGTGCGCGCCACGATTTCTAAGCGAAACGCGGCGATCTTTGCTTGGATCATGCTCGTGGTTTCGGTGCTCTGGCTGGGAATCCTCGCAAATTCTTGGTTGGCGGCGTTCTTCGTCATCCTGACGAACTTCTTTTACGTCTTCGTCTACACCAAGTTTTTGAAGATGCGCAATGCCCAAAACATCGTGTGGGGCGGTTTAGCAGGATGTATGCCGGCCATGGTGGGTTGGGCCGTGATTCGTGATAACGCGCCAGCAGGCGAGCCCGACCGCTGGTGGCAGGCAATAGTCCTATTCCTTATTATCTTTTTCTGGACTCCGCCACATACGTGGGCCTTGGCCATGAAGTATAAGGAAGATTACCGCAAGGCCGGCGTCCCGATGTTGCCGGTCGTGGCGACGGAGCAAGAAGTAACCCGCCAAATCGTGTGGTATTCCGTTGGCACGGTCATCGTCACGCTGCTTATCGTTCCTGCGGCATCGTGGATTTACCTCATTGCCGCCGTAACTTCCGGTGCGGTCTTTTTGTGGCTATCCATTCGCCTGCACCAAGGCGTAAAGAAAGGCGCAAAGGTAAAACCCATGCGCCTGTTTATCTATTCAAATAACTACCTGTCGGTACTCTTTATCGGCCTGTCCATCGATGCCGTCATAGGCTGGGAACCGATCGGTCGGATGCTCGGTTGGTCCTCCACCCTGTTCTAGAACCCAGTAGCACGCTAAAGCGCGAGTCCGTGGGGCTCGCGCTTATTTGTGTGCCCTAGTCCTGTTTTACCCGCAGGACAATGGAACCGGTGGTGCTGCGCGATTGTAGGTCGCGGTGGGCCTGTGCTGCATCTTCTAAGGGGTAGGAGGCCGAAACGTTGAACTTGAGGTCTCCATCCATCACGGCCTGGACCACCGCTTGCGCGCGCATCTGGAATTCGCCCTCTTGCGCCGTCCACGCTCCAAGTGAAGGTCGGGTCAAGAAAATCGAGCCATGCTTATTGAGCAGCTGAGGGTCGATGGGCTCAACTGGGCCGGAGGCAGCACCAAAGAGTGCGACGGTGCCGCGCGGGCGAACGGCTTCGAGCGATTCGAAGAAGGTGGCTTGGCCCACGCCGTCATAGACCACATCGACGCCGCAGCCGCCATTAAACCGGCGAACCTGCTCGCCCAAGCCATCGCTGTAGCGAAAGACGTGGTCGGCGCCGCACTTATACGAAATCTCTTCCTTCTCATTGGTGGAGACGACCGTATAGACCGTTGCCCCCAAAGAGGACGCCATTTGGGTCAACAGTTGGCCCACACCACCCGCACCAGCGGTAATAAGGCAGGTAGCGCCTTCGCCCAGCTCATAGACGCCGTGGGACAGGAAGTGTGCGGTCATGCCTTGCAGCAGCATCGAGGCCGCGATTTCGGTGGGGAAATCATCCGGCACGGCGACAAGTCCATTTCGAGGGACGCAAACCTGCTCGGCATAGGAGCCAAAGGCGTGGTGCCATGCCACCAGGGAGCCTTCCGCAATTTCTCCCTTGGGATCGTGGACAACGCGTCCCGTTCCCTCAAAGCCAGGGATGAAAGGCGTCTGAGCATTATAGATACCCTCGCGGTAGTAGGTATCGATATAGTTCACGCCCGCTACGGTGACATCGACTAAGACTTCATCCTCAGTGGGCGTAGGGGCAGGAACCTCGGCGTAGCGCAAGACTTCCGGCCCGCCCGTTTCTGTGATCTGGATAGCATACATACGGCCATGCTATCCCACAAAGCCCATAAGCTGCAGAAAAATAGTGCTGTCTAAATCTTAGACGGCGGCGCGTTCCTCATTTAATGCATGCTGGCGGACGGCGTATTTATCGTCCCCGAGGGGCGAGCCTGAGATGAGATTCGGAGTGCCACCGACGCGGTGGCGCCCATGTGCCCAGAGCAGGGCGGTAAAACCGGTGACCACGGCGGACATACCAATGTGGAAGGGGACCGTCCACCGCGGCACGCCCAGATAGAACTGCAAGACGCCCACGGCCCACTGAATGAGGATGCAGACGATAAGGACCCAGCCAGCCTTCTTGGTGTCCTGCGGCGTGCGGTGCTTGTACAGCAGAAAGACGGTAATGGCGGTAAAGATGAGGTAGACGTACATGCACATGGCGTGGGCGATAGCCATGGACTCGGTATCTACATCCAAGCGGCCTTCCATTCCCACTCCGGAGTCACCGGAGTGCACACCGGAACCGGTCACCATGGTGCCGGTAATCAGGACGATCGAGAGGGCGATGGTAGCGATGACGGCGAGAATACGAATCGCTTGCGGGAACCGCGGCTGTGCGGTGCCATCATCGGGTTCCTTAATGCGGGCGTACAACATGCAGGCAAGCCATACCAGCACCATGGAGGGCAGGAAGTGAAGTGCTACGGACCACCAGCGCAGATCCAGGTGCACGGAGATGCCGCCGATAACGGCCTGCAGCACGATGCCGGCCACGTTGAGCCAGGCATAGACCCTGAGCTCAGGACGGCGGCACGCCATGTACATCGCGATTACTGCCGCGCCGGCTGCGGCGGAATCAACAAAGGTGAGGAGGCGGTTGCCAAACTCGATGACCTGGTGGATTGCCGGTGCTGCGCCTTCTACCGGCACCAAGGAACCAGGCTGGCACTGGGGCCATGTGGGGCAACCAAGGCCGGAGCCGGTGACGCGGACAATGGAACCAGATACGGTGATGCCGCCTTGGCAGAAGATCAGGATCAGCGCGATGAGGCGCTGTTGCTCCACGGTAGGGACGGCTTCTTTAAAAAAGCGTTTAGTTCTGGTCCAGTAATTCACAAGGTGCATCCTACTAGTGGGTGTGTAGCGAACCGAAACCTTTGGCTCTTTTTCGCAGGGATCTGGTAATAACTCACATTTAGCCGTCGAAGCGGAACCAACGAACGGCCGCATACGACGCCACTGCCAGCCACGCGGTCAAGGAAATGAGTTCGATGCCGGGAAAGGTGGAATTGGAGGCATCGGCAAGCGCGCCCGCAAGCGCCACCGTAGGCACGATATTGAGCAGGCCATTATCCCCTAAGCCCTGGGAATATAGGGCCCAGCCGACGATCGCCAGAAGGATGAACCAAATGAGGTTTGCCAGCGCGAGTACGGCCTCAGAGCTGAGGGTGCCGCCAAGCACCAAACCCATGGCGGTAAAGGCAGCGACGCCAAATATGAGCGAGACGATCATGAGCAGAATCCCGGGCACACTGATGCGCAGGCCCAAGGCAAAGGCAGTGGCACCGAGCACAAGAATCTGGAATACCACCATCGTCAACACGCCGATGATTTTGCCGCCGATAATCGCCCATGCCGGTACGCCGGAGGCGCCGGTGCGCTTTAAAGCCCCGTATCGGCGGTCAAAGGCCAGGGAGATGGCTTGCCCGGTAAAGCCAGCCGATGTCGCCGCCACCGCAAGCACCATGGGGAAAACCTCGTGCAGACCATGGCCTGTGGTTGATTCCAGGTGGGCGGTCCCAAGCAGGATGGCGAGTGGGATAACGATGCTGAGCAGTTGTTGTTCGCCGTGGCGCAGCATGAGCTTGGCTTCCATGCCGCCTTGGGCAAGGATGATGGCGCCTGCGCTCGCCCGCTTGGGTGCCGGGCGGAAAGTGCCGGGGGGAAACGTTGTGCTCATAAACGGGGGCCTATTCCTTGAAAATTCGCTTGTGGTGGGTGCGGGTACTGGTGATTTTAGGATGAAGACAAGACACAGGGCTTCATCAACTGCGCAAGTGCCTGCCTGTGAGATCGAGGAATACCTCCTCGAGGTTCCGGTGGTGGGATTCTAGGCTTCGCAAAAGCACTCCTTGCCGGGCGAGCTCGGCGGCGAGGGCGGAAATCAATTCCGGTGAACTGGGCTGGCTCACGCGGTAGTGCAGTGGCCGCGAGGCGGTCGTGGGGATCCCAATTCGCTGCAAGGCGTCCAAGTCAACTGCGGAGTTGGCGCTAAAACTAAACCCGGCGGCCTCGCCCTGGGAGGTCAGTTCTGCCGGGGTTCCCTGCGCCACGAGCGCGCCGTGATCCATGATGGCGATGTGATCTGCCAGCGATTCAGCCTCATCCATCAGGTGGGTGGTCAATATAACGGTGGCCCCGTCGCGCTTGAGGGCGCGGATGAGATCCCACACGGCGAGGCGGGATTGGGCGTCCATGCCCGCGGTGGGTTCATCGAGGAAAACCAGCTCGGGCCTGCCGATGACCGCGAGTGCGAGCGATAGCCGCTGTTGTTGCCCTCCGGATAGCCGTCGGTAGGACGTGCGTGCAACACCTTGCAAGCCGAGGGTTTCGAGCAACCATGCCGGTGGCAGTGGATTGGCGTTATAGCGAGCGGTCAATTCCAGCATTTCTAGCACGCGGATACCTGAGTAGGACCCGCCGCCTTGAAGCATGATCCCCACTTTTTCGCGCACCCTATCTGGTGCGGTGCTCGGGTCAAGGCCCAAGACCTTGATGGACCCGGCGGTGGGGTGGATAAAGCCTTCAGACATTTCGATGGTGGTGGACTTGCCAGCACCATTGGGCCCGAGCAGGCAGAATATTTCGCCGTGTGCAACGCTCAGGCTGAGCCCGTTGACGGCTGCCGTGGGGCCAAATTTCTTTACCACACCCTCCAAGGACAAGGCGGGGCTATCGGCTGGAATGACATTCACGGGTGCCTAGTTTAAGACACGGATTCCATTTCGGCGCATAGCACCCCACCACACTCCGGCTACTACGGCGAATGCGCAGGCAGCGGCGATATAAATGGAAAGCACCGTTCCCGCAGGTAGGCCTAGGCCACGTGGTAGGACGAAAAAGCTCATCGCGCCGGTATAGGCAACGACGCTAGACCGGAAGATGTGCCGGTTCGCCCACGCTGCCAATGGCAAAACGGCCCACAGGATGTACCAGGGGTGGACCACCGGGAAGAAAATGACAAGCACCAGGGTAGAGATTCCCAGCCCGCCGACGGGGTGGATATATCCGCGCAGGGTGGCGTACAGCATGCGGGCCATAAAGGCGACTGCGACCAAGACACCGAAACTGCGGGTGATGGTCAATATGGCGTCTGTATGGTCCCCAAGCCCTAGAAACATCCCGAGGAAACCGGCGCCAACTCCTACCGTTGTGGACAGTGAAAGCCAAGACCGAATTGTGGCGGCGCCGCCTTGCCCGGTAATCCATCCGAGGTTAATTCCCGTGATGAGGCTGATGAGCGCAATGGTGACTACGAGCACCGCAGCCTGTACGGCGATGGCCGTGAATAAGGCTTGCCAGCGTGGCACGCGTGCCTGCATGTGCAAGTGGCGGGCATAAGCCATGCCGATAAAGCCGAGTCCAATAAAGCCAGTAACCTTGACCATTCCGGCGCAGGATAAGAAAACTCCCGAGGCTATGAGTGCTAAGTAGGCTCCTCTTTTATCGTGCCCCAGCTTATCGATACCCCTTAAACCGAGTTCCATGCCCAATAACGACAATCCAAGCATGATGGATTCATTATGGATACCGCCCACGAGGTGAAGAATGGTCAGTGGGTTCAAGATGCCGAGCCATATTGCAGAGGCAGGGGAGACGCGGCATCGCTGAGCAAGCTGCGTGATGGCCCAGCCAGCCACGATGATGCCCACGATGGAAAGTAGGCGGTGGGCGATTACGCCTAAGACGATGGAGTTTCCGGTGACGATGCTGACGACTGCCGCCAATCCCAAGGCAACTGGCCCATAGGGCGATGGTGAATTTGCCCAGATAAACGGTACGGAGCGCGCGAGCTCGTCGCCAGCGCCCAAGAGCTGCACCGGGCCGGCGGAATAGGGATCCATCCCTTGTGCGACGATGGACCCATTGGCCAAATAAGAATAAATGTCTTGGGTAAATAAGGGCGCGGTAAAAATGAGGGGAATGATCCACCCGGCCCACGTGATCCACAGCTGGCGCGGAGAAACGAGCCGGCGGGAGCGATCGCTAGCGGGTCCGCCAGGTCGCGCTTGGCGCAGCGGGGTGCCCACGAATGGGGCGAGGAAAATCCAGGCCGTAACTAAAAGTCCCACGCCCACCATGACAAGGGCAGACGAGGTCTGCAGCATGCGTGACATGAGCGAGCCAAAGGGCACATTGTCATAAGGGTTGCCCACTACCGGCAAGGCACCCGCGCCCAAAGCACCAAAGGCAATGAGGAGGGATCCGACGGTTCCCGCCCACCGCAAGATGAAAAAGGTGCGCTTTTGGGAGACTGTGGTGTGCTGGAGGACCTCTGGCGCTTGGGTGATGAAATCGTAGCGAGTATCACCGGCTTGCGCGCCTGTGCCTTCAGCGTGCAACTGTGCGGAACGAGAACCTGCGGTACCCAAGCGCGGCAGTTCTGCCTTAACGCTATCGAGCACTCCCCGTAGTTTCCCTTTCATGGCTTTAGACCTTACGCGAGGACCGTGGGGTGGGAAATTTACCCCCGCCGCCACGCCCGGTAACTGCAATGGTGGCATTCCGGAATGAATTAAGGAACACTAGTGTTGTCTAATGATGAAAGCGCAGTTATGGCGCTTCCGTGGCGACGGCATTTTCGGCGCGACGGAGCACAGCGACTGCAGGTAGCTGACCTAAGGAAGGGAGGTTTTAGGGTATGGGCAACACGCAGCGCGCGGCAGCCGCGCATATGGCGGTGAAGGAATCACGATCCACGGATGGTGATACCCGCCGCCAGGTACTGCTGCTTTTGCTTAAAGATGGCCCTGTAACCGCCTCTTACCTGGGTGAGCGCCTTGGTCTTTCGACCGCCGGGATCCGCCGGCATTTAGACATTCTGGTGGAAGAAGAACTAACGGAAGTTGTCGAGCGCCGTCCAGTTTCTCGTTCGCGGATGCACTCCGGAACGGGGCGTGGGCGACCGGCAAAGCACTTCCGCCTGACGGATCGTGGGCGTGCGCAATTTGGCCATGCCTATGATGAATTAGCTTCTGAAGCGTTGACCGCGCTGCGCTCTGCGGGCGGTTCAGAGGCTGTAAAGAACTTCGCTAAGGCGCGGTTTGAGCGCATCATCGCTGATGTGCGTCCCTTCGTGGACGCGGAAGAATCGGTCGAGGAAGTGGCGCGCAAACTGGCTGAAACCCTGGATAAGCACGGGTACGCCGCCACCGTGGACCGTGCTGGACAGGGAGTGCAAATCTGTCAGCACCATTGCCCGGTTGCCCATGTGGCGGCCGAGCATCCCGAACTGTGCGAGGCAGAGCAGGAAGTCTTTTCCGCCCTCTTAGGCAAACACGTACAACCTTTGGCTTCTATCGCAGATGGCCACGGAATTTGTACCACGAATATCCCCTTGACACCTGTCAAAACTAATACTGAAAGGAGCGAGTCATGACCCAGGCACAATCGGCACCTGACAATAAGATGACCGATGATGAGATCATCGATTCTATTGGTGCGTATGAGTACGGCTGGCACGACTCGGACTCGGCCGGCGCTTCTGCCGCCCGTGGCCTGAACGAGGACGTTGTCCGCGATATTTCCGCAAAGAAGGGCGAGCCCGAGTGGATGCTGAACCAGCGTCTCAAGGCTCTGAATATCTTTGACAAGAAGCCTATTCCCTCTTGGGGTGCGGATCTCTCCGGCATCGACTTTGACCAGATCAAGTACTACGTCAAGTCCACCGAAGAGCAGGCACAGACCTGGGACGACCTCCCGGATGATATTAAGGCCACCTACGACAAGTTGGGCATTCCAGAGGCAGAAAAGCAGCGCTTAGTTGCCGGTGTGGCCGCGCAGTACGAGTCTGAGGTTGTCTACCACCAGATTCGCGAGGACCTGGAAAGCCAGGGCGTTATCTTCGTTGATACCGATACTGCGCTGCGCGATTACCCGGAGCTTTTTGAAGAATACTTCGGCACCGTCATCCCTGCCGGTGACAATAAATTCTCCGCGTTGAACTCCGCAGTGTGGTCCGGCGGCTCCTTCATTTATGTCCCGAAGGGCGTGCACGTTGACATCCCGTTGCAGGCCTACTTCCGTATTAATACTGAGAACATGGGCCAGTTTGAGCGCACCCTCATCATCGTGGATGAGGATGCCTACGTTCACTACGTGGAAGGCTGCACCGCGCCTATCTACAAGTCAGACTCCCTGCACTCCGCGGTAGTTGAGATCATCGTGAAGAAGGGCGGCCGCTGCCGCTATACAACGATTCAGAACTGGTCCAGCAACGTCTATAACTTGGTGACCAAGCGCACCAAGGTGGAAGAGGGCGGCACCATGGAATGGGTCGATGGCAACATCGGCTCCAAGGTCACCATGAAGTACCCGGCCGTGTGGATGACCGGTCCGCACGCTAAGGGTGAGGTGCTCTCCGTTGCCTTCGCCGGCGAGGGACAGTTCCAGGACACCGGTGCGAAGATGACGCACATGGCTCCCTACACCTCCTCCAATATCGTCTCCAAGTCCGTTGCCCGCGCCGGTGGCCGCGCTGCTTACCGCGGACTGGTGCAGGTCAATCAGAATGCGCACCACTCCACGTCCAACGTGGAATGCGATGCCTTGCTCGTGGACAATATTTCGCGTTCGGACACATACCCGTACAACGATATCCGCAACGAGTACGTCACGCTGGGCCACGAGGCAACCGTTTCGCAGGTTTCTGAAGAGCAGCTGTTCTACCTCATGTCCCGCGGCATTGCGGAAGAAGAAGCAATGGCAATGATCGTGCGTGGCTTCGTTGAGCCGATTGCTAAGGAGCTGCCGATGGAGTACGCCCTCGAGCTCAACCGCCTCATCGAACTGCAAATGGAAGGATCGGTCGGCTAAAGAAATGGTCGCTTCGAACGAATTCAATCCGGATAAGATCACCAAGGGTGACGTCTTTACCTCTACCAACGTGGAGGATTTCCCGGTACCGCACGGCCGCGACGAGGTATGGCGCTTTGTTTCCCTCCGCAAGCTGCGGGGCCTGCACAACGGGGAATTTGCTCAAGCGGTTGCCCAGGACGTGAAGGTAAGCGAGCACCCTGGCGTTTCTGCGGAGACTGTAAGCCGCGACGATGAGCGTCTTGGCCGCGTGGGCAAGCCTTCTGACCGCGTGGCCGCCCAGGCATGGACCTCCATGCCGGAAGGTCAAGTGGTAACCGTTGAGCCTGAGGTGCAGGTGGAAGATCCCATCACCATTACCTATACGGGTAAGGGCGAGGACGTGACCTCCTTCGGTGCCACCTCCATTGAGGTAGGCCACCATGCAGAAGCCACCGTTGTGCTGAAGTACGCTGGCTCTGGCACCCATGCGGATAACGTGGAGTTCATCCTCGGCGATGGCGCGCACCTGACCGTCATCGTGGATGTCGACTGGGAAAACGACGCGGTGCACCTGTCCAACCAGGTAGCTCAGGTGGGACGCGATGCAGTGCTGCGCCATAACTCTGCCATCTTCGGCGGCGAGGTCGTGCGCATCGTCCCACGCGTGAACTTCACCGCTCCTGGCGGCGACGCCGAGTTGCTGGGCGTGTACTTCGCCGATTCTGGTCAGTACTTCGAAAACCGCATGCTCGTGGATCACTCGGTTCCGAATTGTCGCTCCAATGTCCTGTACAAGGGCGCATTGCAGGGTGAGAAGAAGAACGAGGCTCGTACCTGCTGGGTGGGAGACGTGCTTATCCGCTCCAACGCACAGGGCACCGATACCTATGAGACGAATAATAACCTTATTCTCACGGACGGTGCGCGCGCTGACGCCATCCCGAACTTGGAAATCGAAACCGGTGAGATCACCGGCGCCGGCCACGCCGCCACGGTTGGACGCTTTGACGATATCGAGCTGTTCTACTTGATGTCCCGCGGCATTCCGGAGGCAGAGGCTCGTCGCCTCATCATTCGTGGCTTCTTCAATGAGGTCATCCACCGCATTCCGGTGCAATCCCTATCCGAGGAACTGGAAAACCGCATTTCCGAAGAACTGGAAAAGATCTCCGCTTAACGCACTTACAGAAGGAAACCCACAAAAACTATGTCTACTCTGGAAATTAAGAATCTCCACGCCCAGGTTCTGCCGAATGAAGAAAACGGCGAGCCCAAGGAAATCCTCAAGGGCGTCAACCTCACCATCAACTCGGGCGAGATCCACGCCATCATGGGACCCAACGGCTCCGGCAAGTCCACCTTGTCCTACACCATCGCCGGTCACCCGAAGTACGAGGTCACCGAGGGCGAGGTGCTTCTCGATGGCGAAAACCTTCTTGACATGCCCGTCGACGAGCGCGCTCGCGCCGGCCTGTTCCTAGCCATGCAGTACCCAACCGAGGTGCATGGCGTGAAGGTATCGCAGTTCATGCGTTCCGCCGTGACCTCCATCCGCGGCGAGGCCCCCAAGCTGCGCGAGTGGAATAAGGAACTTACTGAGGCTCGCGAGAACCTGAAGATTGATAAGTCCTTCATCTCCCGCTCCGTCAACGAGGGCTTTTCTGGTGGCGAGAAGAAGCGCCACGAGGTCATGCAACTGGACATCCTAAAGCCCAAGTTCGCGGTCATGGATGAGACCGACTCCGGCTTGGACGTTGACGCGCTGCGCATTGTTTCTGATGGCATCAACCGCTACCAGGATGACACCAATGGCGGCATCTTGATGATTACCCACTACAAGCGCATCCTGAACTACGTCCAGCCTGATTTCGTGCACGTATTCGCTAACGGCCAGGTTGTTAAGACCGGCGGGGCCGAGTTGGCAGACCAGCTCGAGTCTGACGGCTACGACCAGTTCCTGCAGTAAAGACCAGCCCAGTGCTGGTTCATCCTCGATGAATCGAAGAAGTTTTATGTCTGGATTTGATGTAAACGCAATTAGGGAGCAGTTCCCAATCCTGCAGCGCACCGTGCGCGGCGATAAGCCGCTGGTGTACCTGGATTCGGGGGCTACCTCCCAGCGCCCGCTGCCGGTATGGAAGGCAGAGGAGGAGTTCGTTCTCCATACCAACGCCCCGGTTCACCGCGGCTCGTACCAGCTGGCTGAGGAGGCGGATAACGCCTATGAGTCGGCCCGGCAGGCCATTGCTGCCTTTGTTGGCGCGGATCGCGATGAGATTGCCTTTGCGAAAAACGCTACCGAGGCGCTCAATGAGGTTGCCTATACGCTTTCTGATGAGCGCGCGGGCGAGCTCTACGTAGGAGAGGGCGATACCGTCGTCATCACGGAGCTCGAGCATCACGCTAACCTCGTGCCTTGGCAAGAGCTCTGTGAGCGCACCGGTGCCACCTTGAAGTGGTACTCGTTGACTGACGATGGCCGCATCGACCTGGATTCGCTCGAGCTCGACGAGTCCGTCAAGGTTGTTGCGTTTACTCATCAGTCCAATGTGACTGGCGCTGTATCCGATGTCGAGGAAATGGTGCGCCGCGCCCGCGCGGTTAACGCCATGGTGGTGCTCGATGCCTGCCAGTCCGTCCCGCACATGCCGGTAGATTTCCATGCCTTGGATGTGGATTTCGCCGCATTCTCAGGCCACAAGATGTGTGGCCCCAATGGTGTGGGCGTGCTCTACGGCAAGGACGAGTTGCTGCGCAAGCTTCCTCCATTCCTCACGGGTGGATCCATGATCGAGGTAGTGAAGATGGAAGGCACCACCTTTGCGGAACCGCCAACGCGGTTTGAAGCCGGAACGCAGATGACCAGCCAGGTCGTCGGCCTCGGTGCAGCGGTGAAGTTCCTCGAGGAAGTGGGGATGGATAATATCCATGCCCACGAGCAGAAGCTCACCGCCTATGCCTTGGAGCAGCTTCGTGAGATTCCTGGCCTGCGCATAATTGGCCCAGAAACGGCTGAAAACCGTGGCGCGGCCATCTCCTTTACCGTGGAAGGCGTTCACCCGCACGATTTGGGGCAGGTGCTCGATGACCAGGGCGTATCCATCCGCGTAGGTCACCACTGCGCATGGCCGCTGCACCGCGCCTGCGGTGCACAGTCCACCGCGCGCGCCAGCTTTTACCTATACAACACGGAAGCTGAAGTAGATAAGCTGGTAGAAGCCATTAAGGCCGCCCGCGATTTCTTTGGAGTTGCCTAATGAATCTTGATTCTATGTACCAAGACGTGATCTTGGATCACTATAAAAATCCGCAACACGCGGGCTTGCGCGAGCCGTTCCAGGCAGAGGTCCACCACGTGAACCCCTCATGCGGTGATGAGCTCACATTGCGCGTCAACCTTTCCGCAGATGGCAAGACCGTTGAGGATGTGTCCTACGACGCCGAAGGCTGCTCCATCTCCCAAGCATCGACGTCCGTCATGGCGGAAGAGATCGTCGGCCTGCCCTTGGAGGAAGCCAATAAAAAGCTTGCCGAGTTTGAAAAGATGGTTACCTCGCGTGGCCAAGACGAAGGCGATGAGGACATCATCGGCGATGGTGTTGCTTTCGCGGGCGTTTCCCAATACCCGGCACGAGTTAAATGCGCGCTGCTAGGGTGGAAGGCCTTCCAGGCCGCCACCGCAGATGCGCTCAATGAAGTGGAGAAGTAAATGACCGATCCCGTAGATCCTTACCAGAACGAGAATTCGTCCTTCAGCGCAGGCGGTGAGCGGCCGGAGCAGACGGAAGAACAGCTGTCGAAGGCCTTTGACATCACCGAGTTCATGCGCGACGTCATCGACCCCGAGCTCGGCATCAACGTCGTTGACTTGGGCTTGGTCTATGACCTGTGGCTGGAAGAAGAAGATGGCAAAGAGCTCGCCATGATTAACATGACGCTGACCTCGCCGGCCTGCCCTTTGACCGATGTCATTGCGGAGCAGGTTGAGGACATCGTTACCGGCAAGAAGCTTGCCGATGGCGTGCGTATCAACTGGGTGTGGATGCCGCCTTGGGGCCCACACATGATTTCCGAAGAAGGCCGCGAGCAGCTCCAAGCTCTGGGCTTCGCGGTTTAATCACCACGGAATAGCGGGAAAGCGGCGGTAGTACTACCGCCGCTTTTCTGCGTGAATTAGTGCCTTGTGCTTTGGTTGCTAGACTGGCTTGTCGTGATTGTGACCAATGATTTTGAGGTACGCGTAGGCGCCCGCACGCTTCTCGATGCCCCCGGACAGCACCTCCGCGTCCAACCCGGCGACCGCATCGGGCTAGTGGGCCGCAATGGTGCGGGAAAGACCACGACCATGCGCATTTTGGCCGGCGAGACCGAGCCTTATGGTGGCACGGTTTCTCGCTCGGGTCCGATTGGCTACCTTCCGCAGGATTCGCGTGAAGGAAATATCGAACAAACCGCGCGCGAGCGCGTGCTTTCTGCCCGCGGGCTGGACGATATTAAGCGGCGCATGGCCAAGCAGCAAGAGCTGATGGAAACGGCTACGGATGAGAAATTCCGCGACAAAGCCATCCGTAAATACTCCCGCCTGGAAGAACAATTCGATTCCTTGGGCGGTTACGAGGCCGACTCCGAGTGCGCTCAAATCTGCGATAACTTGGGCCTGCCGCAGCGCGTTTTAGACCAAAAGCTTAAGACGTTATCCGGTGGCCAGCGGCGCCGCGTAGAGCTGGCGCAGATCCTTTTTGCAGCCAGCGAGGGATCAGGCAAATCCCAGACCACGTTGCTCCTGGATGAGCCGACCAACCACCTAGATGCGGACTCCATCGTCTGGCTCCGCCAGTTCCTGTCCAAGCACGAGGGCGGTCTGGTCATGATTTCCCACGACGTCGAGTTGCTTGAGGCGGTCTGTAATAAGGTCTGGTTCCTCGATGCGGTGCGCGGCGAGGCGGATGTCTATAACATGGGGTATAAGAAGTACCTCGATGCCCGCGCCACTGATGAGGCGCGCCGGCGCCGCGAGCGCGCGAATGCGGAAAAGAAGGCCTCCGCGTTGCAAAAGCAGGCCGCCAAATTGGGTGCCAAGGCCACCAAGGCCGCAGCGGCTAAGCAGATGCTGAACCGAGCCGAACGCATGATGAATGACCTCGATGAGGTGCGCGTTGCGGATAAGGTAGCCAATATTAAATTCCCCGAGCCGGCCGCGTGTGGCAAAACGCCTATGAACGCTAAGGGCTTGACCAAGATGTATGGCTCGCTGGAGGTATTCGCGGGAGTGGACCTGGCCATCGATAAGGGCTCCAGGGTCGTTGTCCTCGGATATAACGGTGCCGGTAAGACCACCTTGCTGAAGCTTTTGGCGGGGGAGGAGCGCACCGACGGCGAAGGCGGAATCGTCAGTGGCCACGGTTTGCGCATTGGCTACTTTGCCCAGGAGCACGACAATATCCACCCGGATAAAAGCGTGTGGGAAAACACCATCGAGGCCTGCCCCGATGCGGACCAGCAAGAGCTGCGCGGACTGCTGGGCGCGTTTATGTTTTCCGGCGATAAACTGCAGCAGCCGGCTGGAACGCTGTCCGGCGGTGAGAAAACCCGCCTGTCGCTGGCCACTTTGGTCTCCAGCCGCGCAAACGTGCTGCTCCTCGATGAGCCGACCAACAACCTCGACCCCATCTCCCGCGAGCAGGTGCTCGATGCGCTCAATACGTACACGGGCGCGGTGGTCTTGGTAACCCACGATCCGGGTGCGGTCAAGGCACTCGACCCCGAGCGCGTGATCATCATGCCGGACGGCGATGAAGATCTGTGGTCCGATGAGTACATGGAAATCGTCGAGCTGGCTTAAGCCTTATGAAGACGCTGATCGAGAGGATGCCCGCCTGGCGGGATAAGTTTTGGGTCATTCCCGCCGTAGCGGTAGCGGTAGCCGTCGTGGCGGCCGAAGGCATGTTGGCGATCGACCGCAACTTCGATCTGGCGCTCTCTCGACTTTATGACGGCAGCGCGGAAAGTGCCCAGGGCCTGCTCACTGCCGTTGCCACCGCCACGCTGTCTCTGGCCGGCACCCTGTTCTTTATCACCCTGACCGCGCTTTCCGGCGTGGTGACGGTGATGGGCCCGCGCCTGTTGCACGAGTTTTTAAAGGACCGTTCCATCCAGTCCACGCTGGGGATCTACCTGGCGACCTTTACCTATTCGCTGCTGTCTCTACGTGCCGTGCGCGCCGGCGGCGAGGGCAAGCAAGAACACGTTCCCTCGCTCAATGTGGCAGTCGACATTGCCTTGGCGCTTATATGCGTGGTCTTTTTGATTTACTTCATCGTCCACATCGCGCAGTCCATCAGCATGTCTCACGTGGTGCACGTGGTGGCACAAGATGTGGAAGAGCATATGCGGCGCCTTATTGAGCGTGGTGAGGAAGAGAAGGTATCCAAGGCCCCGGGGTCGGATTTCTACGAATCCGCCGACGCAACCCGCAGCTCCCAAACGGGCTACCTGAAATTCGTGGACTACAAGTCCATTGCCCAAGCCGCGGCCGAAGAAGATTGTGCTGTTCATCTGGGCGTCGCCCCCGGCGATCTCGTGTTAGAAGGCGAGGTCATTGCCCACGGCGTGCCGCACATGCCGGAAAACATTGAAAAGCACATCGTGGTCACGCAGCATCGCGAGGACGCCTCCGCGCACGACCCGCGGTTTACGGCCCGGCACCTTGCGGAAATCGCCGCCCGTGCTTTAAGTACCGGCGTCAATGACCCTTATACGGTCATCGATATCATTGATCGCTTCACGCAAATTTTGGTGGTCATAGGGGACAAGCGCCTGCCACAAGGCATTATGCATATCGATGGCGAGTTCCGCCTGGACTATCAAACCTTTAGCTATGAACAGATCATTGAGGCGATGTTCACCCAAATCCGCCGCGATGCAGCCGATAACGCCGAAATCTATCTCAGCCTGCTCAATAACCTGGCCAAGGTAGTGGCACTGCTGCGCACCGTGGAGCGCCGCGACGTCCTAGATGAGGCGGCGGAGGCTATCTACTCCGATGCGGGCCGCCAGGTCGGCGGTGAGGTGGAGCTGCGCCAGCTAGAGGATTCTTTTCAGCACTTCAAAGCAAACCTCGCCCGGTGGGAAGAATCCGAAAAGCCGGGCGAGGAGAATGAAGACTCCGAGTCCTAAGGGGAGCTTTGCGCGCTTGTCCTAGGCGCGTGTCCCCCTAGGTGTGGAGTACCCCACACCTAGTTGCGGAAACCGTGCACCGGTGCGGGGATAAAGCCACCGCGGTTAATGAACTGCGAGTTGCCCACCGTATTAACCGGGATGATAGGGGCATAGCCCAAAAGACCACCGAAGCTGACCTCGTCGCCCACCTTGGCGCCAGGTACCGGAATGACGCGCACGGCCGTGGTCTTATGATTCATCACGCCGATTGCGGCTTCATCTGCGATCATGCCGGAAATCGTGGCCGCGGAGGTATCACCAGGCAGTGCAATCATGTCAAAGCCCACCGAGCAGATCGCGGTCATGGCCTCCAACTTGTCCATGGAAATGGAGCCGGACTTCACGGCATCGATCATGCCCCTGTCCTCAGAGACAGGAATGAAGGAACCGGACAAGCCACCCACGCGCGAGCACGCCATCATGCCGCCCTTCTTGACGGCATCGTTAAGCAGCGCCAATGCCGCCGTCGTGCCATGCGTACCTACCTGATCGAGGCCCATGTGCTCGAGAATGTGCGCTACAGAGTCGCCGAGTTCCGCCGTGGGAGCCAAGGAAAGGTCAATGATACCGAAGGGAACGCCGAGGCGCTCGGAGGCCATATTGCCCACGAGCTGGCCGGCACGGGTGATCTTGAAGGCTGCCTTCTTCACTTCTTCTGCAACCTGATCCAGGGTTGCGCCTTCCAAGGAACCAAGGGCGCGGTCCACTACGCCAGGGCCCGAGACACCGACGGAAACGACGCAGTCGGGCTCCTCGATGCCGTGGAAAGCACCAGCCATAAACGGATTATCGCCCACGGAATTGGCAAAGACGACGAGCTTGGCGCAGGCGATTGCGGAATTATCCTTGGTAAGCTCCGCGGCTTCCTTAATGACCTCGCCCATCTGCTTCGTTGCATCCATATTGATGCCGGCGCGAGAGCTGGCGATATTGACCGAGGAACACACCACGTCCGTTTCAGCCAGAGCTTCTGGGATCGAGGCAATGAGTTTTTGTTCTGCGCTCGTCGCACCCTTTTCCACCAGCGCGGAGTAGCCGCCGACGAAGTTGACGCCTACTTCCTTGGCGGCCTTGTCCAGCGCCCGTGCGGCATCGACCGGGTTACCATCTAAGCCTGCGACAACGAGGGAGATTGGGGTGACGGAGATGCGCTTGTTGACGATGGGGATGCCGAGTTCACCTTCGATGCCCTCACATACCTCAACCAGGCGGCCCGCTTGCTGCGTTACCCGGTCATAGATGGCCTGGCAGGTAGCCTCCATGGTCGAGCGCGTGCATCCCAGCAGGGAAATGCCCATCGTCACGGTGCGGATATCGAGACGATAGTTTTCAATCATCTCGATGGTGTCCAAGATATTGGTGGTATTAAAACGCGTGCTCATGTTAAATCTCGTTCATGGCGGTAAAGAGGTCTTCGGACTGAATGCGGATGGATTGCTGCTTTTCCTCCGCAACCGGGCGCATCCGCTCCTTGATGGTTTGGATGGATACGGCATCCGCATCGAATTCAACGCGGAGGATCATGGTGAAATAGTCACCCATAATGGTCTGCGAGACATCAATGACGTTGATGTCCAGATCAGCAAGAGTCGTGGTCACTGCGGCAATGATTCCGGTGCTATCGGCACCTGTAACGGTCATAATGGCATACATAGTCAGTATTCTATCTGGTTCGGTGGGCAATGCTTACACCGCGGTCGCGGCATGAAGTGACTTCGCTGCGGAAGTGTCGCTGCAGCATAAAAAATGCGCTGTTACGATGGGGCGCTATGACTGATACTAAGAAGAAGATTTTGTACATCGGAGGACACGGCAAGGTAGGACTGCTGGCGGCTCCAAAATTAGCGGCTGCCGGCCATGAGGTTCACTCGCTTATCCGTAACCCAGACCAA
Source organism: Corynebacterium sp. MSK310 (assembly GCF_030227355.1). Taxonomy (NCBI): domain Bacteria; kingdom Bacillati; phylum Actinomycetota; class Actinomycetes; order Mycobacteriales; family Corynebacteriaceae; genus Corynebacterium; species Corynebacterium sp. MSK310. The sequence continues at coordinate 377,673 of NZ_JASPFZ010000001.1, forward strand.
AAGGCCGATATCGAGCAGGCCAACGCTACGCCGGTTATTGCAGATATCACCGGGCAATCCGTTGATCAGTGGGCGGAGCTATTCGCAGATTATGACGCAGTTGTATGGGGTGCCGGAAACGGCGGCCGTGGCGGCGCCGAGCTGACGTGGGCGGTTGACCGCGACGGCGCCTTGGCGGCCATCGAGGCTCTGGAAAAGCTGGGCAAGGATGTCCCGCAATTCGTCATGATTTCTTATGTCGGCTCTCAGGTTGCGACGACCGATCCAGCCGATGAAAAGTGGTACGCCTACGTGGAATCCAAGAAGGAAGTAGACAACCGCTTGGCAGATAGCTCCATTCCGTACATCATCCTGAAGCCCGCTGGCCTGACGGAAGAGCCTGCGCAGGGACTGGAGTTCGCCGAGGACAAGATGCTGCAAGAAGGTCAGACCTCGTCTCGTGACCTAGTGGCAGACGTCATCGTAGAGGTACTGGGCCGCGAAGAGCTTCCAACGTCTCCAGTCGTATTCGTTGACGGCGACAAGCCAGTAAGCTCCATTAAGTAATAGTCAGCCAAACTATCTATGAGTGTTTCGCGCCCAGCTGTATTGCTCGACTGCGATCCAGGGATTGATGACTGCCTCGCCCTAATGTACTTAGCGGGGCTGCATCACGCAGGCGAGATCGAGTTGGTGGGCGTGAGTACCACTGCTGGTAACGTCGCGGTCCAGCAGACAGCCGCCAATGCACGGTGGATTTTGGATCTTTGTGGATTACCGGAGGTCCCCGTCGCCCCAGGGCGGCCGGCTCCGCTCGAAGTAGAGCTGACCACGACACCTGAAACCCACGGTGCGTCCGGCTTGGGTTATCTTTCCGCGCCCGATCACGATTTCGGCGATATGCAGTGGCAGGAGTTGTGGTCGAGCGCCATTGCCCGCAACTCGGGGCTACACCTCATCGTCACCGGCCCGGTAACTAACTTGGCAGACTTCGAGCGGGAGCATGGCGATGCCGTCGCGCAGTGCGGCTCGATTACCATCATGGGCGGTGCCGTTAATTACCGCGGCAATACGACGCCGACCGCGGAATGGAATTTCTGGGTAGATCCGCACGCAGCAGCTAGCCATTTCGCGGCCTCAGCGGCACCACCCAGCACTCTCTGCTCGCTCGAGGTCACCGAGCAATTTCTCATCACCCCAGATCGGTTAGCAGAAATTCAAGGTTTCCTTGGTGAACACCCAATGGCCGAGAAGCTGCCGGAAATACTGCGGTTCTACTTCGAGTTCCATCAAGCGCAAGAAGAAGGCTATCAAGCCCAGATCCATGACCTTCTGACCTGCATCATCGCCCTAAAGAAGGTACCGTTCGAGGCAGTAGAAACGACTATTGACGTGGAAGCGGACTCTGCGCTGATGCGCGGGACCAGCGTCGCGGACCTCCGCAATCACTGGGATCGGCCGACCAATGCCTCTCTGGTGACCAGTGCAGACATTCCAGCTGCCCACCACGAGTTCGACAGGGCGTTGCGCGCATTGCGCGCGCGTGTTGCTCTAGGCGAATAAATCTTTTACCCTAATCCGCAGCGCATACGCCACATTTTCCTACGCTGAGGTGACATAGGCTGGGACTAAAAGCAGTGTGCCCCAATCTCTTTTGCACATTGATGGATTAGGAATACCTCTATGCCTCAGCTTTCTCTTACCCCTGCCCGCCGGGGGATGGTCATCGCGGGTGCTGCGCTCGTCGTCGCCACGTGGATCTACTTGGTGCTTTTCCGCCCGACCGATTGGGAGTCCGTGGCGGGCTCTGCCGAAGCCTTGATCACCTTGGCCGGCTACCTCATTGGCGCAGCCCTGCTGCTTGCCGGCACCGTACCGTCCCTCCCAGCCCGTACCATCGCCATTATTCCCATCGCGTTGGTTCTTAATATCGTGGTGGGCCAAATCATCGGTTCGAGCGGCATTCCGCTGTATATCGACTCCGTGGGAACCATCTTGGTAGCCGCCCTCGCAGGCCCCATCGCCGGGCTCGCTACCGGTACGCTGTCATCAGTGGTCTGGGGCCTGCTTAACCCGATGGCGCTCCCCTTCGCCGCCGTTTCCGCGGCTACCGGCTTCCTTTCTGGCTGGGCCATTCAAAAGGGTGCGTTCACCAAGATCTGGAAGGTCATCGTCAGTGGTGCCATTATCGGCATCATCTGCGGTATGCTCGCCGCTCCTGTTGCCGCCTTCGTCTATGGTGGTACGGCTGGTGTCGGTACCGGCGCGCTCACGTCCCTCTTCCGCGAACTGGGCAACTCCTTGATTGCATCCGTGACGATGCAGTCTCTCATCTCTGACCCACTGGATAAGGCCGTCGTCTTCCTTATCGTGTGGGCTGCCGTGAAATCCTTGCCCAAGCGCACCCGGGAATCCTTGCAGCCTCGCTAATGTATCGCCTTCACCCGTCGACGGTCCTCACCATTGCTGCGTGCGGTTGGCTACTCATCCTCGCTCTCAATAGCCCACTAACATCTGCACTGGTCGCAGGCGCAATGCTTGCCTATGGCGTGTGGGCCACGAGGTCCATCGCGATCGTCTTGGCCTCTGGTGCGCTCTGTGTTCCGGTGGCCTTATCGATGTTGGTGATCCACGCCCCTTATGGCGATAACCAACTGATTCCGCTGGTCACAACCGATGGCCTGCTTGTTGCCGCCACGCTAGCCCTGCGCTTTTTCGCGTTAATGGTGTGCTTTATCGTGGCGATGTCCGTGCTGCGAATTTCCGATATTGCGAAATGGCTCCAGGTCTCGCGCGCAGGACACAAAATTGCCTACATCGTTGGTGCTTCATTGCAGTCCTTACCGCAGGGTGCGCAGGCATGGCGGACCGTCCGCGATGCCAACCAGCTGGCGGGAATCAAAGTGACGTGGCGCAATACTATTTCGCGGATCGTCATCCCAGTGATTTCGCGCCTTTTGATCCAAGGCACCGAGCGTGGCCACGCCCTTGCCGCCGTGGGCTTTGATGAAGAGGGGACTAGGACCCTTTTGCGGCCGGTGCCGGATTCAGCAGTGTCCCGCGTGCTGCGGTATATCGTTCCCCTTGGAACAATAGGAGTCATGGTCTTTGTATGGATATAGATGATATTCAGCCAGGTATAGGCAGCGTCATCCAAGTATTTGTGCCTTCGGATGCCATCGCCGAAAACGTGGCGCAAGAGTTGGGCGAAAAATTTTCTACGTCTGCCATCATCGGTACTGACCCTTCCGCGCAGATGAGCTACCTGCGCGATACCTGCATCGAAGAGGTGGTCCTTGGTTTAGAAAACCAGGGTGAGGACCCAGCCCACATGCAGGTGCGGGGAGAGGAAATGCTCGCGGCGGTGGGGCTTAGCGATTACGCGGAGAAGAACCCCACCCAGCTTTCTGGTGGTCAGACGCGGAGGCTCGCCGCTGCATGCGTAGCGATCCGCGAGCCCGAGGTGCTCATTATTTGTGAGCCGAGCGCGGGGCTTGACCCCACATCGTTGGCGATGATGGTGCAGCTATTGCATTCGCTGCGCAATACCTGCGTTCTTGCCGTGTCATCCATGCACTGGCCCGAATTGGGTGGGGAAGTCGTAGGGGAGATCCCACAACCAGCCCCAGTAAGCGTAGACGTGATTTCTTCTTATGGATTCCGGGGATCTCTTGGTCCTCTTACTGCGCGCCGCGGGCAAGAAAAGAAGCGGTGGTGGCAATCGGCGAAGCCTTCCGGCAATACCTTTAGCGTCGGACCGGTAACCATACCCATTCGCGGCGGAGGCGTGACCTGGTTGCGCGGGGCAAACGGTACTGGAAAAACGTCTCTCCTGCGCGCCGCCGCCGGCCTTGATGGTGCACAGCGCCCAGCTGAGCCCCGGGGATTGGTCCTCCAATCTCCTTATGACCAGGTAATATATTCCACCTTGGGTGACTTTGTTTCCGATAGCGCGTTACGGGAGCTACTAGAGCTTGATGCGGCTGAGCACCCATTAGATCTATCCGCTTCCCGGCTCAGGCTGGCCCAAACGGCACATGTGGTGGGGATGGGCCACGGAATCTTGCTCATGGATGAGCCCGATAGCCTGCTTTCGCTAACGGACCGAGCACTGATGCATCAACTAATTCACAACGCGCTGGAATTAGGAGCGGCAATAGTGCTTACATGCCACGATCCAGGGTTCGTCGAAGAGATCGCGCAGTATGTCAGTATTCAGGAAGTGGAGCTTTCCAATACCGGCGGCTTGGCAGAGGGCGCCGACTAACCCAGTCTGCGTTCAGCTGGCGCCTTCGCCTCCCAGAGAGAAAAGCGGAGTGACGAAGGCGGGGGTGTTCCTATATAGTTTGTCAATCTCGCGGGTGAGGTTGATTGGTGCGGATCCTCAACTCGGGATTTTTAGGTGTGTTGTTTTGCGCGCGACTGGTAGCCGACTGGGATTTTTCCGAGTCGGCTTGTTTCGCTGTTAGGGGATAGGCTGCTGCGGCTTCCTTTGCTGGAGCGGGGTCGCGGTAATACTCGTGGTTACGCATCATGGCGTAGAGGACGTTGATTCGTCTGCGGGCGAGTGCTACGACCGCGGCGTTGTGACGCTTGCCTTCCTTGCGCTTTCGTTCATAGAATTGCGGTCCTTACCCCCGACGTGTCCACTTTCCAGGGGTCAGGCCCTATAGACCACCTGGGAGAATAGATACACCCGCAGTTAAAACCCTGTGGATAATCAACTGGTGTGTGATAAATATGCGCAGAGTGCTTCCGGATAAAAAGAAAGCGCCCGCAGGGCGCTGCTTCTCTGTGATTGGGTTAGTCGGGCTCGGGGTGAGGTGGTTTCTGCTGAACTGATGGGGCGGTTCTGGTGACGGTCACTCCGCCTGTGTCGGCTGTAATGCCGGCGTTGGGCCACGCGGTAATGGTCTCAAAAACGGCTTTCTTTACTTCATTACAGAAGCTTCTTCGTGCGTACCAGAGAGCCTCCTGCCGCCGCAACAGCTAGCGTAGCTATTAGCGCGGGAAAATACACATCCTGTGTGAGTAAAAAATCATGTACAAAGATTGCGATACTAAAACAGAGTCCAATCCACATTGTGAATAAACCAAACCGGCGTATTCCCCGTTGCTGAGCTTTTCGATCTAATCTTTGTCTCTCTGGAAGGAGACCAAGCAGCAAGGCACCAATGACTGCGAATCCAATACTCAAAGGTAGTTGGTGGAAAAACGCGAAAACACATGTTAGTGCTGACACTATTATGCCGAGTTCTATTCGAGTGACGTGCATGATCTCTTTTCCAAAATTAAGCACTTGATTTTAGCACTGGCTGCTCACAAGAGCGAAGAAAGCATCGACTCCATAAGCCCAAATAGCGGCGGCTAGTGCTGCCCCTGCAGGCCCCTCGGCTGCGATTATTCCCGCTGCTGCTGTCCAACCGACATGATGAATTACTCCTACTGCCCAAAGTAGCATCGCACAAGGCACCGAGGACCAATTAAAATATGGAGTAACAACCGGTTTTCCTTGTACCGAATTTCCTCGCATATTTGGAATCTTAAATGTTTGTTCATCGTTGTTTTCATCGATTACGGTCGCTGTGCTTGTAGCTTTATCAACCGTGACCTGATATTGATGATCTGGGGTCGATATTTGGAATTGACTTCCGGAAAGCCTTTGAATCTTAGTACCTTCGGAAAATAAAGTATCTTCAGAATTTTTGGGCACAGATTGATGCTTTGACTGAGCTGTCATAGGAGCCGGTGCCGCGTGAGCCTCTACGCCAGTAAAACTAAGGAGTGTGGCAACCAAAAACGCCACGGGTTTTCTCATTGTTTTCCTTTCTAAAGATGGCGTCCACAAACAATTTTAATGTTAGATCTAGTTAGGCAAAATAAGAAGAGAGCAAACTTATAATGTGATAATAAACTAAATTCAGAATTTTGAGGTTACCACTCGTTTAGTGGACACCCGATTAGTGCGGATTTTGTGTCCGTAAGAGAGGATGTTCATTGTCAGTCAACAACGCCAGAAATACACGCCGGAGTACCGGCGTGAAGCCGCAAACCTAGTAATCGAGTCAGAACGCCCAATTGCTCATGTAGCGAAAGAAATTGGTGTCGCACCTGGCCTTTTAGTCCGGTGGGTAAAAAATGAGCGTCAACGCCTAAGGATCCTCTGATGGGCTAAGCGAGGCGGCTCTTCGTGCTGAGAATGCTCGTCTGCGTCGTGAGCTGGCAGAAGCCAAGATGGATAACGAGTTTTTGCCTTAAAGCGACAGCTTTCTTCGCTTTAAGGCAACGCGAACAGAAAAGTTCGAATTAATGCAGCCAGAGCAAGGCTAACTACAGCATCAAGCGCATGGCACGCCTTTTGAAGGTGTCTCGGTCTGGATACTACAAATGGGCCCATATGCAGCAGCAACGCCTATCCGGTAAAGATGATCGGACATCTTTTTACGATGATGTTGATCGCAAGATTCACCAGATCTGGAAAGACTCCGACGAGTGTCAGATGCGAGTTTTTGGTACCGGTGTTCTGGGGACTCGGTACTGCCGTGTTCTGGGTAGTTGGTACCGGGGCGGGACGACGGAGTCGGCTCGGCTGATTGCTTTATTCGTCCGGTTCCATTGGGGAGGTGGCTTTGCGCATGTCAAAGTCTCCTATGCGGATTCGGAGGCCGCTATTAAGGCAGTTTACGAGTGAGGGTCTGACCCCGGAAAGTGGACACGTCGGGGGTTAGACCCCACCCCAATGTATGTGTGATCTGCGTATAGCTAGCACCGCCAAGGCACATCGCAAGGATCTGTTTGAAGTTAGCCACAACAATGAGCTTCTTCCAAGTAGAAGCTGCTGCGACACCAACGAATCGTGGTGTCGCCAACATCAACTATGAAAGAAAAACCCTTGCAGTACCAGGTAAGCGTAACCCTGGTACCAACTACGCGGACTCACGGTACCAACTACCCCAAATCCACAACGAGGTCTATGGTACCCCGCGAATCACCGCAAACTCGCCGAGCGCTACCAGATCACCTTGAATCGCAAGACTGTGGCCAAGCGGATGCACCTGATGGGCATTGAAGGGATGTCACCGCGTGCCTTCGTCCCAGCGACAACGATCCAAGCCAAGCGTAAATCTGCTCTTTCTGACCTGGTCAAGCGCATGTTTGATACTGGTGAGCTCAATCGAGTATGGATGTCGGACATTACCTACCTGCGCACCGGCGAGGGCTGGTTGTATTTGTGCGTGGTCCGCGATGGTCATTCCCGCAGGGTGCTGGGCTGGGCTATGGATAGCGTGCAAGACACACGTTTGGTCGAACGAGCACTGCGGATGGCGCATACGCTGCGTGGTGACGTTCCTGACGGGCTGGTGTTTCACGCTGACCGGGGAACACAATTTACCAGTGAGCAGCTCTGGGAGGTGTGCCGCAACCTGGGCGTTGCTCAGTCTGTGGGGCGTACCGGGGTGTGTTTCGATAATGCGTTGGCTGAGTCGTTCTGGTCGACACTTAAGACCGAGTTCTACGACCGGAAGCGCTGGCCAACCCGCGATGTTGCGCGTCAGGTTGTGGCTTACTGGATTGTAGTGGTCTACAACCGTCGGCGTCGGCATTCCGCTCTCGGGATGGTAAGCCCTGTCGATTTCGAGAACCACACCAGCCTAACCACCAGCAGAAAAGAAATCGCTGCCTAACCACTAGGTAGCTCTACTACGTGTCCACGATTTGCGGACAACCCCATGCGGGGCACGAGAGCGTGGCGCGATGGCGTTGGCGCCACCAGCATCAAAGACGTTGAGGATCTGATAGACGCGCTGGCGTGAGATACCAAAACGCTGAGCCACTCTAGAGGGGCGGCGACCTTGTTTGCGGACTGCGTTGACGATGGCCATGTTGCGGTTCGGGCTATTCATAGTGTCAAACATGTCGCGACTGATGAGTAAAACATCACTCAACACGGCCAGGTAGCCTAAGCGTCAACTATGTCGCGACTGACCTGTCAACCATCACGACCACTTACCCAGGAACAGACTGTCAAATAAGTTATGAATTCAGACAGCTGTTGCCTACGAGATTAAGCCGTAATAATATATATTTTTGAGCGTTCTGACAATGATTTTGGGAAAAGATATACGTTCGTTTACGTTTTCCCTCTTTCGCTTTCAAATTTGTCTACTGCATGCGATCTTAGAGGTGTCCGGATTTTCATCCATCTCCTCTCGAAAGGTTTAAGAGTATGTATCGTCCCAAGAAATCTGCGCTTTTAGCGATGCTGATTACCGCAGCAACAGTTTTTGTTCCGGCTAATGCTGGTGCCGAGACTGTGACTGGCCCCGATGCATCGTCTCAGAATAATGAGTCTCCGTCTTCTGTGTCCTCAGTATTGCTCGAAAATGCAGATTCCTATGTTTCCCTACGAGGAGATCAATTCTCGGTTGATAGCGAGGCGGAAAGCGCTTTCTCCCAAAAAGATCTGCAGGAAATTGAAAATGAGGTAAAGGCTCAGAACGAAAAAATCAATGAGGCCAAGGCTGATAGCAACCTCGAGATGAAGGTAGCGGGAGACTCGGTAACGTTCTGGGAAAAGGGACCGAAGATCTCGAGCTCTGATAACGATGACATTGATCCATACTTTCAAGAAGGCCGGAATGGAATTGAATTCCATGGCACTACTGTAAGGCTGCTGATGTCCAAAACGACGATCAACCGTATGGGTAACGGTATTGCAATCGGTGGAATTTGGGTTCCCGAACCAGTAGTTTCCAAAATCCTAGCTACTGCAGGGGTTCTTGGTGGCGTTGCACCTGGTGGTATCTATGCCGACTTTGGTATTGCTTCGATTGTGACTGGCGCTATTATGCAGACTGCAATTCCACAACGGGTTGGTTTCCAATAAATTATCCCTGAACTAAGCACTAAGGGATTGGCGGTAGCGTGATTGGAATGTTGCCATACGGATGTCGCTGTATTGTTTAGATAATACTCAAAGAGAATCTTCCGGCTAGGAAGATTCAAGATGGTTGGGAGAGGAAATTATGTGGAAAAAGCTGTAGGCCACTGTGGGTGTTCTTCTGATGGCGCTTTCCGTTTACGCTAAGTGGCCGTATGTCGTGACGATTGCTCTAGCAATTTTGGTCATTCTCCTCATATTTGTCCCCTATGGGAAGAAATAAAACCTGAGAAGAGGTAGGACTTTAGATGCACCTACCTCTTCTTTATTTTTATGAATTATTAATTATGAAAAACGAAATCACTCCAATAATGAGCCGTGTAGTCCTCTTCTCTTTGGCTAGTGTATTGACAGCAGCCCCGGCTTCATCAGCATCTATTGCGCAGCAGCAGAATTCTGATCCTCTTTCATACATAGAAAGTGGTGACGAGATACAGGTGGGCCCTCCTCAAGGGGCGGTGACATGTTCTGTAACTATCATTTCCCAACGACGGGCCTTAACTGCAGGTCACTGCGGCGAAAAAGCGGATGAGGTATATTCAAAAGGTAGGCGCATTGGAAGTGTTGGCGAAAATTACTTGTTGAGTAGCCAAGGATCGGATGTTTCAGAAATACTTCTTGATTCCCCTACCAATTACGCTCTCCGAGTCGATAAAGTCAGTGATAAAGAAGTCGAAATCCCTTCCACTATTTTTACCAAAACGTTTCTTGGAGGGAGAATTCAGGGGACTATCGACGACAAGAACCTATATTGTGAGGGTGTTTCCCTAGCGGGGAGGAATTTCCAGGCGCGCACTCTTAAAGCTCAAATAGCTTCAATACCTGGGGATTCGGGTGCTCCTGTCTATAATTCTGCGGGGGAATTGGTAGCCCTTATTGAAGGTGGTAATGGTAAAGGTGATACTACTATTACGCCAATTTCCTTTCTAGAGAAAAGCGTTGAAGACTATCCGACTAATGATTGTAAAACAAATAAATAAACTGTATCTATTTATTTTCTGGTCAAGTCCGATGGAGTGGTGTATCTGTCCTTTCTGAATCGGTGGTTCGGGGACAGTGTCAGGGTCGGTGTTGGGGTCCGGCTCGGGGTTGATGTTGGTTCAATTTGAAGCGTCCTGGGTTTGGTTCCGCTTCTTTTACGGCCCTGTGTTGATGGGCTGGGTGAGATAGTACTCGGTTTCTACTTCCAGTGGGGCGGCGTAGTCCAACGCCTCGTGAAGACGTTTGGTGTTCCACCAGTGTGTCCACCGCAGGGTTGCTAGCTCGACTTCTCCCACTGACGTCCACGGGCCTTGAAAATGGATAAGTTCAGCCTTGTAGAGACCGTTGACTGTCTCCGCGAGCGCGTTGTCATAGGAATCTCCGACTGTGCCAACACTCGGCCGGATCTCGGCTTCGGCCAAAGCAGTGGAGTACTTCAGTGACACTCACTGACTTCCCCGATCACTGTGGTGCACTAGCTGGTCTCCATGGATTCGACCGGCAGTCGTTAATGCATATTCCAGTGCCTCCCATCGGCAGCGCATCGGTGCGCATCGTAGAGCGGGTGGCAACACCGACTATTTTGCTGCTGCAGACGTCAATGACAAATACGGTGTACGCAAATCCTGAGAGGGTGCGAACATAGGTAATGTCGGCGACCCAAAGTCGCCCAGGTGCTGCTGCCCGGAAGTGTCGCTGCACAAGGTCCGGACGATGATCCGGAACTTTAGGGCTGATCGTGGTGACCGGGGTTTGTCCACGTCGTCGACCGGACACACCTGCAAGTTTCATCAGGCGTGCGGTCTTGTCGCGGCCGATATGAAAGCCTTCACGGTTCATGGCGTGCCACATCTTGCGAATACCGTAGTCCGAGAAGTTTTCCGCATGGACGCGCTGTATCTTTGGGATGATAAGGCTATCGCTTAAGGCCCTGGCGCTTGGGGCGCGGGTGGTGGCTTTACGGTAGCCGCGGGAGGTAATGAATCCACGATCTGCTTGTTTCAGAACACGGCAGATGGCCCCGGGCCCCAAATTGCTCCTTGTACTCGTCGATGTAGGAGATCATCTGGTCGTGGGTCGGTCGAGTTCCGCTGCGAAAAAGCCGAAGCAGTCTTAAGAATCCCGTTTGCTCGTTTCAACTCGCGGTTTTCCCGGCGCAGACGCTTGAGCTCTTCTTCCATGGTTTCGCCATCTGTTGGTGTCGTCTGCTCATGGGCGAGGCTGTCGCGGTACCAGGCGCGTAACGTGTAGTGGGACACGCCAAGGAGCTCAACGACTTCCTCGTACGCGCGTTGCCGTGAGCAGGACTCCAGACGGACCATCTCTAGGACTTGATGGACCGCCTTCTCCTTGAATTCGGCGGAATACTTTCTGGGCATAGTGCCAATCCTTCCTTAGCAGAGGTAGGAACTAAACCCAGGATGCTTCAAAGTGTCCCAGGTTTTGTTCCGTTTGAGTAGATGGGAAAATCTGGAACATGCCAAGAAAATTTGACCAGGATGCAAAGGACCGTGTGGTCCGTCTCGTGGAAGACCGCATCTTGGCGGAAAATATGTCGATGCAAGCCGCATGCCAGGCAGTAGCTCCAAAGTTGGGGGTTTCATGGCACACGGCTCGTCAATGGACTTAAGCCTGCCCGCCGCGTGGGAAACACCCCAGAACCTGTGCCTGAAGATTTGGCCGCCGAAAACGCGTGGCTACGCCGCGAAAATCAAGAGCTTCGAGATACCAACGAGTTGCTGAAGGCCGCGTCAGCTTTTTTCGCCTCACGACCAGGCCCCAAGCCCCGGTTATGATCCGGTTCATCGATAAATACCGGGATTGTTTCTCTGTCGAGTTCATCTGCACTGGCGTTGAAAAATAACCGGGCTGGTGGGTTCATCACCGCGCGTGGTTATCGCCAGTCCAAAGCCCGAGGGCTTAAGCGCTCGTCGCCTTCGTGACGGTTGTGCTGATTGAACGCATTGGTGCCATTCATCGGGATAATGACGGTGTCTACGGTGTGCGGAAGATGTGGCATGCGCTTGACCGTGACGGAATAGATATCGGCCGTGAGCAAACCACCCGGCTGATGCGCCTGGCTGGTGTTTCTGGCACAGGCAAAGGCAGATCACCAATCACAACGCGCACACCTCAACGTGTCGGATCTGCGCCCAGACTTGGTCGAGCGTGAATTCAAAGCCCAAGGCCCGAACAAGCTGTGGGTGGCCGACATTACCTACGCGCGCACGAAGAAAGGCTTTGTGTACACCGCATTTGTCACTGACGTTTACTCCCGGCGGATCGTCGGATGGGCATTATCGGACTCGATGCGCACTTCAGGCATTACCGCTGCAAGCACTCAACCAAGCGATTGTGAGCGCGAGGGAAACAACAGGCCTTATTCACCATTCGGATCACGGCTTATAGTACGTCAGCATTGTCTACAACGAGCGCCTTTCCCAACACGGGATCACTGCTTCTACTGGGACAGTTGGCGACTCCTATGACAATGCTCTAGCTGAAAACGTTAACGGCTCCTACAAGAGGCGAGCTGATCCATACTCGCAGGTGGAATGACGTTATCGAGGTAGAAATCGCCACATTTGAGTGGGTGTCATGGTGGAACGAGGTAAGGCTCCACCAAAGCCTGGGATACCGAACCCCAGCCGAGGTGGAAACCGAATTGTGGAAAAAGAACCCGCAACAGGGAATAATAGAAATCAAGGCAAATGCCTAGGAACAAAACTCGGGGCACTTCAGAACGCAGACAAACATAACCTGCCCCTGCACAGGGGCAGAGCTACGAATCCTGGGTGACCTCAAGCGGTACTGCTAACAACGTAATGGGCTCATTTAGCGCTGTGGCGAGCTAGAACTCCGGATCGATTGCTCCACCAGATCGAGGACACGCTCCAGGCCATCCGTATCCCCTAAGGCGAGCCTATTAATAAACCCATCCATGAAGGTTTCCAAATAGCTCACCAGGGTATCTATATCCACGTCATCTCGCAGCCGGCCTTGCTCTGCGTTGGATGCAAGTCGGGCGCGGATAGCCTCGTCACGAATGGACTGGTGTTCTTTCCACCGCGCGGCAAACGAGGGGTCAGTGCGCAATAGAGAAGTGATCTCTAGACGCGTGGCAAGCCAATCGTGGCGTTCTGGGTGACGCAACATTTCACGCATGACCTCGACGAGGCCATTATTAGCCACTACTTCTGCCTGGCGTGCGGCATCTTCGCGTGCTAGGGAAAGAAATAGAGATTCCTTGTCCCCAAAGTGGTGAAAAATGGCGCCGCGTGATTTCCCGGTGGCTTGTTCTAAGAGGCGGACAGTCGCGCCCTCATAGCCATGTTCGGCAAAGCACCGGCGAGCCCCAACGAGAATTTCGTGCCGCCGCCGATTTAACTCAGATTCACTCACGATTGGCATAGTGAGGTCGTCTCCTTTTAGGAATGATTAATACTTCAAGTTAAGTATGTTCTGAAACGAACATAGAACGACAATAAAGAAACGCGGGGCCGCAGAGCCCTCTACGGGAGAGAGCGGTGCGACCCCGCGTCTTCAAGCTCAGCGACGAGCACTAAGCCCAAAAAGCTTAGTACTTTTCCGTCGCATTAAGTGGCTTAGTTCTTCACCATCTGGCGCAGCACGTACTGCAGGATACCGCCGTGGCGGAAGTACTCTGCCTCACCCGGGGTGTCGATACGTACGTTAGCGTCGAACTCGACGGCGTCGTCAGAGTCCTGCTTGGTAGCGGTGACGTGAACGGTCTTCGGGATGGAACCGTCGTTGAACTCGGTGATGCCTTCGATGTCGAAGGTCTCCGTACCGTCCAGACCCAGGGACTCGTGAGACTCGCCATCAGGGAACTGCAGCGGGATAACGCCCATACCGATGAGGTTCGAGCGGTGGATGCGCTCGAAGGACTCGGTGATAACTGCCTTTACACCCAGAAGGTTGGTGCCCTTTGCAGCCCAGTCACGGGAAGAACCGGTGCCGTATTCCTTACCAGCGATAACGACCAGTGGGATGCCGGCTTCCTTGTAGTTCTCGCATGCATCGTAGATGTATGCCTGCGGTGCACCCTCTTGGGTGAAGTCGCGGGTGTATCCACCGGTCTCGTCCACCAGCTGGTTGGCCAGGCGGATGTTAGCGAAGGTACCGCGCATCATGACCTCGTGGTTACCGCGGCGGGAACCCAAGGAGTTGTAGTCAGAGCGGGAAACGCCGTTCTCATCCAAGTACTGCGCGGCCGGGGTGCCCGGCTTGATGGCAGAAGCAGGGGAGATGTGGTCGGTGGTGACGGAATCGCCAAGCTTCGCAAGAACGCGAGCGCCCTTGATGTCCTCAACTGGGTCCGGCTCGGTCGGCATGCCCTCGAAGTATGGAGCCTTGCGGATGTAGGTGGAGTCCTCATCCCACTCGAAGGTCTCGCCCTCTGGGACATCCAGGTTGCGCCATGCGTCGTCGCCCTTGAAGACGTCGGCGTAGTCAGCCTCGTACATCTCGCGAGAGATAGCGGACTGGATGGTGTCCTCAATCTCCTGCGGGGTAGGCCAGATGTCCTTCAAGAAGACATCGTTGCCGTCTTCGTCCTGGCCCAGCGGCTGGTTGTCGAAGTCGAAGTCCATGGTGCCGGCAATAGCGTAGGCGATGACCATGATTGGGGATGCCAAGTAGTTCATCTTGACGTCCGGGGAGATACGACCCTCGAAGTTGCGGTTACCGGACAGAACTGCGGTAGCTGCCAAGTCGTTCTCATTGATGGCTGCAGAGACTTCCTCTGGCAGTGGGCCGGAGTTACCAATACAGGTGGTGCAGCCGAAGCCGGACAGGTAGAAGCCCATAGCCTCGAGGTCCTTCCAGAGGTCTGCGCGCTGGAAGTAGCCATCGACAACCTGGGAACCAGGTGCACAAATGGTCTTAACCCATGGCTTGGAGCGCAGGCCCTTTTCGGCGGCCTTACGTGCAATCAAACCTGCACCCACCATGACGGATGGGTTGGAGGTGTTGGTGCAGGAGGTGATGGAGGCAATTGCCACCATGCCGTGGTCAAGGGTGTACTCACCGCCGTTATCAGGTTCAACGGTGATTGGGTTGGAGTGGCGTCCCTTAGCACCAGCGGCGGCGGATTCGCCGTGGCCCTCGCGAGACTTGTTCAAACCACCGGTGACGTCCTCTTCGCCAGCCGCGCCGCCCTCAGCGGACATGCGCTTTGCCTCAACGGAGGAGTCATCCACGCATACCTCGTCGGTGGTGTAGTTGGACAGGGCCTTACGGAACTGTTCCTTGGCCTCCGAAAGGAGGATACGGTCCTGCGGGCGCTTCGGACCAGCGATGGATGGCTCAACGGTGGATAGGTCGAGTTCGATGTACTCGGAGTACTCCGGCTCCGGAGTGTCCTCTGCCAGCCACATGCCCTGGGCCTTGGCGTACTGCTCGACGCGGTCGATCTGCTCCTGCGGGCGACCGGTGAGCTCGAGGTACTTGGTGGTCTCTTCGTCGATGGGGAAGATGGCCGCGGTGGAACCGAACTCTGGCGACATGTTGCCGATGGTAGCGCGGTTAGCCAGCGGGACGGACTTGACGCCGTTGCCGTAGAACTCTACGAACTTCTGGACAACGCCGTGTTCACGCAGCATCTCCGTAATGGTCAAGACGACGTCAGTTGCGGTAACGCCGGTCGGGATTTCGCCGGTGAGCTTGAATCCGACGACCTTTGGGATGAGCATCGATACCGGCTGGCCAAGCATGGCAGCCTCTGCCTCGATGCCGCCAACGCCCCAGCCCAGGATGCCCAGGCCGTTTTCCATGGTGGTGTGGGAGTCGGTACCGATACAGGTATCCGGGTATGCAAGACCCTCGTTGTCAAAGACAACGCGAGACAGGTACTCGATGTTGACCTGGTGGACAATACCGGTTCCCGGAGGAACAACGCGGAAGTTGGAGAAGTTCTCAGCACCCCAACGCAGGAACTGGTAGCGCTCTTCATTGCGCTGGTACTCGATTTCAACGTTCTTCTCAAGAGCGTCGGTGGAACCAAAGGCCTCAACGATGACGGAGTGGTCAATAACCATCTCGGCCGGGTTCAGCGGGTTAACCTGGTCTGGCGTACCGCCAAGAGCGGACACGGCTTCACGCATGGTTGCGAGGTCGACGACACAGGGAACACCGGTGAAGTCCTGCATGAGGACGCGGGCTGGGGTGAACTGGATTTCAGTATCCGGCTCAGACTTTGGATCCCAATTGGCGAGGGCCTTGATGTGGTCCTCGTTTACATTCTTGCCGTCCTCATTGCGCAGCAGGTTTTCTGCCAGCACCTTGAGGGAGTACGGCAACTTCTCCATGCCAGGAACCGTGTTGATGTCAAAGTAGTCGTAAGACTTGCCGTTGACATCAAGGGTCTTCTTGGCATCGAAGGAGTTCAAGCTTTCAGTCACAGGGAGCTCCATTCCTTGTTAATAAACAGTCTGTTCTGTTTTGTACTCGCCGCCTGCTGGAGATGCGGGATAAGCAAAAGGTGCGCGACCACATAGTGGTCGAGACGAAGCCATGGGGCCCGCAGTGCCAAAGACGGCAAAGAACGCGATGGTTCACCTATTTATTGTAGAGGTAAAAACCTTCCGTTGCTCCAATTGTAACGGGACAAGCGTTCTGTTTAAAGCTTTTTGCCGTACTCGGCGCGTTTACTGTGTAGGCGGCGGCGGTAACCTTTATCTTTAATGAAGAAAGACCAAGGAATATGCGCAAGGCATAACCCCCGATCTCGGGTGCACGAGCCCCGGCAATAATTAAGAAGAGGGAAGAGGATTGAATGGTTCCGGGTGAAGTGGACGTCCCGCAGTTGGCTCAGCAGCTCAAGCAGGACGGCGTAGCTTATTCTGCACCCTCGCTGGAATCGGATGCTCAGCTAAATGCACACGTCGCCGAGCAACTGCGTGAGGGCGACGGGATTGCCGTGGTCGATGTTTCTGTTTTCAAGGCCGCCGACGCGCGCGACATTGCACAAGAGCTTTATGATGCTACCAATCTGCACACCGTCATCGTGCAGACCCCGCGCCATGTCTCCTCGGTTAGCGAGAACTATAGCCGTGCGGATATTGAATCTTCCCAAGCGCAATTAAGGCCAGGACTGAACCAAGTCGATCTTGTGCAGCAGTACTATGCAGGGCTTGAGCAAAGCAGCTTTCCGATGGTCGCCGTCGTCGCCGTCGTCGCCATACTCGCCCTCCTTTTCGGCGGCTTAAGTTATTGGCGTGCCTCCCATCATCGCGAAATTCGGGGATAAGTAGCGGCCATTAAGGGGGCGCGATCTGGAGAGAGCGGACGCATCAAGGCGTCCAAGCGTATCCAACTTCTAACTATGTTTGTTCGAAAAAGTGGAAGAAAATTTTCCGTCTTCCGCGCTCGGCGCGCCCCAAAACCATCCGCCGAAGCGAGCTAAATTTTACGGCTGCAAGAGCGTCGTGGCGCACCGCACCGAAGGAACTCGCGGTGCCTACCCTGAGATTTATGGAAAATGATGTTCAGGCATTGGCGTAATCCATCGGTCCTTTATGGGCGGCCCTTGGGCGACTCCGGATCGTTGCGAATGAAGAAAACTCCCATTGCTTAAAAGTGTCAGGGGAGCGGGGGAGGGGCAAAAGTAAAGGCTTAGTGGTTGATTTTCACTGGGGGAGTGGTTCTACTGCGGTGAAATGACCCCGATTTGGTTGCGACTCATGACGCACGGCCCTCGGAATATAAAAACCAAAGTGGCGAACATCACAATAACGGGGTGGTAACAAAATTATTGCAGGTTAGGTACGAATGTTGCGTCATGTGGTTTAACTTGACTCCACGTAATTAAGTGGAATGTGTGCGAAAAGGGCGTGTCGTGACGTATGGTTCGAGTGTCGACTCAAGAGACGTGAATATCTTCTTGAGTTCATGGGCTTAGCCTTGACGGTCAATTGAAGATTCGCACGGGTATGTGGGGAAGCACGCCTCGCGGGAATCGAGGAATTGGCGGTTCTTGGAAGTCAATGAACCACGAGGGAACTCTCGAACGGGAGAGTAGAAAAACTTTTCACTTGAGCGACGACAATGTTCGAAAAATAAACATCAACCCACCTTCCTTAAAAGTGGTGAGACGAGTTCGCTAGAGCTCCATCGTGTGGGTATGCGGGTGTGGTTCTTTGTCGAGCCCTTCGATAGTGGATTCCCGGTCAATCGGAATCCAGATACGAGGTTCGCTGAGAAGCGCAGTCGGGTACGTGCAGAATGAGAGAATGAGGGAACCGGAATCACACTAGGGCCAGCATCGTGTGGCCTGTTCATGGTTTGTGGCCACTTGCCCTCGCACGAATGGGTACACGCATAAAGCTGTACCTCCACTGCGCCGCGGCGAGTCGTGCCAAGGATCATAGGGCAGTTCTCACTGTGCGCAGCGCAGCGTGCGAAAGGGTCTGGACTCTGCCAGCTACCTAAATTCACTGCACGTCACAAGGGGAGCTCGATGACGATGCGCCAATCTGAGATTGGCACTGCGATGGGAGAGTTGTAAATGCTCCCAGTAGCGTTAGAGCGCTCACGTTCACAATGAACCGCGTAGGACACGTGGAGAAAATGCACCATCCTTGTCGCTGGTATGGGGAAATAGTAGCGATTGTTGGACAGCGTGACGTGAGGCTACTGAGCTCAAGCATCAGTTGCATAGAGCTTTAATTGACGTGCGCACTCCCTAGGTGAAGTCTCTACAATTTTCGGGCTCATGTGCCATGTACATCCTGGGGCCGCGGGCTGCCAGGGCGATAACGCATACCCATAAGCCCATAAGCCTTTGGGTGTGAGCTATCGGATTCGGAATATCGCAAAGAAGACTCTGGGCTTGCTGCTGTGCGAAATGCGCAAGCTTCAGTGTCTCGGGCATTCCTATGCCCAAGTGCGGCACATTGCGTCCCATTCTTTAAAAGGGAGGTGGTCCAAACAAGGAGAATTCCAGTGGCCACCATTCGTCTACCGCGCATCCGACATGTTCGTGCAACTATCGCTGCAGTCATAGGTGTCGCAGCGCTATCGCCCCTGACGTCCATCGCTCCTGCCGGAGCAGATGAGCTCCTCGATCCCGCCCAGGCCGGTGCGGTTGAAGAAGTTCCAAGCACCGATGCAGATGACTCCATTGCCCGCGCCGTATCCAACGTTGATGCTCAGCAGCGGGACGTAGATCAGCTGCGCCAGCTGCTCGACCAGGCGGAGGAGCAAGCGGCGGCCGCGACGGAGCGCATCGCCCAGCTTTCGGCTGATCCTGCGGTTGCGGACGACGCGGCAGAGCTTGACCAAGCTTATGCTGAAAAGCGTGCAGCCGAATCGGCAATGGTCGAGCACCGCCGCAACTTAGCCCAGCGGGAGGCTCAAATGAATGCCACCCGCAACTTCGCTGAGGCCTCTTTTGCCCACCAGCAGCAGGCGGTGGAAGTGACCCAGCAGGGCGACCTTCCAAAGGTACAAAATCAAGATAAAAACCTTGACTTTAGGGTAGGTGCGGATGCGCTTTCCGGCGATACCGTCAAGCCGCAAGGCTTGAATAAGGACAAGGCTCAAAACTTTACCGACGAGATTGTTCCGGATGAAACTGCGCTTCCTGAGGTGACGCACGATGACGCCGTCGTAGAGGGGCAGGCGGACGCGGCCACCCCGAAGGCGGAGTTCGGCACCGCACTTAATCAAGGAGCAACGCCGTCTTTTAACACGGTGGACTACGGTACCGGTTCCTCGGCATCGGATGTTATGGACATCGCAGGCGATCTCGCCGCAGCCGTTGATCAAGACGATATGCGGGCACTGATGGACGGATCTGCAGACCTGTTGGGCATTGGCAGCCCGAATACGGCGCCATCGGCAAGCACTGATCCTTCCGCCACCGGTCAAGGGCCTGGAGCGCCATCTAACCCTGCTCCGGGCAATAGCAGCCAGATTGAGGCGGTGATCGCTCGCGCAGAATCTGTCATCGGAACCCCATACGTGTGGGGCGGTGGCGACAACAATGGCCCAACTGGCGGCCTCCGGGACGGCGGCATCGCCGATAGCTTTGGTGACTACGGACGGAGCGGTTTTGATTGTTCTGGATTGACTAAGTACGCGTTCGCCGCGGCCGGTTTGGACCTTCCGCACTACTCCGGTGCGCAGTACCAAATGGGCAATAAGGTCTCGCGCGACAACTTGCAGCGCGGCGACCTCATCTTCTACGGCGCCGGCGGCAGCCAGCACGTTGCGATCTACTTGGGCAATGACAAAATGATTGAGGCCCCGCAGTCTGGCCAGAATGTACAGGTCTCCCCTGTGCGCTGGGCTGGTGCGACCCCGGAGGTCGTGCGCCTTCTCTAATTCTCAGCCTTGTGGTTGCTACTATTTAGGGCATGACTGACGCACAGCATCCTGCCCAAAATTTCGACGCCCTCCTCGTTCTTTCTTTCGGTGGCCCGGAAGGAAATGAGGAGGTCGTTCCGTTTTTAGAGAACGTGACGCGGGGCCGCGGAATTCCGCGCGAGCGCTTAGAAGTAGTGGGCGAGCATTATTACCACTTTGACGGGGTAAGCCCGATCAACGGCCTGAACCGGGAGATTATCAGTAACGTCGAAGGCGAGCTGAAAAAACGCGGACATAATCTGCCGGTTTATTTTGGCAATCGGAACTGGCACCCCTTTGCCACAGCTACCGCAGAGAAGATGGCGGAAGAAGGGATTCGCAGGGTGGCCGTCTTCGCCACCTCCGCTTGGGGTGGCTACTCGGCGTGCCGGCAATACGATGAAGACATTGCTGCGATGCGGCAACACCTTGCGGATAATGGTCTGCCAGAAATCGAGTTCACCAAGATTCGACAATTTTATGATCATCCCAAGTTCATCGCGGAGATGGCCGATGCCGTCGCCGAGGCCTGGCGGCGTATACCCGTCGAGAAAACGGGCAGCGCGCGCATGCTGTTTACGGCCCACTCGGTGCCGAATGCACACGATAATGTCGGTGGTGCAGACGGGGACAAGAACCTTTATTCCCGGCAAGTAGCCGAAGCCTCCCGCTTAGTGGCCGAGCGCGTCGGAATTTCGGATTACGACTTGGTGTGGCAATCGCGCTCCGGTAACCCGAAGACGCCGTGGCTGGAGCCGGACATCGTTGACCACACCACCGCACTTCATGAAAAAGACGGGGTAGGCGCCGTAGTGGTGTGCCCCATCGGTTTTATCTCCGATCACATGGAGGTCATCTGGGACTTGGACTCTGAACTGCAAGCTGCCGCCGATGAGATGGGAGTACAGGTCGAGCGCGCCCGTACCGCTGGCCCCTCCCAGCGGTTTGCGGACATGGTCGTGGATCTGGTGGAAGAACTCGAACAGGGGAAACCGTGGGAGACCAGCGGGAATGTCACCGTACAAGGGTGTACCACCAACGGCGCGCCCTGCGCTGCAGGCTGCTGCGATATTCGCGCCCACTAAAAGTACTCTGGGCGGGCCTGTTCTAGCGAGCGAATTCCGCTGCTGAATAAGCCACTGCCGTCATCCGCGCTTGCCGGATATGGCGCCATAAGCGGGGGAGCTGCGGATCGAGGCTGTGATCGTTGATCCTATCCGTGACGGTTTCGATGATCGCGGCAACGCGGTCCGCGCGAGCAAAGAGTTTCGCAGCCCGGGGCGGGGTGGCCGGTGGCAGGCCGGGCGTGTCATAAAAATCGCTCAGGGTCCCCACCGTGAGCCGGGGATTAGTCAGCGCGGTGGACTGGTAGCCGGTGACCGTAATGAGATCGGCGGATTCATCCGTCGCCTTAGTTAACAAGGCATCCGCTTCGCCGGGGCTCAGCCATGCCGGTGAAGGTGGCGGCTGATCCTCACGAATCACCTGCCATGCCGTGTGAGCTCGATGGGGATGGGGGACAAGGACGAGCGAAACTTCCGGATCGTTGGTGCGCACAACGATGGCGCCCGCTGAACTTTGCGCGGCCGCACGGGCAGATTCTGATCCTGCGGGAAGCGCCGGCGCTTCACCCGGGCCAGATAAAATAAGCCGGAGAAGAGGCTCCCCGCCCGCGCCTGGCTGAGAAGTGAGCTCCTTCGTTTCGGCGCGCAGCAAGGCGAGCAAATCGATGAAGGGAGATTCATCCAAGCATTCGGGGCGCCCGCCCAGCTCTGTCAGGGCATCGAGCAGCTCATCTGTTGTCTCATGTCCCCACAACCACGCAGCTAGCCAGATGGCAGAGTTTTGGAGAGGGGACCAGACTTCGGCGCGCATATCCATGGCGAGCAAGTGTAGTAGATAGACTATCGGGCCATGAGTTTAGATCCTTATGGCGGAGATATTTTTGCTGGGCACCGACGCAGCAAGCCCACCCAGTACCCAGAAGTGCCCGCAGAACCGGGCATGGTGGTAGAAGTGCGCGGTGATGACTTTGTGGGCGCCGTTTTAGGCGTGGATAAGACCGTCTTTGGTGAGGTCGTACGGCTAGAAGACCGCCACGGCGTCGAGCGAGTATTTAACCTCATTAAAGGCGGATTCTTGGTAGAAGGTCAGCCGGTGACGCTTACGAGGTACGTGCCCAAGCAAGCACCCCGCAAATCAAACTCGGGCTCTAGGCGGGTAGAAAACGTAGAGGCCAAGGTGGCAGCGCCATCACGCATTTGGGTCGAAGGCGTCCACGATGCCGCCATTGTGGAAAAGGTATGGGGGCACGATCTACGCGTAGAAGGCGTGGTCGTGGAATACCTGGAGGGCTTAGACAACCTCGAAGAAAGGCTCGCCGAATTTCAGCCTGGCCCCGGCCGCCGGGTCGGCGTGCTCGCGGACCACCTGGTCAAAGGGTCGAAAGAAACGCGAATGACCGAGTCTGTGGGGGAGCACGTTCTAGTCACCGGCCATCCCTTCGTGGATATTTGGGCGGCAGTAAAACCGCAACGGGTAGGCCTGCAAGCATGGCCGGAGGTACCGCGGGGTGAAGATTGGAAAACCGGAATCTGCCGCCGCGTGGGGTGGTCCGATCCCTCCGATGGGTGGCGCCACGTTTATAACGCGGTCCATTCCTTCAGGGACTTAGACTCGAGCCTGATTGGTGCGGTCGAGCGCCTGGTGGATTTTGTGACCACGCCTGAACTGCGCAAATCAGACCTTGTCTAAGCCCCAGTAAGCGACGCTTTCTCGGCCTAGGCTAGATTGGCGCGTTCAATGAGGTTGACCGCCAATTGCCACCCGGCCATCTCGGCGCTCCAGCCCGCGGCTTGCAGCCTTTGGGACATCGCCTGTTTGGAAATTCCCAATTCTTCTGCGGCCTCATTTTGATTGAGCCCCGCCCTTACAAGGGAGGTTGCCTCGCGGCCCTCGATGGTGCGCTTATTGAGCACGTATCCAATGAGCGCGAAGGCGGCGGCGATATCACTCGCCTCCGCAGAACGGCCGCGCTTATTGAGCTTGGTGTAGACCTGCCCCATGCGCGCGGAATTTTTGAGCGCCGCGGTAGCCACGTGGCGCGCGCTTTCTTCGTCTGCCTGGTTGCCAGGGCTGATGCCGATGCCGATGGCCCAGTCGCCATCGGCAAGCAAGGCCATGACGACCTCACACACTGCGGTGGCGGAGTCGACCACGGCGCAAATATCCTCGACGCCAAGGACGTGAAACTCGCCGACGCCCTCGAGGGTGGATAGCGCGGCGGCCGAGCGCTGTACGAGCTCAGCGCGGCGCACGGAACGCCCACGGTAGCGGGCATGGACAGCGAGCACGAGGATCCTCCTTTATTGCGAGCAGTTCGTTACAGTCTACCGCTTAACCTTGACTGGACGGGAGTTGGCAGGCGCGAATCGAGCACAAGCCCGCCGATACCGGCGAGGGCAAAGACGATAAAGGCAACGATGATCCCGGGACTGGCCGTGCCAGTAAGCGCATCGCCGAAAAAGACACCGATGACCGTGGTGGGAATCGAGCCGACCAACGTAGCGACCGTAAAGTGCGAAACGCTGATGGGGGTAAGCGCGGCGACATAGTTGAGAAGGCTGAAGGGCACTCCCGCCACCATGCGCAGGGAAGCGATGGCCAGCCAACCGCGCCGCTCCAGGTGGGTATTGATGGTATAAACCGCGGGATGGGCAAGATGCGGCCTCATCCATTCTCCGAGCAGGCGGCGCACAATCAGCAACGATAATACGGCCGAGATGGTGAGCGCGAGCAGCGAGATAGCAAGGCCCTGCCAAGGACCGAAAAGGATACCCGCTGCAACCGTCCAGATGGTTCGGGGCAGGGGAAATTGCGTAAATATGACATAACCTAGCGTGAAGGCGACCGGAAACCACGCGCCAAGGCGGGCAGCGGCGGCCCGCATCTGGGAGAGGTCGGGAATGTCGAGCCAGATAAAAAGCGCTGCTCCAGCAAGTGCGAGCGCGATGATGAGTATCCAGCGTCGCGGTGACCACGCACGGATTGAGCCCCAAGCTGAGTGGGTGAGTTGAACGCAGAAGCTACCAAAGCTGCGTATCCAATCCCGGAAAGTGGTCATGCGTTTGTATCGTAGTCGGCTTGGCCGGGCTGATAGAAAAGAGCTGTACTTATAGAAAAATCTCGAGACATCATAGGAACGATGTCTCGAGACTTCACAGCGTGCCCGGAGGGGTGTCTGGTTCCATGACATCGTTCCGCATGTCTCATGAGATCGTTCCGGTTCGTCCTGCAAGAATGTCTCACCACATCGATCCGGCAGACAACCCGTGGATGAAAATGCCCCAACTGGGCAAAAAGGAATGTCTCGAGACATCGTTCCAACAAGGTCATAGTGCGTTAACGTCAAGCAGCTAGTTACACGTACCTTAAGCTCAGCTTCCACCGAAGATAGCAGGCACGCGAGAGGCTCAAAAGTGCCTCGTCGCAAAGTTTTGGCGCCCGCAGAACCTGCATCGAAGGCTTACATTCCGCACCGAACAGTACTTCGCCCGGGCAGATTCCATCGGGCGTCGACGATCCATGAATCGGGAAATTAAGCCACAAAGATCCTAAAGTTTTGAACATTTTTGGGCACCGCAAAAAAGAAAAATCTCGAGACACCATAGGAACGATGTCTCGAGACTTCACAGCGTGCCCGGAGGGGGACTTGAACCCCCACGTCCGTTAATAGGACACTAGCACCTCAAGCTAGCGCGTCTGCCATTCCGCCACCCGGGCAGGGTGTTTACAACCTCTCGGTTGGGCACCCCGAAACTTTATCGTGTTCCGCTACCGGAATACAAATCGCCAGGTAAATCCTCATAAACCGCACGATTTCAAGGCGGGGAAATACATCCTTGTAACTTGGTAGGCCGCAGCGCCTAGATAGGAGCACGGCCTGACACCAGCCACACGGTTGTGGGGTGAGTGGGAGGGGCATCGACAAGCGCGTGTGATCTGCGGTACAAAGGGGTACATGACTTCTTATGCAGATGACACTCGATTCCCCGGACCTGACCCCTACGCTCCGCTGCGCGATCTCCCCAGCTTCGGGCTGTCTTCTACCGACTTGGTAGAAGGCGATGAGATCCCAGAAAAGCACCGCGCGCCGGAAAGCGTGTCCCCACAGCTGGCATGGTCCGGACTGCCGGAGGGAACCAAGTCTTTGGCGGTGACCTGCTTTGACCCAGATGCACCGACTGCCTCCGGTTTCTGGCACTGGGCCGCTTTTAATATCCCCACCGATGTCTCCGAGCTGCCCACCAATGCCGGCGCGGCAGAGGACCTTGGCATCGACGGTGTTGTTAGCCTGCGCAATGATTCCGGCAACCGCACCCATTTTGGTGCCAACCCACCGGCCGGCCACGCGCCGCACCGCTACCTCTACGCGGTCCACGCCGTAGACGTAGAAACCCTTGATATCGATCCGGATTCTTCCCCGACCGTCCTCGGCTTCAACCTGCACTTCCACGCATTGGGCCGGGCAATCCTTTGGGGCTGGTACGAGGCCAAGTAATGGCGAGTTCCGCTCCTAAAAACCCAGTGACCCCACCCGCAGCGCTGCGGGTGGGCGGCGCTTTTTTGGTCGTCGCTTTTGTGCTGGTCCTATTCGCCCTCATCTCCGTTTTTAGCGATGGATGGGGCGCACCCTTTGTCTGGACCTACAGCAACCTCGCGATCATTATCGCTGCGGTGATGGTGGGTGCATTCAGCACGATGAGCAAGGAGCATGCCGGTAGTCGCGCGCAGATTATCGCCCTGGCAGTGGCGGTGGCCTTGATCATTGCTAGCCGCTTTCTGCCGCAGCACGAACTTCTGATTCAGCAGCAGTATTGGCTGCTCTTTTATGCCGGCATGTCCGCCATCTGTGCCTTAATTTTGCGGCGCAGCGTCATGGCGACCTCTTAAGCAGCCCTTCAAACAAGCAATGCCACGTGTTTATACACGTGGCATTGTGCTATCTGGTGGGCTGCTAGTTTATCGCCTTCCACGGCAGATTGGAGCCTACGGCCTCAGAAATATTGTTCAGGCCATGGGCGCGAATTTGCTTGGCGATGCCCCTGTGAATATCCCGAATCCAGTCCGGACCACCGTAGATAAGGCCGGTATAGCCCTGGAGGAGGCTGGCACCGGCGGCAATCCGCTCCCACGCTTGCTCCGGGGTGGTAATCCCGCCGACGGAAATCAGAACAAGCTGCGAGCCCACGCGCGCGTTAAGTCGGCGGAGCACCTCTAAGGAGCGCTCGGCTACGGGTGGGCCGGAAATTCCACCGGCGCCAAGGGCTTCTACCTCCGCGCGGGGAGTATTCAGTCCCTCGCGGGAGATGGTGGTATTGGTGGCGACGATGCCGGCAAGGCCCAGTTCCACGGCGAGATCGGCGACGGCATCGACATCGGCATCCGATAGGTCCGGCGCGATTTTGACCATGACGGGAACATCGGTGGATTCTTGCACGGCGCGCAGGATGGGGCGAAGCGATTCGACCGCCTGCAGGTCCCGCAGCCCGGGAGTATTGGGGGAGGAGACATTGACCACCAGGTAGTTCGCCAGACCGCCTAAAACGGAAGCGGAGCGGCGGTAATCATCCACGGCGCGTTCTGCCGGTGTGATCTTGGTTTTGCCGATATTAATACCGATGACGTCGTTGTACCGGCGCTTGCGCAGGTTTTCTGCTACGGCGGCAGCGCCCTCATTATTAAAACCCATCCGGTTTAAGATGGCGGAATCTTGTTTGAGGCGGAAGAGGCGGGGAGTCGGGTTGCCCGGCTGCGCCTGCGCCGTGACGGTGCCCAGTTCGGCGTAGCCGAAACCAAGCGGCGACCAGGCATCGGCGGCAGCGGCGTTTTTATCAAACCCAGCCGCCAGGCCAAGCGGGCGTGGGAAGGTGATCCCGCATACTTCCTGTGTCAAGACCGGATCGTTGACCGGCAGGATGCGGCCAAGCGCGCGATTGGCAGGCCCTGCCGCGTGCAGACCGTGGAGGCCAGAGTTGATAATGCCGTGGATGCGCTCGGGGCTTAAGCGAAACATCCCGCGCAGCGCCAGCTGATAGGCGCCTTTGCGCAGCGAATCGAAGGTCGAAACCATGGATTAAGACTCCTTTGCCTTTGTCAGGTGTGGATCCGCCACGAACTGCAGCCCCTGGCCGGATGCGGAGGCAACCACGATGGTGCCATTGGAAAGAGCGGAAATATTTTGGGCATCGGCAAGCGTGGCAATCTCGCCGCGGGATTCGGGAACGCCCTTGTCAATGGAATAGGCGTGTGCGATGTTGTTATCGGTGGTGGTGACCCATGCGAGCTCGCGCGAGTCATCCCAGGCCACCGCCCACGGGGTACCGTCGACCACGCCGTATTGGTGCAGGCGGACGACGTCATCGGAAGTATAGACTGCGATCCGGCCGCCCTCGGTATCGGAGGCGAGCACGACGCCGTTATTACCCACCGCGATTTGGCCGACACCCTGGCCAGCGCGCAACCGGCCGCCGGCGCGGTCATTGGGCCAATCGATATTCTGGATCGTGGAATCCGAACGCTGAATGCGCACAATCCCGTCATCGCCATCCGCATTGGGAACGGCGAGCATCTGGTCCGAGCCGGCCTCGACGGAGATTTCACCGTCCCGCGTGTCATCCTTGTACCGGCCGACCACAGCGGAGTCGCTCGCGGTGACAAAGACTTCGCCGGTGGAAAGTTGGGTCGCGGCGGTGACCTGGAAGTCCTCCTCCATCTTGATTTCTTCCGGTGAATCCGGCGCAGAAGGATCGATAAGCAGGACCTTATTCGGGCAAGCCAAGACGAATCCAGATTCGGAGGAGCTCAAATCGCCGCAGGTGGAATCGACATCGATGCTCTTGGCCTTCTTGGCGGCAAAGTCATCCTGGCTGCCAATGCGCACCTGGTCCGCGGTGCGAACGGCAATCGTATCTTTGACCGCGGCCAGATCCGTGATGTCTTCATCGAAGTCGATGACCGTACCGGCAGGATCGGTGTCGCTCGGAGAAGCGGCCGGGGTGGCGTTGCCCTTTACCGCGGTTTCGGGATCACCGCCTACGCCCACGCTGGAATCGCAGGCGGCCAGCGCAGCAGTGGAGAGTGCTAGCAAGCTGGATAGTACGAGTGTGGAGCGGGATCGTGATTTCACGGATACTTATCCTAACAGCGCGCGTTGTGATTTCCCGAAGCCGTGCGCGACGGTAGTGTATGGCGGGTGATTTCTGATACCGCGACCGAAGCAGTTTCTTGGGCACAAGTTATCGTCTTATCCATTGTGCAGGGCCTTACGGAGTTTCTCCCAGTAAGCTCCTCGGGGCACCTGCGCATTGTTTCTGAGCTCTTTTGGGGCAACGACGCCGGCGCTTCTTTTACCGCCGTTATCCAGCTCGGCACCGAGCTTGCCGTGCTGGTCTATTTCGCCCCGATGATCTGGCAAATCCTATCCGGGTGGTTCCGCGGGTGGACCAATCCCGCCTCGCACGGGCAGGACTGGCGCATGGGCTGGATGGTCATCGTCGGATCCATTCCCATCGGCGTCATCGGTTTGGTCTTTGAAGACGCCATTCGTGGGGCGCTGCGCAACCTGTGGATCACCGCCACGATGCTGATCGTCTTCTCCTTCGTCTTCATCGCCGCAGAGCGCGTCGGCTCCAAAAAGCGCGGTTTTGAGGAGCTGACGATGAAAGATGCCATCATCATGGGTCTGTGCCAGTGCTTGGCGTTGATTCCTGGCGTGTCACGTTCGGGCGGCACCATTTCCGGTGGTCTTTTCTTGGGGCTCGATCGCGAGGTGGCCACGCGCTTTAGCTTCCTCTTGGCCATTCCGGCAGTACTGGCGTCGGGGCTTTTTTCGCTTCCTGATGCCTTCGCACCCGAGGCCGGCCAAGCCGCTTCCGGTATGCAGCTGCTCGTCGGTACCGGCATCGCCTTTGCCTTGGGCTACGCCTCGATCGCGTGGTTGCTGAACTTCGTAGGCAACCACTCCTTTGCGTGGTTCGCGGCCTACCGCATCCCAGTAGGCATTATCGTGATGATTCTGCTGGCCTTGGGAGTCCTACAGCCCATTTAAATCCACCCATAAAGAAGCGTTAGTATAGGTGCCATGCATTCTTGGCCAACACCTTCTTTTAGCCCCGTCCCAGGCGATGCGGCACAGCTCTATCTCTACGATTCCGCGAATCAAACCAAGGCCCCCGTGCAGGTAAAGGGGGATACCGCCACCATGTACGTGTGCGGCATTACCCCGTATGATTCGACCCACTTGGGTCACGCAGCCACCTATCTCACTTTTGACCTGATTTACCGGCAGTTCTTGGATGCAGGCAAGAAGGTTTATTACGCGCAAAATATCACCGACGTCGATGACCCACTCTTTGAGCGCGCGGAGCGCGACGGCGTTGATTGGCGCGAACTCGGCACCTCCCAGATTGACCTTTTCCGCTCCGATATGGCGCTTTTATCGGTCATTCCGCCGCAGCACTTCATTGGTGCCATGGAAGCAGTCGATGAGATAGTGGACATGGTGCAAAAACTATTGGATAACGGCGCCGCCTACGTGGTCGATGACCCTGAGTACCCGGATGTATATGCCTCCATCGATGCCACCGAGGAATTTGGTTATGAATCCAACTACTCGATGGAACAGATGCAGGAATTTTTTGCCGAGCGCGGCGGGGACCCCGATCGTCCAGGCAAGAAGCACCCCATGGATGCCCTGATTTGGCGTGCCCACCGCGAAGGTGAGCCGGCGTGGGAGTCTCCCTTCGGTCCAGGCCGCCCCGGCTGGCACATCGAGTGCTCTGCCATTGCCACCAACTACTTGGGCAGCACCTTTGATATCCAAGGCGGCGGCAGCGATCTGAAGTTCCCGCACCACGAATTTTCCGCCGCGCATGCAGAGGCCGCCTTGGGCGTAGACCGCATGGCGCAGTTCTACGTCCACACCGGAATGATCGGCCTCGACGGCGTGAAAATGTCTAAGTCCCTGGGCAACCTGGTCTTCGTCCACAAGCTCGTGGAACAGGGCGAGGACCCCTCCGCCATCCGCCTCGGCGTATTCTCCGGCCACTACCGCGCCGAGCGGGATTGGTCCGATGAGGTGCTCGACCAAGCCAAGACCCGCCTGGCCACCTGGCGGACCGCCCTGGAGGCCCCTGGGTCCCTGTCGGCTGCGGAGGATGCGGTAGCGGGGCTTCGCCAAGCGCTTGCCGATGACCTCGATACCCCCGCCGCGCTGCGCGCCATCGACAATTGGGCAGGCAGTGACCGTGGCGAGGACGAGGAAGGGGCTGCGCAGTTGGTGCGTACCGCACTTGATTCGCTGCTCGGCGTGCGGGCTTAGCCAACTTAGGGCAATATCGACAGCATGAGCATTCGCGCAGATTTCCAACCCACCGTTGATGAGTTCATTGCTGATCTGAAGTCCTTTGCTACCGGCAATTACCTCAAGGACGAGGAAAAAGAGTTCTGGGAGGCGCCGTTTGATGCGGCGGTGCTCCCAGAACTTAAAGGCCATCTCGAGCAGATGTTGGATGGGCTGGACGGTTTGCCAGATGATCCTGATGGCGGCCAGCTCGCCGCGGTATTGAATAAGACCGTGCAAAAAATCGCTACCTTTAATCGCAAACAGCACGATGCCGTGGTGGAGCCGGAGGAAAAGGAAGAAATCGCCGAGCTTATGTACAACGCTTCTGCGGCTACCGGTGCCGATGATGAGGCACTCTCACAGATCCCCGAGTTGGACTTCTAAAAACCTTTACGGCTGCAGCCTACTGTGGGTAAATTTCTACGGTGACGTTGATTGATCACCGCGCAGCGCGAATATTTCCTCCCCGTTGGGCCGTAGTTCTATGCCGGAAAAGCCGGTGGAGTGTGTATGACCACAGAAAGTGATTCCCAGCCTTTGTCCCGTCCCGCGGCGATTTTCTGGGATATGGATGGCACCTTGACCAACTCAGAGCCCTTGTGGGGTGAGGCGACGTACTATCTTTCGGAAGTGCTGGGCAAGCGCCTGACACCCAGGCAACGCATGGATACGGTCGGGGCTACCTTTCCTACGACGCTGCGCATTTGCGCTGCCAATGCGGGAGTTTCCTTGGGCGAAGGCGACGTCGAAGCCTACCGGCGCAAGATGTTTGATTATATGAAGACTCTTTTTGCGGGCCGCCTAGAAATCTTTCCCGGAATCCCGGAGCTTTTAACCTCGCTGCACCGAGACGGCATGCCGATGATGGTCACGACGAATACGGATCGTGACGTCGCGGACGCAGCCATCGCGGTAATAGGCCGGGAGTATTTCGTGGACACTATTTGCGGTGATGAAGTCCCCACCGGCAAGCCCGCTCCGGACATGTACTTGGAAGCGGCTCGGCGCCTTCAACTTGATCCGGCTCAGTGCCTCGTATTCGAAGACTCTCCGGCCGGTATGCGCGCGGCCGTTGCCGCGGGGTGCACCGTTATCGGTTTGCCCGAGGATGAAGGCGTGGAAGTACCGGAGGGGGTAGTGGAGATCTCCCGGCTGCGCGATTCTCGCCACCTTGCGGGCGCACGCCATGTAGATGTCTATGAATGGTTCCGGGCTATCCAGGAAATGAAATAAAACCCTTCGCATTGACCGCTTACCTGTGGAACAATAGGTAGCTGTGAAGGATTTTGAGACACTTTTTGCTGAGCTACTGAACAAAGCAGACCAGAAGCCCGAGGGCTCTGGGACCGTCCAGGCGTTGGAAGAAGGCGCCCATCATATTGGCAAAAAGATCATCGAAGAGGCAGGCGAAGTATGGATCGCCGCCGAATACCAGTCCGACGAGGAACTGGCGGAAGAAATGTCGCAGCTTATCTATTGGACGCAGGTCATGATGATTAAGCGCGGCCTGCGGCCTGAAGATATTTATAAATACCTATAACTTGTTGCCCACCTGCGGTGGAGCAGACTTCCTGGAGAACAGCATGATCAAAATTGCAGTACCAAATAAAGGTTCCCTATCAGAAGCGGCTTTAGAAATCCTTGGTGAGGCCGGATACAAGGGACGCGGTCACTCCAAAACCCTAAATGTGGTGGATCTAGACAATGGGGTGGAATTTTTCTTCCTCCGCCCGAAGGATATCGCAATCTATGTCGCCCGCGGCGTGCTCGACCTCGGGATCACAGGGCGCGATTTGGCGATCGATTCCAACGCCCAATTTAAAGAAGTCCTCTCACTTGGCTTCGGTGACTCAACATTCCGCTACGCCGCACCCCAAGGAGAAGGGTGGGATATCTCTCATCTTGAGGGCAAGCGCGTAGCAACGTCGTACCCGAATTTGGTCCGACAGGACTTGGCGGAGAAGGGGATTTCCGCCGATGTGATCCGTCTCGATGGCGCGGTGGAAATATCCATCCACTTAGGTGTGGCCGATGCCATTGCCGATGTCGTGTCAACTGGTACTACGCTGCGACAGCAGGGTTTGGCACCCTTTGGTGAGCCCATCGTCAGCTCGGAAGCTGTCGTCATTAAACGCCACGATGCAGAGGTGACGCCGGAAGAGCAGGTTGTCTTGGGCCGCATCCAAGGTATTTTGCACGCCCGCACCTACCTCATGATCGATTACAACATCGCGGAAGCAAATCTGGACAAAGCAGCTGGTGTTACTCCGGGCCTGACTGGGCCGACGGTTTCACCGTTGGCGCGACAGGACTGGGTGGCGGTTCGTGCGATGGTTCCGCAAAAGGAAGCCAACCAGATTATGGATCGACTTTCCCAACTCGGTGCGGAGGCAATTTTGGCTTCCGATCTCCGTATTGCCCGCTTTTAGGGGGAGTATTAAATTCTTGGTCGTCCCAACTGGGGCGAAACGTGGCTACCATTGGCGCTTGAGATTATTCACTCGGACATCATTCTCGACAGGCAAAGGAGCCGCGCCATCATGGCAAAGTCGTCTAAGAAAGAAGAAAAAGACACTAAGTCTGCCGCAAAGCAAGCGGAGGATAAGCAGGAGGATAAGACCACCCATTCTGCACAGCAAAAGGTAGCTGAGCAGAAGAAACCAAAGACGTCGAGCAAAAACACTCGTACGGAAACCGACCTGATCGGTGATTTGGAAATTCCTGCTGACGCCTACTTTGGTGTCCACACCGTCCGCGCGATGGATAACTTCCAGATTTCCTACGTGACCATTAACACCATTCCGCACTTCATCCGCGGCATGGTGAAGGTCAAGAAGGCCGCCGCAATGGCCAACCGACGCCTGCACGTGCTGCCAAAGAAGAAGGCAGAGGCCATCATCTGGGCTTGTGACCAGATCTTGGACGAGGGTCGCTGCATGGACCAATTCCCGCTCGATGTATTCCAGGGCGGTGCCGGCACCTCGTTGAACATGAACACCAATGAGGTCGTTGCCAACCTGGCACTTGAGCACTTGGGGGAGGAGAAGGGCTCCTACGACATCATCAACCCCAATGACGATGTCAACATGTCCCAGTCCACCAACGACGCTTACCCAACTGGCTTCCGTCTGGGCCTGTACGCTGCCATCGATGACCTCATCGTGCGCATCGACAGCCTGCGTTCCGCATTCCAGGACAAGGGCAATGAGTTCCAAGACATCCTGAAGATGGGCCGCACCCAGCTGCAGGATGCCGTCCCCATGACTTTGGGCGATGAATTCAAGGGCTTTGCTAATAACCTGAACGAGGAGCAGGCCGTTCTGCGCGACGCACAGAGCCGCTTGCTGCAGATCAACCTCGGTGCAACCGCCATCGGCACCGGTGTTAACACTCCAGCCGGCTACCGTCACCAGGTAACCGCCGCCCTGTCTGAGGTCACTGGTCTGGAGATGAAGACTGCAAGCGACCTTATCGAGGCCACCTCTGACTGCGGTGCCTACGTCTTCTTGCACTCTGCCATCAAGCGCGCTGCCATGAAGCTCTCCAAGATCTGTAATGACTTGCGCCTGCTTTCCTCTGGCCCGCGCGCTGGCCTAGGCGAGATCAACCTGCCCGCCCGCCAGGCAGGTTCCTCCATCATGCCGGGTAAGGTCAACCCGGTTATCCCAGAGGTTGTCAACCAGACCTGCTTCAAGATCTTCGGCAATGACCACGTTGTGACCATGGCTGCAGAGGCAGGCCAGCTGCAGCTCAACGTGATGGAGCCGGTCATCGGTGAGGCACTGTTCCAGTCCATCCGCATCATGGGCAACGCGGTCGACGCGCTGCGTGAGAAGTGCGTCACCGGTATTACTGCCAACGCTGATGTGTGCCGCCAGTACGTGGAGAACTCCATCGGTATCGTTACCTACTTGAACCCATTTATTGGCCACCACAACGGTGATGAGGTTGCAAAGGAATCCCTCAAGACCGGCAAGGGCGTCAAGGAACTCGTGCTGGAGAAGGGTTTACTTGATGAAGCAACGCTGAACAAGGTCCTGTCGGTTGAAAACCTGATGCACCCAGAATTTCGCGGTCAGCTTTTCCTCGATGACAACTAAGTAAAGTTCGCGATCCGTAGTGCCGCATGAGGTGGGCGATGCCCATCCTCATGGAGGCGCCCACCATTCCGCACACACCGTGTTT
Source organism: Corynebacterium sp. MSK310 (assembly GCF_030227355.1). Classification (NCBI taxonomy): domain Bacteria; kingdom Bacillati; phylum Actinomycetota; class Actinomycetes; order Mycobacteriales; family Corynebacteriaceae; genus Corynebacterium; species Corynebacterium sp. MSK310. The sequence continues at coordinate 412,532 of NZ_JASPFZ010000001.1, forward strand.
ACTTTTCCGTGGAAAGCGGAAAAGTATTCCATGGTGTGTGCGGTCTCTTACGTGAATGCCTGACTGGTGTCTCACGGTTCCATAGTGCAGTGGCATGGAAATATACCGAACGGTTTATAACGCGAGGTAGAACACATGTGGGAAGCAGCACAAACGGGCGGAATATGTAAATAAAGCAACATATTCAGGGCAAAATAGAAGTGTAAGGGTGGTCCACGACCGGCAGGCTAAGGCGGGTCCACCACGTGTAGTTGAGAACGTGTGGAGCGTATCCATGGTTATTATTCATATTGTCATCGTTCTCGCGGCCATTATCCTGGGTGCGAGAATTGGGTCCATAGGCATCGGCATGGCCGGCGGCCTAGGCGTTCTCCTTTTGGGCGTTACGGGAGTTCCCGTAACCAGGGAAGACATTCCGTTCGACGTCATCGCCATTATTATGACGGTGATTGCGGCCATCGCCGCCATGCAAAAGGCCGGCGGCATGGACTATTTGGTTCACGTGGCCGAGAAGTTCCTGCGCAAAAACCCCAAAAAGATTACGTTTTACGCACCCATTGTGACCTGGTTGATGACGGTCTTGGCCGGTACCGGGCACACGTCCTTTTCCACGTTGCCGGTCATCGTAGAGGTAGCCAAGGAAGGCAAGGTTCGCCCGTCGCGCCCGCTATCTATCGCGGTTGTCGCTGCGCAGATGGGTATCTGTGCCTCGCCGATTTCTGCTGCAGTTGTCATCCTGGCTGGTCTACTTGAGCCCATGGGGGTGGGGTACCTCCAGGTGCTCGGTGTGTTGATTCCAGCTACCTTCCTGTCCATCTTCCCGGCAGCTTGGCTTGCCAATAAGTTTGGCAAGGAACTAGAAGATGATCCTGTGTACCAAGAGCGCAAGGCCCAAGGCCTAGTCAAAGAACCGATTGGTGCTAGTAAATATGAGCCAAAGGAAGGCGCTAAGTCTTCCGTAGTCATCTTTCTCATCGCCATCGTCGTCGTCATGGCGTGGGCTACCATTTCTTCCGAACAAGTTGGCCTGATTACGGATCCCACGTTGCCGCGCAATGAGGCAATCATGACCGTCATGCTCTCGGCCGCGACGATCATCGTCTTGAAAACCAAGATTCCGACCGGCGACGTGCTCAATACTCCGGTATTTAAATCGGGTATGTCCGCCTGCATCTGTGTGCTGGGTGTTGCGTGGTTGGGAACCACCTTGATCAACCACTACTTGGACGATATTCAAGCGCTGGCCGGCGACGTCATCGAAGCTTCGCCATGGTTGCTGGCAGTGGTGCTCTTCTTCGCCGCAGCCCTGCTGTACTCGCAGGCTGCTACCACTAAGGCGCTCATGCCCGCCGCATTGGCGCTAGGTGTTAACCCGGTTACCGCCGTGGCCGCATTCCCAGCAGTATCTGCTCTGTTCATCCTGCCGACGTACCCAACGTTGCTGGCAGCTGTCGAAATGGATGATACGGGCACGACCAAGATCGGCAAGGCCGTATTCAACCACCCATTCCTTATCCCCGGCGTGGTCAGCATCGTCGGTTCCGTGCTCCTTGGCTACGCACTCGGTGCGGTAATCATTTAGCGAGTCTTCGAACTCGAGGTCCTTGTGGCGTCTTCTCCGCGGAGAGGGCGCCACTTTTATGTGGAATCTTCACCAAAAGAAATGTTCTGCCTCACAGTTTATACCCCCATGCGACTTGGCTAATGTCAGAAATCGGTAGGGTAGGTGCCATGACTACGCAGCCATCCGATGTTGAAATCGCTCAAGCCCATAACCTACAGCCGATTGCGGAAATCGCAGACAAAGCAGGAATCCCAGAAGATGCAGTAATTCCTTTTGGTTCCACAAAAGCCAAGGTGGATATCACTAAGGTGGACTACGCCAAGGATAAGCGCGGCAAGCTCGTGTTGGTGACAGGAGTGTCCCCAACACCTGCCGGGGAAGGAAAATCTACGGTCCTCATCGGCTTGACCGATGCGCTGGATCAGATCGGGAAGAAGGCCATCGTGGCCCTCCGTGAGCCATCCCAAGGCCCGGTAATGGGTATCAAGGGTGGTGCCGCGGGCGGTGGCTACGCCCAGATTGTGCCGATGGAGGATATCAACCTGCACTTCACCGGTGACTTCCACGCCATTGCCGCGGCTACGAATACGCTTGCGGCCATCATCGACAATCACATTCACCAGGGCAACCAGCTGGGCATCGACCCGCGCCGCGTGACGTGGCAGCGCTGCGTCGACGTGAACGACCGCGCATTGCGCAATGTGGTGACCGGCCTCGGCGGATCGGCACACGGCGTGCCGGCAGAAACGGGCTTTACCATTACGGCGGCCTCCGAGATCATGGCGATTTTGTGTTTGGCTACGAGCCTCGAAGACCTCAAGCAGCGGCTCGGCGATATTACCGTCGGGTTCACCTATGACCAGCGGCCGGTGGCCGCGCGCGAGCTCGATGCGGAAGGCGCGCTGACCGCGCTGATGCGCGATGCCTTGAACCCGAACCTCGTGCAAACTCTCGGCGGGGTGCCCGCACTCGTGCACGGTGGCCCCTTCGCCAATATCGCGCACGGCTGCAGCTCCTTGCTGGCGACGCAGACTGCCCTGCAGTTCGGCGATATCGTGCTGTCTGAGGCCGGCTTCGGCGCGGATCTCGGCGGCGAGAAGTTTATGGATATCAAGTCCCGGTTTGGTGACCTAGACGTGGCTGGCGCAGTGGTCGTGGCGACGATCCGCTCGCAGAAGTACAACGGGGGCGTTGCCAAGGATAAGCTCACCGAGGAAAATGTTGAGGCTCTGCAGAAGGGCATCGTCAACCTTGAGCGCCACGTAGAAAACCTGCGCAAGTTTGGGATCAAGCCCGTCGTCGCGCTAAACCTCTTCTGGTCCGATACCGAAGCGGAGCGCCAGTTCATGCGCGATTGGGCCAACGACTTCGGCGTGGCCTTGGAAGAGGCCAACGTCTGGGCCGAAGGCGGCGCGGGAGCGACGAAGCTGGCCGAGACCTTGCTGGAGAACCTCGAGGGCGGCGCGCAGCAGCTCTATGATCCTGAAGAAGGCATCGAGGCCTCCATCGAGACCATCGCCCGCGAGATCTACCGCGCGGACCGCGTGGAATACGGCTCAAAGGCTGTGAAGGACTTGCAATACATCAAGGACAATGGCTGGGATAAATTACCCGTGGTCATTTCCAAGACGCAGTATTCCTTCTCGGATGAAGCAACCGCATTGGGCGCTCCGGAAGGCCACACGCTGCACGTGCGCGAGCTACTGCCGCGCACCGGTTCGGGGTTTATCGTGGTGCTTACCGGCAACGTGATGACCATGCCGGGCCTGCCCAAGAAGCCGGCGGCCAATAATATCGACGTCGCCGCCGATGGCACGGTATCCGGACTGTTCTAAAAGGAGTTAATCCGCCGCGGAGCCCGGCCAACCCGGGTACTCCGGCGGCGTGCCGCCAAATTCGGGGCAGATCGCCTGATGCGCGCACCAATTACAGAGCTTGGAGCGTTTCGGGCGAAAATCCCCGGCGCGCCCATCGGCCTCAATCTTGGCCCACAGCTGGCCTAGATCGCGCTCGAAGTATTCGAGTTCCTCCTGGTTAGGGGCTAAAAACATCGAATCCAGCACCTTTAGATACATCAGCCGTAGCTGGTGGGGGATTGTTCCCAACAGGCGCCAATACACTAGGGCATAAAACCGCATCTGGAATTGGGCGCTGTGGGAAAAGCGCGGTGCTGGTTTCTTGCCCGTTTTATAATCCACGACGCGCACCTCGCCGGTGGGGGCGCGGTCCACGCGGTCAATAAACCCGCGCACGGGCACGCCGTTGGGAAGAACCGTATTGACATACATCTCGGTTTCTTGGCAGTCGAAGCCCTGCGGGTTTTCCATCTGGAAATAGCCTTTGAGCAGCTCGCGGGCGGCGACGAAGAAATCATACGTCTCGTCATCGGGCACGAGCTCGAGCAATTCAGCGTCCTGTTCTGTCATCGCGGCCCAGCTTGGCTTAATCATCTTTACTGCGGCTGGGTAAGTGCGCTCTTCGCGCGGGAGTTTATGCGTTTCTTCTAGGACCGCGTGGACCAGGGTTCCCTTAACTTGGGCGATGGTCTTGGGTTCGGGAATCTTGTCGATGGCCCGGAAACGGTAGAGCAGAGGGCACTGCTGGTAGTCGGAGGCGCGCGAGGGCGACAGGGCAAGAGGGCGGGGAGTAGATGAAGTAGCCATGGTGTACCTAGCCTATCGCCGATAGTTTCGTGGCAAGCTAGAAGGTATGAGTTATACCGATAAGTTCCTTGATTTCTTGGCGGCTTCGCCGTCGTCGTACCACGCCGCGCATGAGGTAGCGCGCCAGCTGCAAGAATCTGGTTTCCAGGTCCAGGATGAGCGTGAGGACTGGTCGGCGGCACCGGGCGGGCACGTGATGGTCCGCGGCGGTGCAGTTGCCGCGTGGTACGTGCCGGAAGGCGCCGATAAGAATACCGGTTTCCGCGTTATCGGTTCGCATACTGATTCGCCGGGGCTGGCGCTTAAGCCCACGCCCGATTTTTCTGCTGCAGGCTGGCAGCAGGTCGCGGTAGAAATCTACGGCGGCGCCTTGCTGCACACGTGGTTTGACCGCGAACTTAACGTCGCCGGCCAAGTTGTGACCACGGATGGGCACCAGCACCTCGTGAATACGGGCCCAGTTCTGCGCCTTCCTTCGTTAGCTATCCACCTGTACCGCAAGGATGAGTTCAAACCGGACCGGCAAAAGCACATGCAGCCGGTGCTGACGGTGGGCGATGAAGATGCGTCGATCCTGCAGGTGGTGGGGGAGCAGGCGGGCATTGCCAAGCAGGATATCGCGTCCTTCAACCTGATTACGGCCGATGCCGCCCGAGGCGCGGTCTTTGGCGCGGGCGAAAAGTTTATCGCGGCTGGCCGCATGGATAACTTGTCTTCGGTGCATGCCTCGCTGGAGGCTATGCAGAGCGCTGCGCAGGACTATGACGGCTCCGATATTTTGGTTATGATGGCCTTTGACCACGAGGAAGTGGGATCGAGCTCCCGCTATGGTGCCGCCGGGCCCATCCTGCAGGACGTGTTGACCCGCACTGCCCGCGCGCTGGGGGCCAATGAGGAAGAGCGATTCCAGATGTTCGCCCGCTCAAGCTGCGTGTCTGCCGATGCCGCGCACTCGGTGCACCCCAATTACACGGATAAGCACGATCCCACCCACCAGCCGATCATTGGGCAGGGCCCAGTGACCAAGATCAATGGCAACCAGCGCTATGCCTCCGATGCGCAGACGATCGCGTTGTGGGAGACCGCGTGTGCCACGGCTGGGGTTCCGGTGCAGCGTTTCGTGGGCAATAACGATGTGCCGTGCGGATCGACCATCGGCCCCATTACCGCAACGCGATTGGGCATCGACACCGTCGATGTGGGCGTGCCGATGCTATCGATGCACTCCGCGCGCGAGATGGTGGGCGAGCAGGACCAAGTATGGCTCTCGCGGGCACTTGAGGCATACTTGAAGGGTTAGTTTCCCACAACCTCGAGGAGTTTTGCGGCATGGCTTATTCTGGCCCCTTTTCCTATGGCGACCGCGTGCAGCTGACGGACGCCAAGCGTCGCCACTACACGGTCATTTTGAAAGAAGGAGGCCAGTTTCATTCCCATAAAGGCATAATCAACCACGATGACATCGTGGGAATGGATGAAGGTTCCGTCATCGAGTCCACCTTGGGCTCGTCCTTCCTGCTCTTCCGCCACCTCATGGTGGATCACGTCCTCTCGATGCCGCGCGGCGCCGCCGTCATCTACCCCAAGGACGCCGCACAGATTTTGGTCGAGGGCGATATTTTCATGGGCGCCCGCGTGCTTGAGGCTGGTGCGGGCTCCGGTGCCTTGTCGATGTCCCTCCTGCGCGCCGTGGGCCCCGAAGGCCACGTCTATTCCTACGAAATCCGTGAGGATCACTTGGAGTATGCGGTCGATAATGTCGAGGAATACTTTGGCAGCCACCCCGAGTGGTGGTCGCCGCGCCTAGGCGATCTTGGCGATGTCACCGCTGACGATCTCGGTGGCCCCGTTGACCGCATCATCTTGGACATGCTGGAACCCTGGGAGAACTTGGAGACCGTACGCGATCTGTTGATCCCTGGCGGCGTGTTCATGACCTATGTGGCAACGGTCCCGCAGCTGATGAAGGTCATGGAGGGCATCCGCGAGCTGCAATGCTTTACCGAGCCGAAGGCGTGGGAATCCCTGGTGCGTGAGTGGAAAGTAGAAGGCCTAGCCACCCGCCCGGAGCACCGCATGAACGCGCACACCGCATTCCTTATTTGGACCAGGCGGCTTGCCGATGGCGTCACCCCGCCGCGCCCCCAGCGCCGCGCCCGCAAATAAGGTGCACAGTTTTAAGTACACGGATGTAATTAATTACTAAAGTGGCCTCGCTCATACCTTTTCGCGCGTTAAAGTGGTGTGCATGGATGAAGCCACGGATAATAAGCGGCAACTCAGCCAGCTTGCTGCGCGCAATCAAAAGCTGGTGGAGCTATTACAGAAATCGCGCGCCGAGCTTGAGCAGTTATTTGCTGAGGTCAATGCACTTGCAGAGCCTGCCTCTACCTATGGCGTCTTTTTGGCCTACTCGCCGCACCAAAGCGAGGTAGGCACCACGGCGGAGGTGTATACCAACGGCCGCGTCATGCAGCTCAAGGTCTCTCCCAACGTGGAGCCGGGAAGCCTGCAGGTGGGCCAACAGGTGCGGTTGGGAGATGGCTTCGTGGTCGTTGAAGGCTGCGCCCCCACGAGCACCGGCGAGCTTGCCACCGTGGTCGAGCGCTTGGACCAGCGCCGGGCAGTCGTGGCTAATTCCGCGGGGGATAACCGCGTCGTTCTCCTCGCACAAGCGCTGCAAGAAAGCGTGCGCGCGGGCGAGGTCGTGCTGTTAGACACCAAAGCCTCCGTGGCCGTGGAAAAGGTGGATCAAGCAGAGGTATCCCAGCTCTCGCTGGAGGAAGTGCCAGATGTGCGCTACGAGGATATCGGCGGCCTAGACGAGCAAATTTCGCAGATCCGTGATTCCGTCGAGCTGCCCTTTATCCACCCAGAGCTCTACAGGGAATATGGCCTGCAACCACCCAAGGGCGTATTGCTTTATGGCCCACCCGGCTGCGGAAAGACGCTCATTGCTAAAGCAGTGGCGAACTCTTTGTCTACCCAAATGGGGGGAGACGGATCCAGCTACTTCCTCAATGTTAAGGGCCCAGAGCTGCTGAATAAGTACGTCGGCGAAACAGAACGCCGCATCCGGCTGATCTTTGAGCGCGCCCGCGAGCTCGCCCAGGCCAGCGCGGATCGCCCGGTGGTCATCTTCTTTGATGAGATGGAATCCATTTTCCGCACCCGCGGATCCGGGGTCTCGTCCGATATGGAAACCACCGTCGTTCCACAGCTGCTAACGGAGCTCGACGGCGTGGAGGGCCTCAGCAATGTGGTCATCATCGGCGCCACCAATAGGGAAGAGCTCATTGACCCCGCCATCATGCGCCCGGGTCGGCTGGATATGAAGGTGCGCATCAACCGCCCCACCAAGCGCGGTGCGCGGGAGATTTTCGCCCGCCACTTCGATCCGTCCATTCCACATGTGGGTGATATTGACGAGCTCATTGGCGATGCCGTGGATGAGCTGTATAGCGATAGGCCGTTTGCGCAGCTGCACTTTAGCAATGGGCAGCGCCAGGTCCTGCACTACCGGGATTTCGTCTCTGGCGCGATGATTGCCAATATTTTGGCCCGGGCTAAAAAGCTGGCCATCAAGGAAGCTTTATCGCACCACGGGGCGGAGCGCGCCGTGGAGGAAGGCACTGGGGGCGTTGAAGGGGGCATCGGCAAGCAGCACCTGCGCGCAGCCATCGCCGCTGAGCAGGAGGAATCGGAATACATGCCCACCTCAACCAACCCCGAGGAATGGAGCAAGATTGTCTCCACGGATCACAGCGGTTCGCGCGTGACCAGTGTGGAACTTTTAAGCGGAAGGAGCTGTACGTGGCCCGCGTGCTAGGAACGGAAACGGAATACGGTATTTCTACGCCGGATTCGCCGGAGGAATCCCCAATCATTACCTCGACCCATGCGGTTGTGGCCTATGCCGCGCTGTATACGGGGGCGCGTTCGCGCTGGGATTTTGCGGAGGAACACCCCTTGCGGGACTCGCGCGGTTTCGATCTCAAGCGCTACGATACGGTTCCCGTGGTAGACCCCAATGCGGTGGGGGTAGCCAATGTTGTCACCCCGAGCGGGGCGCGGTTTTATGTGGACCACGCCCACCCCGAGTATTCGGCTCCGGAGTGCACGAATGCTTGGGACACAACGCTCTATGATGCCGCCGGCGATTTCACACTGCTGCAGGCCCGGGATGCCGTCGCGGAGCTAACAGCACAGGGAAAGTCCGTCTTGGCGGACCGGCTGCCGTGCCCGCCGCTACGGTTGTATAAAAACAACGTCGATGGCAAGGGTGCCAGCTACGGTTCGCATGAAAATTATCAGTATGCCCGCAGCACCGATTTTTCGGTCATGGCCCAGGCGCTGATCCCCTTCTTCGTGGCCCGGCAGGTCGTCATTGGTGCTGGGCGCATGGGGCGCGGCGAGTTTGGGGAGGAACCGGGGTTCCAGATTTCCCAGCGCGCGGATTATATTGAGCAGGAAATTTCCCTGGAAACCACCCTCAATCGCGGCATTATCAATACCCGCGACGAGCCCCATGCCATCCATGATGATTTTGGCCGCCTGCACGTCATCATTGGCGATGCGAATATGTCGCAGACCTCGACGCTGCTGAAATTGGGCATGACCTCGCTGGTGCTCGATGCCATTGAGGCGGGCACGGACTTTAGCGATCTGCGCTTGGCCGATGCCGTCGCGGAGGTTCCCCTGGTAAGCCGCGATCTTGAATTGCGCCACCGGCTCACGCTTGCCGATGGCCGCACGCTCACCGCCCTCGAGCTGCTCAACGAATACCGCCGCCGCCTGCAGCCGGAGACCGACGCCGATCACAAGGTACTGGCTGCCTGGGACGAGGCAGTAGAGCTGCTTGCCGATGACCCCCTCAAGGCCGCCCATCTCCTGGACTGGGTGGCCAAGTACCGGTTGATCAAGAGCTACCTTGACCGTGGTATCGCCCCAGATGATCCCAAGCTGCGCCTTATCGACTTGCAATATGCGGAAATCGATCCGGAAAAGTCGCTGCACCATGCGCTGGTGCGCAAGGGCCAGATGCGTCAGCTCTTTAGCACCGAAGACCTGCACCGCGCCGCGGCCGAGCCGCCCGCTGATACGCGGGCATATTTCCGCGGGCGCATAACGCAGAAATTCGGCGAAGATATCATCGCCGCCAGCTGGCAAAGCCTCACCCTGCGCCAAGGTAACACAGGCGGGTCATCTCGAAACGGCGTCTGGGCCACCGTGGCCATGGATGATGCCCGCGGACTCACCCGCGCGGACTGCGAAGACATCATCGAGGGCGCAAACAGCGTAGAAGAGTTGCTTGAAGGCCTTGCTGCCATCGGTATCCAGCCCGAGTATCGTAAGTAATGATCACCTAATACGACGAAAGGATGACATCGTGTCCAATTCGAATCGCCAGGTCACTAGCAATAACGGGGGAAATGACCCCGAGTCAGAGGAAGAATTTACCGCAACCCAGCTCAATATCAACACCTCTGGCACCGATGACCTGCTAGATGAGATCGATGGCCTGCTAGAAAATAACGCGGAAGAATTCGTCCGCTCCTACGTCCAAAAGGGCGGACAGTAGGCGTGGAATCCACCCGTCCCGTTTTTGCTCGGCGCATCATGGGTATCGAGACCGAATATGGCCTGTCCACGGCGACGCCGAAGAGCCAGCGGGCATTAAGCCCGGATGAGGTTGCGCGCGTGCTCTTCCGGCCGATCGTCGAAAAATACGCCTCGTCCAATATCTTCGCGACCAATGCCAGCCGCCTTTACCTCGACGTCGGCTCGCACCCAGAAGTAGCTACCGCCGAGTGCGATAGCCTTAGCCAGCTCATCGCCTATGAATGCGCCGGTGACCGCGTGATGAACCGCCTCGCGCTGCAAGCGGAAGATGCGTTGGCCGCAGAAGGAAACGAGCGGCCGGTCTACCTGTTTAAGAACAACGTGGATTCCGCCGGGCACTCCTTTGGCTGCCACGAGAATTACCTCATTAGCCGGCATATGGTGCTCAAAGATCTGGGCGTAGAGCTCTTACCCTTTTTGATTACCCGCCAACTTATCTGCGGGGCGGGAATGGTCCAGCCAGCCAAGGGCGATCAACCCGCGCAATTCCTCTTATCCCAGCGCGCCGACCAGGTATGGGAGGGTGTCTCGTCTGCGACCACCCGTTCCCGGCCCATTATCAATACCCGCGATGAGCCGCACGGGGATTCCAAGCGCTTCCGCCGGATGCATATCATCGTCGGCGATTCCAATATGGCAGAGCCCACCATCGCATTGAAGGTCGGCTCCACCCTGCTCATGTTAGAGATGCTGGAGGCAGGCTTCGAGCTGCCCGAACTCGAGATCGCGGATCCCATCCACCACATTCGCACCATCGCGCGCGATGTGACAGGCTCTACACCGCTGCCGCTTGTTAGCGGGGGAACCATTACCGCCCTAGAAGTCCAGCAGCAGCTCTGTGCGCGGGCGCGCGATTGGCTCGCTCACCGCGAAGATACCGGCACGCCCACGGCGGAATTGGAGCGTGTCGTTGACCTGTGGGAGCGCATCCTGCGCGCCATCGAGACCGGAGATTTCTCCGGCGTAAACCGCGAGATTGATTGGGTCATCAAGTTCGAGCTGCTCGAGCGCTACCGCTCGCGCTTGGGCGGTGACTGGGCGCATCCGAAACTTACGCAGGTTGATATGACCTATCACGATATCCGGCCAGGGAGAGGTTTGTATGACGTGCTGCTGCGCCGCGGGATGATCGAGCGCTGGATTGAAGATGAAGACATCGAGCGTGCAGTATCGACCGCGCCGCCGACCACGCGTGCGGCCTTGCGCGGCGCGTTCCTGACTGCCGCCGAAGACTGCGGTGCGCACGTCACCGTGGATTGGACGCGGCTGAAGGTCAACCGCCCCGAACCGCGCACCGAGGAGCTGCTGGACCCTTTCGCGTCCACCGATCCGCGCATTGAAGCATTGCTAGACTATATGCACGATAATCACGCCTAAGGCGTGCACATTGAGCACTGGGGAGAGTAGACAACGTGGTGGCATCACGATCCACGCCGAGCCGGCAGGATGCGGCGGTAGAAAGGCTCACCAACCTATCCTTTGCGCTGCAAGGAGCGGCGAATTCGGGTGGTTCACCGGACCGCTCCGCGGCGTGGATTCGCAGCCACGTCGCAGGCTATAGCGATAAATCCGACGAGGCTTTTACCAAGGCCCTGGCGCGCGATATCGCCACTTTGCAACGCGCCGGAGTCCCCATCGTGCACACCGGTGGGGAAGACGGCGCCTCATACCGCCTCGACCAAAGCAATTACCAGCTCCCACCGGTGGAATTTTCGCCGGAAGAAGCGATGGTGCTAGGTATCGCAGGGGGAGTGGGAACCCCGGGTGGATTGAGCGATTTCTCCCTGTCCGGGTGGACCAAGATCGCCGCCTCGGGCGCTTCTCGCAACCTGGAGGGCGCGCCCGTCTATACCGCGGTCAATGACATCACCCGCCTTGCCCCCGAGGTCATCACCTTCGTCCTCGCCGCCGTGCGAAATAAAGTCCGCATTACCTTTGCCTACCGCCCCCACCCGGCAGCAGAGACAGTGCGCCGCACCATGGATCCCTGGGGAGTGGTCAACCATCAAAGCCGCATCTATATCGTTGGCTTTGATGTGGACCGCGCCGCCCCGCGCGTCTTCCGGGCCTTAAGGCTTTCCGATATCAAAAGGTCGCACCAACCGGCTGAGCATATCGAGCCGACGGTGGACATCGACAAGCTCGTCAAAGAGGCGCTACAGCGCGGCGAAAAGGTGGATGTGACCCTGCATATCCCTGAAGGTCAAGCCCAAGAGCTAGAAAGCGCGGGGGAGCGCACCGCCGAAGGCACCGTAGTGCTGACCGGGGTCCAAAAAGATTGGTTGGTGCGCACCGCAGCGGGCTATGCCCCAGAAGTAAAAGTGCTCGATCCCCCTGAGGTGCGCACTGACATCATTAACCTTTTGCGCGCAGCCGCCAACCACAACGGAGCTGAGTAAACCAATGGCCGATGGATCTCATAAACTGCAAGCGCTCGTCCGGTCGCTGAACCTCATCCCGTACTTCCAAAACCATCCGGATAAAACCCCGATGGAGGCGGCCGCGGATTTGGGGATGGACCCAGGAGAGCTAAAAGATGCCGTGGACCGGCTATTTTGCTCTGGGACCGGCCGCAATACCGAAGAGCTCATCGATCTCTCTTTCAGCTACCGCGATGGGGTCACCATCTACAATGACCAAGGTCTGGGACAAGCATTGCGGCTTACGCCGACCGAGGCGGGCGCGCTCTTACTTACCCTTGAGTCCCTCGAGGCTATGCCTGGGCTGTTGGATGCGCGGGCGATTAAGTCTGCCGCGGCGAAATTGCGCTCCATTATGGATGAACGCACGCTGAGCATCTATGACACGTTATCGACGGTGGACCCGCAAGAATCCGACATCCAGGCAACTTTGAACCGCGGGCTTAATGAAAAACGGCGCATCCGGATGCGCTATTGGAGCGCTTCATCTAATAAGGAAACCGAGCGCCTGGTAGATCCGGCCCGGATTTTTATCGTGGATGCCGAGCCCTATCTCGCGGCGTGGGAAGAAGAAAAGCAGGGGCACAGGACCTTTCGTATTGACCGCATCAAGCATGCCGAGTTGACCGAGGAGACTGCTCATCCGCGCCTTAAAGAGCTGGATTTCGACGCTGCAGCACCCTTTAATTTAGGTACGGCGGATTCCGTGGAATTAATCATTCATGAAGAATTCACCTGGCTTGCAGAATACTACGATATGCAACTAGGCAAACGCCTGGAAAACGGCGCTATAGCTGCAACGATGCAGGTGGGGTCCGTTGATTGGCTGGTTCGTTTCACCCTCGGGCAGGCCGATAGGTTTCGCGTTATAGCCCCTCAATCTATTGTGAATCTCATTGCGGAACGCGGAAATGCCGCGTTGAAGGGCTATACTTAAAATTCAGTTACTGCACGCACATGCGTCTTAAAATTGCCTCGCGAATTTTCCCGCGAAGTCAGGGAGCGCGGCGGCCATCTGGCGCAGGCAAAGAAGAACCGAAAGAGGATCTTATGACCTTAGGACCATTGGAAATCGGCCTGATTGTTCTCGTCATCATCTTGCTATTTGGCGCGAAGAAATTGCCGGATCTTGCTCGTTCCATGGGCCGCTCGATGCGCATTTTCAAATCTGAGGTCAATGAAATGCAATCGGAGGATACCAAGCGCTCTGAGACCCAAGCTCAACTGAGCCAGAAGCGCCAGCAGTCCGATGAGGAGTTCTGGAACCGCCCAGATATGCAGCCTGGCCACCAGCAGGGAAACTCTTCCTCCCAGAATTAACGCCTGCCAGCTAAAAAGGCGAACACGCTCTGCCTATGCACTCGTCGGCCGTGCCGGAGACCGGCCCTCAGAAATCGAGTGGGCAGGGTAGTGTTCGCTCTTGTGCGTTGAAAGAGCCAAATTGATGTCCTCACAGTCCAACCCTGCCGGTGAACACGGATCCCGCGTGCGCCGCAAGCGGCGAGGTTTTTCACGCAAGCCCAAGAACCCAACGGGCGAGATGACCTTAGTGCAGCACCTGCAAGAGCTGCGGCGAAGGATCATTATTTCCTTGCTTGCCTTGGTTATCGGCGCGATCATCGGTTTTATTTGGTACCAGCAGGCGCCCTTCCGGATTCCACCGCTGGGAGAAATCCTGCGCGAGCCTTATTGCTCATTGCCGGAAGATAAACGAGCCAACTTCAATAACGATGGCGAATGCCGCTTGCTTGCCACCAGCCCCTTCGAGATGCTCATTTTGCGCCTGAAGGTCGGTGCGTTGGCAGGTACGGTTATTTCGTCCCCAGTCTGGCTCTACCAGGTGTGGGCATTTATCGTGCCAGGCCTGCATAAGAATGAGCGCCGCTACACCTTGAGCTTCGTCGTTGTGGCCGTCTCCCTCTTCCTCGCGGGTGCCATCTTGGCCTACTTCATCTTGTCCGTGGGCTTGGAATTCCTCGTCGGCATTGGCGCTGAGTATCAAACCGCAGCATTAACTGGTGAGCGATACTTCTACTTCCTCTTGGCGCTGTTGCTCATCTTTGGCATCAGCTTCGAGATTCCGCTGTTAATCGTCTCGCTCAATCTCATCGGCGTCTTGGAATATAACCACGTTAAGGATAAGCGCCGCATCGTCATCGTCGTGGTGATGATCTTCGCCGCCTTCGTGACCCCAGGCCAAGATCCCTTCACGATGGTGGTATTGTCCGCCAGCCTGATGCTGCTTATTGAGATTGCCTTCCAGTTCTGCCGCATTCACGACAAGCGCCAGAACCGGCAGCGTCCTGACTGGCTGGATCTTGATGATGAATCCGCGTCTGCGCTAGACGAAAGCCCCACTGGTGTGGGCGGGCCCGCGCCTGTCGATGCCCCGTCGGGCGTATATGCCTCGCCTAAGCCTGCGGCAGCTGGGGCGTCATCGCAGACCGTCCGCACGGAAGATCGGGCTTCGGATAGCACTTCCCAACGGGCTGAGGATCGCAAGGGTCCGCAGCGACCTACCGATGAAGGTGGCTTTTTCGACGATGTGCTTTAAGCACGGGTAGCCTTGTGAGATATGACTGAAACTCACCTGGATACCTTCGCCGCCGGCCTCCCATACCCCTTGGATGAGTTCCAGGTGCAGGGGTGTGAGGCGGTAGAAAATGGCCAAGGGGTGCTCGTTTGCGCCCCTACTGGTGCAGGTAAAACCGTCGTTGGCGAGTTCGCCGTGTCTTTGGCACTAAGCCGCGGCACGAAGTGCTTTTATACCACCCCGATTAAGGCGCTGAGCAACCAGAAATACCACGACCTCGTCGCTGAGCACGGTGAGGATGCCGTCGGTCTGCTTACTGGCGATGTCTCCATTAACGCCGATGCCGAAATCGTGGTGATGACCACCGAGGTGCTGCGCAATATGATCTACGCGGATTCTCCCGCGCTGGATAGACTTACTCACGTGGTCATGGATGAAATCCACTTCCTTGCGGATGCCTCCCGCGGCGCGGTCTGGGAAGAAGTCATCTTGAACTTGGCGGACCACGTACCCATCATTGGGCTGTCTGCCACCGTGTCCAATTCCGAGGAATTCGGTGAATGGCTCGCCACGGTCCGCGGCGATACCTCTGTCATTGTGACCGAACACCGGCCGGTCCCACTTGATCAATGGATGATGCTGGGCCGCAAGATTTACCCGCTTTTCGAGCCGGAATCCGGCGGCCAGGTCAATTCCGAATTAGAGCGTCGCATTCAGCGCTTGGAGGCAGGCGATAGCGATGATGGGCGCGCGGACTATAAATCCGGCAAGGGTTTTCGCGCGAGGGCGCACCACAAGAGCGGCGGGCGCAGCGAATTTCATGGTAAAGCGGGCGGGCGTTCCGGTTCCTCCCGGCCGCAAGATCGCTACCGCCCCTTAGGGCGCCCTGAGGTGCTGAAGGTGCTGCAATCGCAAGATATGCTGCCCGCGATTACCTTCATCTTTTCCCGCGCCGGTTGCGATGGCGCGCTCTATCAGTGCCTGCGCAGCAGGATGGTGCTGACGACGCAAGAAGAAGCAGAAGAGATCAAGGCCATTGTCGATGCCGGCGTTGAGGGCATTCCGGAAGAAGACCTCCAGGTCCTAGATTTTCGGCGGTGGCGCGAAGCGCTCTCCCGTGGCTTTGCTGCCCACCACGCCGGGATGCTGCCGGCATTTCGCCACATCGTAGAAGATCTCTTCGTCCGCGGTTTAGTACGCGCCGTATTTGCTACCGAGACCCTTGCCTTGGGCATTAATATGCCCGCCCGCACGGTGGTGCTCGAGAAGTTGATCAAGTTCAATGGCGAAGCACACGTGGATCTCACGCCAGGCCAATACACGCAGCTGACCGGGCGCGCTGGCCGGCGCGGAATCGATACCCTGGGCAACGCGGTCGTGCAGTGGGCACCGGCTATGGATCCGCGTTTTGTCGCCGGTTTAGCTTCAACGCGCACGTATCCGCTCATTTCTACGTTTGCGCCGGGCTACAACATGGCCATCAACCTGCTGGGCATGCTCGGCTTTGAGGACTCGCTGCGGCTACTGGAAAAGTCTTTTGCACAGTTCCAGGCCGATGGTTCCGTGGTGGAAGAAACCCGCGAATTAGAGCGCGCGGAGCATCGCGTGCGCGAATTGCGTGAGCAGCTTGATGATGCCGTGGATGCCCTCGCACCACCAGCCAAGGACGGCGAGGATCCCGCCGAGGTGCTCATGGATTATATCCGGCTACGCCGCGAGCTGACGGCGGAAGAAAAGCAATCCAAGGTCGATAAGGAACACCAGCGCACCCAGGAAGTAGTCGCGGTGCTAGCCCGCCTACAATTGGGCGATGTCATCGCGCTTGCCGGAAAGAAGCGGCCCACTCTTGCCGCGGTGGTCACCCCGGCCAACCAGACTGAGGATCCTCGCCCGTGGGTGACCACGGAATCTGGGTGGTCAGGACGCATCGATGCCACTGGTATTAGCAATCCGCCGATTCAACTGGGCCGTATTAAGATCCCGAAGCCGGTGCGGAAGAATCCGCGGCGCAATACCAAGTACATCCAAGATGTCTTCCACCGCGAAAAGTTTGACCGCCCAAAGCGGATGAAGTCGAAGCCGCGCCTGCGACCCAATAAGCGGGTAGGCGAGTTGCGCGATGCCATTCGCGAGCACCCTGCACACGAGTGGCCCGCCACCGACAGGGAGCAACTGGCCGGCGTGGCGCAGAAGTTGGCGCGCCGCGAGCGCGACCTCGAAAAGCTGCAGGCCAAGGTGAATAAGGCGACCGATACATTGGGCCGAACCTTTGAACGCATCGTGGATCTGCTCGCGGAGATGGACTATGTCGAGTTCTCTGGTGCCGGCAATGATCGCACGCCGGTCATCACTGAGGAAGGCGAGCGCCTGGCAAAGATTCATAGCGAATCCGATCTGCTCGTTGCCCAATGCCTGAAGCGAGGCATTTGGGATGAGCTGGATCCGGCGGAATTGGCCGGCGTTGCATCTCTGTGCTGCTTTGAAAATAGGAAGGCCACTGGGGGCCAGCCGGAGGCGGCAACGGATCGCATGGCCGATGCCATGAATGCGACCTGGCGCATCTATACCGAGCTCGGCGCCGATGAACGCCGCCACCGCCTGCCCCCAACGCGCGAGCCTGAAGCCGGATTTGCGCTGGCCATTCACCAGTGGGCGGCGGGTGCGCCCTTGGGCTATTGCATGGCGGCGGCCAATGAAGCGGGCGCGGAGCTTACTCCCGGTGATTTCGTGCGGTGGTGCCGCCAAGTTGTGGACCTCCTGCAGCAAATCGCCAAGACTGGCTACGATGGCCAGATTCAGCGCAATGCGCGCCGCGCAATCGACGCCATTCAGCGCGGGGTTGTCGCGATCGGGGCTTAAGCTAGCCCGTCCTACTGACTAGTAGACTGTGGGGCATGACTACTCAGGCTTTTTCTCCCGAAGTATATTCGCGCCGACTCTCGGCAGCGCAGGAAGCGGCCGCCCAGCAGGGCATTGACCTTTTGCTGATTGGCACCGGCCCTGATTTTGCCTACCTGACCGGTTCGTGGGTATCGTCCCACGAACGCCTGACGGTGTTAGCCGTTCCCCAAAGCGGTACGCCGTGGATAGTCTCGCCGAATACGGATATTACGGATATTAAATCGGCGCCCGTCGGCAAGCTCGATGTGGAACTGCGCGGGTGGAATGACGGCGATAATCCCTACGAGCTCGCCCTCAAGGGCGCTGCGCCGATCAAGAAGGTCGCGCTGGGACAATCCCTGACGGCAGACCATATTCTGCAGTTCCAGGCGCGCGTGCCCGAGGCGGATTATGTCCTTGCCACCTATGCGCTCGCGGAGCTTTTCACCCGCAAGGATGAGGCGGAAATCGCGGAGCTGCGCAAGGCCGGCCAGGCTATCGACGCCGTGCACGCCCGGGTTCCTGAGCTCCTGCAGCCCGGCCGCACCGAGGCCGAGGTGGCGCATGAACTGGAAAAGCTCATCCTCAAAGAGCATTCCATCATTGACTTTGTCATCGTAGGTTCTGGCCCGAATGGCGCCAATCCGCACCACAGCTTCTCTGACCGGAAGCTGGCTGCGGGCGAGCCCGTTGTCGTGGATCTCGGGGGTACCTTGCCCTCCGGCTATCACTCCGATTGCACCCGCACCTACGTCGTAGGCGGCGATCTCAGCCAGGCGCCGCAGGACTTCCAAGACGCATATGCCGTGCTTTACGATGCCCAAGCGGCCGCCCGCGCCGCCGCCAAGCCCGGCAGCACGGCTGAAGAAATCGACGGGATTGCTAGGAAGGCTATTGCCGATGCCGGCTGGGGCGATAAATTCGTCCACCGCACCGGCCACGGAATTGGTCTCTCGACCCACGAAGAGCCCTTCATCATGGAGGGAAATGACCTAGCGCTGGAAGAGGGCATGGCCTTTTCCATTGAGCCAGGCATTTACCTAGAAGGCCAGTGGGGCATGCGGCTGGAAGACATCGTGGTACTTACCAAGGATGGCTACGAGTCCCTCAACGTCGTTGAACGCGAAGTGCGTTAAGTGGCTGGCGTACTGATCCTGGGCGGGCGCAGCGATATCGGCGGCGAAATCGCCCGACGCGTGGCCCGCGGTAACGACATCGTCCTCGCCGCCCGCGGGACCCACGGGCTGGAGGAGATTACCGCCCAGCTTAAGGCCGCAGGTGCACGCAGCGTCCACCAGCTGTCCTTTGACGCGGAGGATTTCTCCCAACACCGCCAGATCTTTACCGAGGCCAAGGAACGCGTCGGCGCCATCGAGCTGACGGTGGTCGCCTTCGGCATCCTGGGGGATCAAGACAAGGCGGAATCCGACCCGTCCCACGCGGCACAGATCGCCACCATCGACTACACCGCCCAAGTCTCCGTGCTCACGGTAGCGGCGCAGTCGATGCCGCGCGGCCATATCGTGGCCTTTTCCTCCATCGCTGGGTGGCGAGCCCGTCGCGCCAATTATGTCTACGGTTCCACCAAGGCCGGACTGGATGCTTTTTGCCAGGGCCTCGCGGACAGGTTGCACGGCAGTGGGCTCGGGCTGATTACCGCGCGCCCCGGGTTCGTCATTGGGTCCATGACCCAGGGGATGAAACCGGCCCCGCTATCGGTGCGGCCAGGCGATGTCGCCGATGCCGTCGTTGCCTGCATAGACAACGACGACCGCCGCGGTCAGGCGCGCAGCCACACCCTGTGGATCCCGAAGGCCCTGCAAGCCTTGGCCTGGGTCATGCGGTTGGTGCCCCGGCCCGTGTGGCGGCATATGCCGCGTTAGCCGGCCTCGCCGTCCCGCAGCAGGGGCGAATTGATATCGAAGATGAAACCGCGCGGGGCGAGCACGCGGAGGACGACCTCGGCATCGCCCTCTGCGATGTCGTGAAAGACTAGGCCTCCCCACGGGGTGACCGTGATGTCCACTTCTAGCTGACCGATAAGCTGCGCGAACTGCGCCGGGATGGCGCCTTGGTAGACCCCCGCACCAAGGTCGACCACGCCTTCTGCCTGGTGCTCATCCAACCAGCCAATGGGGCCAGGCTCCGCAGCGAGTTCCGCACCAGCCGCCCCAGTACCCTTCGCCTCAGTGCCTTTTGCTTCGGTGCTCCTCGCCTCGGTGCGCAAGGCACCGAGGCGACGGAGGTGGGCTGCGGCATCGGCAAGCGAGAGGCCCGCGGTCGGGCTGTTGGTGGCGGGGGAATGGGTGATGTTTAAGGTGGCATCGTCAAGCAGCTGCATACTGACCTGCGCGGCAGAAACCGGCAGGTCGTCGGCGTCAGTGGTAATCGCGAGCGACTCCAAGCCCGGCTGTTCGGTATTCAGGTGCGCGGTCAGCTGGCGCGCTGCCTGCTGCGCCGCGGGAGCAAGGGGAGAGGCCAGCACGGGAATGTGGAAGCTTAGCAGCTCTAATTTATCCAGCTCCGCCGCGAGCTGGGCCTTGTCTGTAACTCCCCGCAACTCGATGGCGGAATTGGGGCGAATATAAACGCTGCCATCGGCCCAGTGCGCCGCGCAATAACCCAAATGGATCCAATCATTAGGGCTGGTAAAACCGCCCACAACGTGCAGGCGCAGGCAGGTGCCGGACTCGGGATGCTGGAAAAATTTGGGGTAATGCATAGCTTGCCAGTGTAGCCGGTGAGAAGCCCTGCGCCGGGATCGAGTGTTGCCAGCATATCGTCAGCTTTGCTCGTTAAACTGGAAGCTATGCCGTTTTTATATCTCGTCCTCTATATGCTGGCGGAAACCCTAGCGTTTTGGGCCGTCGCCGAGTGGATTGGCGTCTTTTGGGCGCTCATTGCCCTGTTCATCACCATGTTCTTTGGTATGTCCATCGCCGGCATCGAGGTGCGCCGGTTGATGGGTAAACAAGTAGAGCAGGCCGGTGACGGGACCTACTACGTCCGCGATAACGATATGGGCAAAACCGCCGGGAATGTGGGCCTCACCCTGGCCGGTGGCATGCTGCTGTCCCTGCCCGGATTTTTGACTAGTTTTATGGGGATCCTGCTCATCTTCGCCCCAACGCGGTCGCTCTTTCGAAAGTTTATGGCCGTATCCATCTACCGCAAGGTAGAGAAGATGGGTGTGCGCATCTACGAGGCATCGCCCATGGCACAGCAGCACGATAGCTATGGCAATTTTGGATCCTTTGGGGAATCGTCTGGTCAGAGCGACTCCCACGAGGTAATCGACGAGGAAGAGCTGCGCAACTGGTCCGAGAACCTAGATCCTGATGACTTCGGTCCCCGCGGCGATGATAATTCGCAGGATGGAAAATAAGTGGCCATATTTTTCGCCCGCTTGGTCATAGCGGGCATCTCTGGTGCGCTGACCTTTACCGCTGTTGAGCCGCGCGGCTGGTGGTGGGGCGCGATTATTGGCATCGCCCTGCTGTATGTGAGCCTGATGCCGTGGCGTGACCGGCAGGTGCGCGGTTCCTTAGGCGCCCTGTTGGCGGTGACACACGGGCTGATTCTGTACCTACTGAGCCTGCCCTGGATTGGCGAGTTGGTGGGGACCATGCCCTATGCGGCGCTTGCTATCTGGCTTTCGGTCTATGCCATCCTTTTAGGGACATTCGGGGCCGCTGTGGCGCGGTGGCGATACGGATTCCTGGTCTTTCCCTTCGTGTACCTCGCCGTAGAGGTCCTGCGTTCCTCGGTTCCCTTCGGCGGCTTCCCTTGGGTCAAACTGGCGTGGGGACAAATTGAAGGGCCCTTAGCCAATCTCGCGCCGTGGGGCGGGACCTCACTGATTACGGTGGCAACGGCATTGTGTGCTTGCGGCCTTGCCGGCTTATTGCTGCGCGGTGGGCGGGTAAAGATCGCTGCTGGCGCCGCCCTTATTCTCCCACTCATTGCGGGACCCGCGGCCGAGCGCGGCATCGATCCCGCAGACACCAAAGTGGGAGATACCAACGTGGCGGCCATCCAAGGAAACGTGCCGCGCAGCGGTTTGGACTTCGCTGGGCAGCGTCGCGCGGTCCTGAATAACCACGTCCAGGAAACAGAGAAACTCGCGCGCCGCGAAGACGATATTGATCTGGTGATCTGGCCGGAAAATTCTTCCGATATCGATCCTTTCCGCGACGGCGAAGCAGCCCAGGCCATTAGCGGTGCCGTCGATGCCATCGACGCTCCCGTGTTGGTCGGTACCGCCACCCGCGATGAGGTGGGCGCGCGCAATACCATGCAAGTCTTTACCCCCAGCCACGGTGTGGGCGATCACCACCATAAGAAGTACCTGCAACCGTTCGGTGAGACCATGCCCATGCGGGACTTCTTCGCGCATTTCTCGGACTACGTTGACCTTGCTGGTGATTTCAAGGCAGGGGACGGGCCCGGTGTGGTCTCCATGAATTCCGTCGCGGTAGGTGTGGCGACCTGCTACGAGGTCTCCTTCGATAATGCCTTCCACGAATCCATCAAAAACGGTGCGCAGATTCTTACGACGCCAACCAATAACGCCACGTTCGGCTTTTCCGATATGACGTACCAGCAGCTGGCCATGAGCAGGCTGCGGGCGCTCGAAACCGACCGCGCCGTCGTGGTTGCAGCCACCTCTGGAGTCTCCGCACTCGTGCACCCAGATGGTAGCGTGAGCCAATCCACGGAGCTATTTGAGCCCGCGACACTGGTAGAAAGCCTGCCTCTAAAAACCGGTGAAACATTTTCGGTGCGCTACGGTTCGCTCATGCAGTGGCTGATGGTTATTATTGGTACCGTCTGCGCACTCGTTGCCGTGCGTACCAACCGATTGGGTCGTACACCTCGCGGTGTCGGCGCTAAAGAAAAGTAGGAGCATTAATTACTGTGAGCACTCTTGATTCTGCGACGCTGGTTATCATCCCAACGTATAACGAGATTGAAAACCTTCCCCTGATTACCGGCCGCGTCCGCGAGGCGCTGCCAGAGGTTCACATCCTCGTTGTGGATGATAATTCCCCCGACGGCACCGGCGAGAAGGCCGATGCTTTCGCAGCAGAAGATGACCACATTCACGTGCTGCACCGCGAGGGCAAGGGCGGCCTTTTGGGCGCCTATATCGCAGGCTTTGAATGGGGACTGGAGCGCGACTACCAGGTCCTTTGTGAAATGGATGCTGATGGCTCCCACGCCCCAGAACAGCTGCACCTGCTGCTGGAAGAGATTGACAAGGGCGCGGACCTCGTTATCGGTTCCCGCTACGTGCCGGGCGGCGAGACCGTCAATTGGCCGGCATCCCGCGAGTACCTGTCCCGCTTGGGCAACCTCTACATCTCTTTCGCGCTCGGTACCGACCTGTCCGATATGACCGCCGGCTACCGCGCCTTCCGCCGCGAACTCTTGGAAGACATTGACTTTGATGAGCTGTCTAAGGCCGGTTACATCTTCCAGGTGGACTTGGCCTTCCGCGCAGTCAAGGCTGGATACGATATCCGCGAGGTACCCATCACCTTCACCGAGCGCGAGTACGGCGAGTCCAAGCTGGATGGTTCCTTTGTCAAGGACTCTCTCTTCGAGGTAACCAAGTGGGGCGTGGCCCACCGCGCGGAGCAGGTGAAAGATTTTGCCGGCGAGATGTCCAAGCTGGCGGACCACGAGGTCAAACACGGCTCCGTTCACAATGCTGGCCAGAAGGCGCGCAACGGTGTGGGCTGGGCCACCAATTTGGCCAATGAGCTGGGATACTTGGTCAAGCACCAGGTGGGCCAGCTGACCAAGAAGAAATAACCTAGGCAGCTAAAAAGCCCGTACCCCGTGCCAATATGGCAGCCAGGGTACGGGCTTAAATTAATTCCGCTTGAGCCTTTTAAGACTTCTTCTGCTGTTCTTGCTCCCTGAGGAGGCGAGCAGCGGTCCGACGGCGGGAGCGCAGGTGGTTAATGCGCTCTTCCAAAAGCTCATCGAGTTCCTCGATGGAACGGCGCTCCCGCAGCATATCCCAGTGGGTGCGAGGTGGCTTGATGGGCTTAGCTTCCACGCCTTCGCCCTCTACGAGGTGGCCCAGCTTGCCATTCTTGCACATCCATTCTTCAGGGATTTCTGCCTCATGTGCAAAGGGCACCTCATAAATTTCACCATCGTCCGTGCGGTATTTCACCATCTGGCGCGGTGCGAGGTCGTGGTCGCGGTCAGTTTCGTAGCTGACTGCACCCATACGGCTGCCACGGAGTACGCGATCTGCCATGCAACATCATCCTTTTCAAAGAGATCCCTGATTGACGGCGATAGTTTCGCCTAAGAGCTATTTATTATAACGAACACCCACGCGGTATTGTTCCCAGCCCGCCGTTTAATGGACTAAAGTGTATCTAGTGATCCGTACAGCTAGTCGTGAAAGCAATGTCGGTTCCTGCCAATGGTGTGGAAAGGATATTGACCAAGGCGGTAGGGGACGACCACGTAAGTTTTGCAGCGCCTCGTGCAAACAGCGTGCTTATGAACAAAGAAACAATGTTAGTGGCACGGATATTCCTGCCGATGCAGTAATCTTAAGCCCAGATAAAGTGCAAGGTTTGCGCGACGGCCTTTTTGAATTGCGGTGTTCCGCAGAAGACATTCAAACCGCCGCAGAAGAAGGCGCGAGCGCGGAAGAGCTTTCCAGTCTGTGTGAGGAGCTTATTTCGCTGGCTCGGCGTTTAGAAGGACTTCGATAGTAGATGAAAAAGCTTTTTTATAACCGGAAACTCGTCGTTTCCATCTTCGTGGTTTTAATCCTCGTGCTTACCGCCGTAGCTATCGGCCCGATTGTGTACTCGCTTTTCAAAAGCGGCGGCGTCAAGACGGAGCCCGTGACTGCCGATGGCGCCAAGGCAGCCTCGACTCCGCTCGACGGTTCCTGGTCCGTGGCCAAGGGCCGCGCCGATAACCACACTTCGGTGGGCTTTACCTTCGACGAGGTTCTACCGGCGGAAAGGACGTCCACCTCTGGATCGACCACAGAGGTTACTGGACAGGCGGAGATTTCCGATTCCACGCTGGAATCCGCCACCATTACGGTCAATATGGATGCCCTCACCACGGACAAGAAGGTCCGCGACCAAAACATGAAGTCCAAGCTCTTTAAGACTTCAGACTTCCCAGAGTCTTCCTTCACACTTACTAAGCCCGCCTCGCTTGCCGATGTCCCCGAAGACGGCACCATCGGCTCCGTTAAGCTCACTGGTGACCTCACGATCAAGGATAAAACGCAGGAAATCACCCACGAGTTCGATGTCCTGCGCGACGGTGACGATATCGTCATTGGCGGAGACGTTCCGATCAACCGCCTGGACTACAACGTGGAGACGCCAGACATGCTGGCGGCAAAGGTTGCCGAGGACGGCGAGATCAACCTGCGCATCTCCTTGAATAAGGACTAGACCGTGAATTCTCGACGTTTAATTTCCGTACTGTGGTTCCGCCTCGTAGTCGTCATAGCTTTCTCGATTTTCGTCGCGGTTCAACAGATGTGGCTAGTCACGGCGTTTGCAGCATTGCTAGCCGTATTAACCATCTGGCAGCTGTGGAGCGCCTACAAAAACCAATAATGTTCCTCTTGTTTTAACGTCACTGTGACTAAATGCCGGGGTATAAGCCCATCTGGGCCCAATGGCAGGAAAGGCCCGCCTGAAGCGAATCTGCGCCCAATCGGATGTCCGATCCGTCCGAGGTTGTGGCGTGCCGCTTGTCAGGCACCCCACACGAGCCTCGCCGAAACGAATTCTCAAGCACGGCTCACTTCAAGTGATTCAAACTCTGGCCGCTGAGGAGCCGGGCCAACTTGGCCACAGAACCTTCGAGTCTCTCAAGGTCTTAGCGCGCGCCAACAGGTGGGCTAGCCAAGCCCCGGACCGAATCCACGAGCCTAAGGGATTATGCTCAAACCACCCTCAACTTAACCTCCATATCTCCATTATTGTCCGATAATGTACATTATGTCATTTTAGATCCATGAACGCCCCTCCCATCGTGCCAAGGCCTTTCATCCAAGAATGGCAAAGCCACTCCGGGCGCAGTTTGTTCCAAATTTACAAAGAGTGCCCTTCGAAACGCCCAAATCGGCTCACTATTTGCAAAAACGCATCACGCCATGCCATCGCATCACGCCAGCAGGCCATGCCAGCAAGCCACGCCGGCACACGACACCAAACGTGCACCGCCGAAAGCCAACACATATGCTGGAACTCATGACTATTCAACGCGTTGTCACTAAGCCTTCCCGCGCCGCCCTGTTCCTGGTCTTGGACATTGCGGAAGGCGGCGAGCAAGCCACTCGGGACATGCTCTCCGGATTTGGCGATACCTTCAAGTCCGTCAATTTCCGCCACAATGAGGGCGAGCTGTATACGGTCGTTGGCATCGGTGCGTCCATGTGGCCACGCCTCACCAGCGCTCCCCGGCCGGACAAGCTCAAGGAGTTCGAGCCGCTCGAGGGCGCGTACAAGGCGCCTTCCACGCCCGGCGATATCCTGCTGCATTTCCGCGCGAATACTTATGACCTCTGCCACGAGATGGCGCGCCAGGTCTTGCGTCAGCTGGGCGATGCCGCCACCGTCATCGATGAGACCCAGGGCTTCAAGTACCTGGACCAGCGCGATCTCCTGGGCTTTGTGGACGGCACCGCTAATCCCCTCCCCGAGGAAGCCCTAGAGACAGTGCTGCTTGCCGATGACGCCGATTATCCCCGCGGCTCCTACGTCACTGTGCAAAAATACACGCATGACCTAGATAAGTGGAGCGGCATCAGCACCGAAGAGCAAGAACGCGTTATCGGGCGCACCAAGGCCGATGACGTGGAGCTCGATGAGGATGCACAGCCATCAAATTCCCACGTCGCTCTCAATGACCTCGAGGAAGATATCTACCGCGAGAACATGGTCTTTGGTTCCTTTGCCGCAGGTGAGATGGGTACTTACTTCATCGGATATGCCAAGGACCCAGAAGATATCAACGAGCGTTTGCGCAATATGTTCATCGGCGATCCCGAAGGCAATTATGACCGAATCCTGGACTTCTCCACCGCCCTGACTGGAACGAACTTTTTCGTCCCGAGCGTCGATTTGCTAGACGAATTCGACGAGCTTCCGCACTAAAAGCACTAGAAAGCCTAACGGCGCCCGCCGCGATTGCGGTGGGTCAGGCCGAATTGGACGGAATCGATCATTCCGAGGGTCATGAGCGCCTCGCGAAGTGCGAATTGGAAGGTCCATAACCTGCGGAAAACCGGATCAAAGCCGGCAGCGGCGGCCTCGCGAAGGTGCCCATCAAAAAAGGATCGCTGCTGGCGCAGGGATTCAATATAGTGGCTGCCCACGTGCGTTTCGGACACGATGCGCAGGTGAGAGTTCTTATCTACGAGCCGGTGCACGTCCATAGTCAGCGGATAGTCGAGTCCTGGCCAGATATAGGCCCGCATGGCCTGCAAGGATGCTCGGGCAGCCTCCGACATGGACTCGGTGGCCACGATCGATTGAAAAGCCGCCCGACCGTTTGCGGTAAGGAATCGGTCGAGGACTCGGATATAGGCCTTGCGCTCTCGCGGGCTTAATTGCTCGAACTTTTCCACGCTGATGATCGCATCGTAGTGCCCGCGCCATTGCTTCGGGCTCGGAACAGAATCCGGAATCCGCTCTACGTGGATAGAGTCCTCCGTTCCGGCGAAGACAAGCGCCTCGCGCATCTGGGTGATTTGTTCAACATCGCTGGTCAGGACATCGACAGTGGCGCGGCGTTTGGTAGCGCGGATCGCAGCCTGCATTCCGGCCGCGGGATAGACCAGAAGGTGGGTGCCGGCGCCGGTGCGGGTGGCATCGAGAAGCCAATCCGCCGCCCTACGCTGCGCCTCGCCCAAGTCATCCCGGTCTACGTTGGTGGGTTCGCTCACCGTGGTGACATCGACAAAGTGGCTCTTCGGTTCCCTGCCGCCGGCCTTTGGACTAAAGCTTTCGACCGTTTCCCGGATCGTCGTCGGCACGCCGCTGGAGAAGATCCCACCAACGTGGCTTAGACCATCGCCAGCATAGAGGCGCACTAGGTCGAGAGGCAGCTCCCCTGGCTCAGAATCGCGCACGCTTACCCCTTGCGGTTTGGGAAGATACCCCACCTGCAGGAGTTTGCCTAAAACTTTCACTAATTGGGTGGAGGATGAGACGGTCCACTCGCCTGCCATATAGCTTTCGGCGAAGCCTAACCATCCGGTGGCGGCGATTCGCTCGAATAATGCATCGTGGCCTACCTTCAAATCGGGGCCGCCAGCAGCATCGAGTTCCAGTTCCAAGCCGGCATTATCGCAGGCCTTGGCGAATTCTGCCTCGGCCCGACGGGATTTTAGCGCCGCCCAGCGCTGCGATGGCACGGTCGCAATATTGGGCCATGCCTCCGCGTCGATGGAGCGTAGATGCTCGGGGGTGGAAAAACTCATGGTTTGGGGAGCGCTCCTGGGTGCAAGGGTCACGGTTGCGCTTATTTTAGCTAG
Organism: Corynebacterium sp. MSK310; assembly: GCF_030227355.1. Taxonomy (NCBI): domain Bacteria; kingdom Bacillati; phylum Actinomycetota; class Actinomycetes; order Mycobacteriales; family Corynebacteriaceae; genus Corynebacterium; species Corynebacterium sp. MSK310. The sequence goes on from NZ_JASPFZ010000001.1 coordinate 440,757, forward strand.
ATTCTGAGCGGTTTCGGTTAAGGCGCTCCGCATGAAAGGAAACCTGAAACGCATGTAAATGGGTATCAAGTATGCACGTTATGTAACGAGCGTTTACACTATACGGGTACTTAAATAAGCTTTCTCGAGGAAGGTCGCATTAATTCCATGACTGATACCCCTTATCGTCCAAACGGAAGCCGTCACCACGTCGTCGTGGTTGGCGGTGGATTCGGCGGTCTTAACACTGTGAAGAAGTTGAAGAACGCCGATGTTGAGATCACCCTCATCGATAAGAAGAACCACCACCTGTTCCAGCCAATGCTCTACCAGGTGGCTACCGGCATGATTTCCGCTGGTGAGGTTGCCCCCTCGACCCGCCAGCTGCTGCGCAACCAGGATAATGTGGACTTTGTCAACGGCAACGTGACCGACATTAACCTGGAGGACCAGACGGTTACCGCCGAGCTCGATGACTTTTCGCGCACCTACTCCTATGACTCCCTCGTGGTCGCTGCTGGCTCCAGCCAGTCGTACTTTGGCAATGACCACTTCGCGGAGTTTGCCCCTGGCATGAAGACCTTGGATGATGCCCTGGAGCTGCGTTCCCGCATCATTTCCGCCTTCGAAAAAGCTGAGCTTACCGATGACCCCGCTGAGCGCGAGCGCCTCCTGACCTTCATCATCGTCGGTGCCGGCCCGACCGGTGTGGAGCTCACCGGCCAGATCGCTGAGTTGGCTAACCGCACGCTTAGCGATGTCTACTCCACCTACGGCACCTCCGCCGCAAAGATTTACCTGCTCGACGGTGCGCCGCAAGTGCTCCCGCCGTTTGGCAAGCGCCTCGGCCGCCGTGCTCAGCGCACTTTAGAGAAGGAAGGCGTCAACGTTCGCCTGAACGCCATGGTGACCAACGTCAACGAAGACTCCGTGACCTACAAGAACATGAAGACCGAGGAAGAGGTCACCCTCGAGGGCGCGACCAAGATCTGGTCCGCTGGTGTTTCCGCTTCCCCACTGGGCAAGATGGTCGCTGACCAGGCCGGAGTCGAGGCTGACCGCGCGGGCCGCGTTTCCGTCAACGATGACATGACCGTTGGTGACTTCAACAACGTCTACATCATCGGTGACATGATGTCCCTGAACCGCCTGCCGGGCTTGGCACAGGTGGCAATTCAGGGTGGCGAGCACGTCGCCAAGCTCATCGAGACCAAGGTGGACGAGGAGTCCACGGCCGATGAAAAGGAACCTTTCGAGTACTTCGACAAGGGCTCGATGGCCATCGTGACCCGCTTCAATGCCGTTGTGAAGCTGGGCAAGACCGAATTCTCCGGCTTCCCAGGCTGGTTGGCATGGCTGGCCTTGCACCTGACCTACGTCGTTGGTCTACGCAGCCGCTTGGCTGTATTGGTCAACTGGGCGGCTAATATTCTCTCCCGCAACCGCGGCAACCTGGAGATTACTACCCAGCAGCGCATCGCCCGCAACCTTATCGATGAGGCGGAAGAAGAAAAGAACTAAATCCTCCTCGGCACCAGCCGCTGTCCTACTACCCCGCTATGGGGCTGTGGGCGGCGGCTTTTGTGGTTTTCGTCCCTATTTTCCCATTTTTGTTAGGCTTGGGCATTACAACATGGGGTGCCACGCAGTGGCTGAGATACACCCATTGAACCTGCTCTCAGTTAGAACTAGCGAAGGGATTGTTGTGGATTGTTCATTTCTCCGTGCCCACGATGCGGTGCGCGATACCGCCCCACTTATTCAGTGTTTGACCAATAAGGTCGTCAGCAATATTTCTGCCAATGCGCTATTGGCCATCGGCGCCAGCCCAGCAATGGTAGATACTCCAGATGAGTCGCAAGATTTTGCGAAGATAGCCAGCGGCGTGCTTATCAATTGTGGAACCCCGAATTCCGAGCAATACGGCGGCATGCGAGAGGCAATCGCCGGTGCGACCGCGGCTGGAAACCCGTGGGTCCTCGATCCCGTTGGCGCGGGTGGTCTGCACAAGCGCACCGAGTTCATGCACGAAGTCCTGCCGCAGCGCCCGACGGCGATTCGCGGTAATGCTTCCGAGATCATAGCCTTGGTCGGAACCGGAGCCGGCGGGCGCGGCGTGGAGTCCACCGATGGCGTGGAGGCGGCTCTGGAACCAGCGCTCAAACTGTCCCGCGATACTGGAGCCGTAATTGCCGTGTCTGGTCCCACGGATCTCATCGTGCAGGCAGGCGAAACGCCGCGTGCGGTAAGCCTCGAGTCTGGACACCCGATGCTGCAAAACGTCATCGGCACGGGTTGTTCGCTGGGCGCCATCTGCGCGGCTTACCTGGCAGCGTGGGAGGATCCATTCACAGCGATCATCGCAGCGCATGCGCATGTGGGGGCCGCAGGCAGCGTTGCCGCGGAGAAATCCACGGCGCCCGGCTCCTTTGCGGTTGCCTGGCTCGATGCGCTGTATGGGCTGTCCACCGATGCAATCGAGGAGCGCATCTCTGCCTCCGAGGTCGCCGACATTGCGGAGCTGTCATGAGCATCGATTGGACACTGTATCTCATCACCGATCCTGAGCTCGCCGGCGGGCGGGACAAGGTCGTTCCCATCGTGCAAGAGGCGGTACGCGGCGGGGCTACCGTCGTGCAATTGCGCGATAAAGAAGCCAGCGACGAGGAGGTCGAGGCTACCGCCCGCGACCTTCTGGAGGTCTTGGGCGACGTACCGCTTTTTATCAATGACCGTGTCGAGGTAGCGGCCAAGGTGGGCTGTCACCTGCACATTGGCCAAAACGATATGGATCTACACCAAGCACGAGAGTTGCTTGGCCCCGATAAGCTCATCGGGCTTTCGGTGGGCACGCGGGAAGAGTTGGACGCCATTGACCCGCAGGATGCCCCCGATGTCATTGGCATCGGCCCGGTCCACTCGACGGCGACCAAGAAGAATGCGCCAGCGGGAATCGGTGCCGAGGCTGCCAGGCGCCTTGCCACCGCGGCGCGCGAACGCGGCATCGAGTCCGTCGCCATCGGCGGCATCAAGGCACACAATGCCCACGAACTTTCTGCAAGCGACTTCGCAGGGATCTGCGTGGTCAGCGACATTATGGCTGCCGATGACCCGGCAGCGGCAGCACACAACCTAAAGGAGGCCTACTGTGGCTAAAGGAACCTACCCCCGTATTCTCTCGATTGCTGGAACCGATCCCACAGGCGGAGCCGGTATCCAGGCCGATTTGAAGTCCATCGCCGCCGCGGGCGGGTATGGAATGAGCGTGGTCACCGCGCTGGTGGCCCAAAATACCCAGGGCGTGCGCAGCGTCCACGTCCCGCCGCTGGATTTCCTCCAAGAGCAGCTGGATTCCGTCCGCGAAGACGTAAACATCGATGCCATCAAGATCGGCATGCTTGCCGATGCCCCCATCACCGACCTCGTATCCACGTTCCTCGACCAGATCGACCCGTCCGTCCCCGTGGTCTTGGACCCGGTCATGGTGGCCACCAGTGGCGACCGCCTCTTGGACCCCGCGGCGGAAAAGGCGGTGCGCGAGCTGTGTTCCCGCGCTGATGTCATCACGCCCAACCTCAAGGAGCTGGCCGTCCTGACGCAGACGGAGGAAGCTACGGACTTGGACCGTGCCATCGAGGTGGCTAAGACGTGGGCCGCTGAGGCGGATACGGCGGTCATCGTCAAGGGCGGGCACCTTGACTCGGCGATTGCCGATAACGCCGTGGTCACTGCCGATGGCAAGGTTCACCGCGTGGAATCGGCTCGAGTGCAGACCAAGAATACCCACGGCACGGGCTGCTCCCTCTCCTCTGCCCTAGCAACGCGGCTTGGCGCAGGCGATGAAGTCGCCACCGCCCTAGAGTGGTCCACGGACTGGCTGCACGAGGCGATTGCTAATGCGGATGCGCTGGCCGTCGGCAAAGGCAGCGGGCCGGTAGACCACCTGCACCGCCCGCAGCGCTTGATGCGGGCTGCGTCCTCGGTACCGCTTCCTCACTTGTCCGGGCCATTGGAAGAGGTAGAAAATGCCGATCAGCCGCGAGTAGCGGCCGCTGGCCCGTACACGCAGCGCCTGTGGAATATCGCGGCGGAGCACTGGGAGCAGGTAAAGGCACTACCCTTTATTCAGAAGCTGGGGTCCGGGGCACTTGCCAACGATGCTTTCAGCTTCTACCTCGATCAGGATTCGCAATACCTGGCGTCCTACTCGAAGGCCCTGGCCCGCCTCGCCAGTCAGGCGCCCGATACCGCGCAGCAATTGCACTGGGCGCAGGGCGCTTACGAGTGCCTCGCGGAGGAAGCTGAACTGCACCGCGGGTGGCTGAAGGATTCGGCTACTACGGCGCCGTCGCGGGTAACCAGTGCCTATACGGATTTTCTCATCCGCAGCACGCACACGGATGATTATGCGGTTGGCATCGCGGCGGTACTTCCCTGCTACTGGCTGTATGCAGAGGTGGGTCTGCACTTGGCGGAGTTCGATTCGCCCGATCACCCCTACCATGCGTGGTTGGAGGTGTACGGCGGGGAAGATTTCCTCGCCGGGGTGCGCGAGAGCATCAAGATTGTGGAGGAAACTTTAGAAAAGGCGGATGAGGCCACTCGGACCCGTGCCGAGCGCGCCTTTATCAGCGCCAGCATCCACGAGGTCGATTTCTTCGACCAAGCGGACCGGCGCTTTTAAGGCCTTAGGCCAAGAGGTCCGCACCCGGGCGGGATAGCACGGCGACCAAAAAGGTGGAATGCTCCGAAAATAGCTTCATGTCCCAGGAAGAAAACGTGAAGTCAACGCGGTAGCCCACCTTCTGCGCCATATCGAGGAAGTCCTGGAAGTCCCATCCGCGGCCTTCCCCAAAGCCGGTGACGAAGCGCCCGCCGGGGGTCAGCGAGTTAAAAATATTCCGCAGGGCTTCCTCGCGGCCATCCACGGCCAAAAAGCCCATGACGTTTCCTGCGGAAACAGCCAAGTCAAAGGGGCCTTCAGGAACCTCTTCCGTGCACAGGTCCCCGACGAACCACTCGCCGTCGGGGAAGTCATGTTCGGCGTGTTCGATCAAAATGGGATCCACGTCAATGCCCACCACGCTGTGTCCGCGGCGCAGCAATTCCCCGCCGACGCGGCCGGTTCCACAGCCGGCGTCGAGGATGGTGGAATTGCGTTCCACCATGGCATCGACAAGCCGGGCCTCCCCATGAATGTCTTTGCCCTGCGCCTCAAGCATCTTCCATTTGCGGGCGAAATTATGGGAGTGGGCGGGATTGGCTTCGGTAACTTCTTTCCACGTTGGCATAGATTCGATTATATTACCCACCGTCGGTGTAAGCTTTACCCGCTGCGTAAAACGTGGCCCGTTTTACTACTTGATTGCGTTACTATCCGCACTACCGTGCAAAGGAGGCTGAAACGATGCCGTCCGTACCCACGCCCTTTAGAGGCCGAAAGAAATCCACGCCTCCTAGCCAGCCCTCCTTCCCGCCGGTTCCCGCGGAGCGCGCCATTGAGCACTGCCGCGTCTTCGTCGATGGTGAGGCCCTGCCCGGCGAGTATTCCGCGCATTCCGCCTTGGAAACCGTGGCGGAATACGGCCGCGGGTTCGTCTGGGTGGGCCTGCATGAGCCCTATGAATCCCAGATGACGAAGATCGCTTCGCAATTTGGCATCCACGAGCTCATCGTGGAAGACGCCGTCATGGCCCACCAGCGCCCGAAGCTGGAGCGCTACGATGACCAGCTCTTTGTGGTGGCCCGCTCGGTGAATTACCGCGACCACGATGAGGTGAAAGATAAGCGCCAGATTATTTCCACGGGCGAAATCCAGATGATTATGGGCTCTAACTTCATCATTACCGTTCGCCACGGTGCGAAGCTGCCCAATCTGGCCTACACGGTCGAAGACGAGCAGGACCTGGTGGAGCTCGGCCCCGTCGCCATGGCCTGGAAGATCCTGGACATGATGGTGGACCGCTACTCCGAGGTCGCCCGCCTGATTAGCGATGAAGTCGATGAACTCGAAGAGGAAATCTTTACCCCGAACCTCAAATTCGACGTCGACCGCATTTATATGTTCAAGCGCGAAGTCTTGGAGATGAAGCACGCCATTTATCCGCTGTCTGCGGCGCTAAAGGCGATGGTCTCGGATCACAAGGATCTCATCTCTAAGCAGATCCGGTCCTACCTGCGCGATGTCTATGACCACGAGCTCGTGGTCAATGACTTGGTCGCCAGCTTCGATGAACGCCTGACCTCGCTTATTGATGCCTCGGTGGCCAAGGTCACCATGCAGCAAAACTCGGATATGCGCACGATCTCGGCCGTCGTAGGTATGTGGGCCGCGCCGACCCTCGTCGCCGGTATTTACGGCATGAACTTCGATATCATGCCGGAGCTTCACTGGGCCTTTGGCTATCCCATGGCAATCATCATCATGGTCGCTGTCGTTGGCGGCCTGTGGGCGTGGTTCCGGAAGAACCACTGGCTCTAGCTGCGCTTATCCATAATCATGGTGCGCAGCGTGGTGCGTGCAATGAGGGTGTCTCCTTGGCGCATCTCTACGCTCCACACGTGGGTGCGCGTGCCCAATTGAATGGGGGTGGCCACCGCTTCAAGCTCGCCCTCACCTGTCGCCTTGATGAAGTCCGTGGAGTTATTGACCCCCATCGCCGGGGCATCGGCAGCCGCGACGCTGGCAATGGAGGCGACAGTTTCCGCGATGGTGCAATATAGCCCGCCATTAGCCACGCCCCACGGCTGGTGATGCTGAGAAGTCACGGTAAGGCGCGCGCGGGCCTCGGTTGGGCCAACGCGGTCGAAGGTAAGGCCGATGAACTCGGCAAGCCCGCCGTTGACCGAATTTAGTTTCTCCAGTTCCTCCTCGTTGAGCAGGCGCGTATGCGCGGTATGAAGCAAGTCATTGAGTATCTGGGTATCTGACATAGCCTTCAAGCTTAACCGCCAGCGCGGCGAAAGCGCGGCGGTGACGTAGGATAGGCACCATGACTGAAAAGAACGAACTCGCGCACATTGGTGTTGTCGGCCTAGCGGTAATGGGCTCCAATCTAGCCCGCAACTTTGCCCGCAATGGCAATACCGTCGCCGTCTATAATCGCAGCCCAGAAAAGACCCACGCCCTCATTGAGGCCCACGGCGACGAAGGAAACTTTATTCCTTCCGAGTCCATCGCGGATTTCGTGGCTTCCTTGGAGCGCCCCCGCAAGGCCATCATCATGGTGCAGGCGGGCAAGGCCACCGATGCGGTCATTGACCAGCTTGCCGATGCCATGGATGACGGCGATATCATCATCGATGGCGGCAATGCGCTGTTTACGGATACCATTCGCCGCGAAAAGGAAGTGGCCGAGCGCGGTAAGCACTTCGTGGGCGCTGGCATTTCCGGCGGCGAAGAAGGCGCCTTGAACGGCCCATCCATCATGCCTGGTGGTCCGGCTGAGTCCTGGGAGACCCTCGGCCCCATCCTGGAGTCCATCGCCGCGGAGGTCGATGGCACCCCGTGCGTGACCCACATCGGCCCGGATGGCGCCGGCCACTTCGTCAAAATGGTCCACAACGGCATCGAGTACGCCGATATGCAGGTCATCGGCGAGGCCTACCAGCTGCTGCGCTACGGCGCTGGCATGGAGCCTGCCGAGATTGCGGAGATTTTCAAGGAATGGAACTCCGGCGACCTGGACTCCTACCTCATTGAGATCACCGCCGAGGTACTGGCCCAGAAGGATCCGGACACGGGCGCCCCGCTTGTCGATGTCATCTTGGACGCCGCCGGCCAGAAAGGTACCGGCCGCTGGACTGCCATCAATGGCTTGGAATTGGGCGTGCCAATTACTGGTATCGCCGAGTCCGTCTTTGCCCGCGCACTGTCTTCTTGGAGCCAGCAGCGCGCCGCCGCGCAGGAGGGACAGCTTCCAGCAGGCACGAACGCGGACTTCGACATCGACAAGGATGCCTTCATCGAAGACGTTCGCCGTGCGTTGTATGCCGCCAAGCTCATCGCCTACTCCCAGGGCTTCGATGAGATCAAGGCTGGTTCCACCGAATTCGGTTGGGATGTCGATCCGCGCGACCTAGCAACCATCTGGCGCGGCGGCTGCATCATCCGCGCTAAGTTCTTGGACCGCATCCGCGAGGCATTTGATACCAATCCAGAGCTTCCCGCCCTCATCCTGGATCCCTACTTCAAGGGTGAGCTGGAAGACCTCATCGAACCGTGGCGCCGCGTCGTCGTCGCTGCAACCCAGATGGGCCTGCCGGCTCCGGTCTTTGCCTCCTCGCTGTCATACTACGACAGCCTGCGCGCCACCCGCCTGCCCGCCGCCCTTATCCAGGGCCAGCGCGACTTCTTTGGTGCGCACACCTTCAAGCGCACCGATAAGCCCGGCACCTTCCACGTCGAGTGGTCCGGTGATCGCAGCCTGACGCAGACGGATTAAGCGCTGCATATAAAAAGGGAGGACCTGCACCGTGCAGGCCCTCCCTTTTTAGTACCTGGTGTTAGACCAAGCCGAGCCACGCCCAATAGGTGGCAGAGAGCAGCAGGATGAGCAGGTATCCGACGATGGTCAGCGGGATACCAGAGCGAAGGAATTGCTTGGTGCTAAAGGCGCCGGTGCCATAGGCCAGCATATTTTGCGGCGCGGAGACGGGCAGCAAGAACCCGAAGCAGATGACGAACTGCTGGATGACCACGAAGCCGATGCCGCCGTTGGGCACATCCAGTGTGGCGGCCAAGGCGATAAAGACCGGGATGAGCGCGGAGGCCAGCGAGGTAGCAGAGGCAAAGCCCAAGTGGATCAGGATATTAAATAGCGATACCAATGCAATAGTTGCCAGAATCGGCAGCGAATCCAGCCCCATAAGCCCAAAGGTCTTTTCTGATAACCACGTGGCAGCGCCCGTATCCAGCAGGAACGAGCCGAGGGAAATGCCAATGGCAAAGACGATGAGGGTACCCCAGCTCACGGATATTTGCGCTTCTGGCCAGGTAAACACGCCGATCTTCGGTAACAGCATCAGGGCAACGGCCACCGCAGTAATGACGGCCGAGCTAATCGGGTGCAGCAGTCCCTCCGTGGCCCAGAAGAAGAGCAGGAGAAGGGAAAATCCGATGAGCCTTTTCTCTTCCGGTGAGGTGGGCCCGAGGTCCTCTAGCTGCTTGGCGATGAGCTCCTTTCCTCCCTCAATGCGTTCCGTTTCCGGTTTGATGACGGCGCGCATGATGAAATACAACGCAATGGACATCAGGATGGACCACGGCGCGGCCCAAATGAACCATTGGCCCCACGAGACCGACTGCCCCATTTGATCCTCGATAAATCCCACCGCCACGAGGTTTTGTGCGGCGGCGGTCTTGATGCCCACGTTCCAGATCGATACGGCCTGCGCTGCGGTAATGACGAGCAAGGCGCCCAGCTTCGACTCATAGGACAAGCCGAAGGCGGCTACCATACCGAGCAAGATGGGCACTACGGCGCCCGCACGCGCGGTGGCAGAGGGAACGAAGAAGGCCAAGATGATGGCAATCGCAATGGCGCCGATAACGATGTGGGAGGTCTTCTCCCCCGCGATCTTCAACACGTACAAGGCAATCCGCTTATGCAAGCCCGTAGCCTGCATCGCTCCGGCCAAGATCAGTGCCGCGGCCACAAGTGCTACCGCGGAGGAGGAAAATCCTGTCATCGCGACCTTGAGGGCATTGGAGGTGCCGTAGATGCCATCGGATTCTGGATCCGGCCCAAGCCCCAAAAGCAGCGAGATAAGGCCGACGATCAGCAGGGCACTTACCGGATAGCTCACGGCCTCGGTCACCCACATGATCACCGCGAAGGCCAGCATGCCCAGAGCCACTTTGGCAGGCCAGTCGAGTCCCGGGATCGGGATAACTAAGACGGCCGCTAAGGCCACGAAGGCCAGCGCGAACCACACGGCGTCAAGGTGATACCTCTCCTTCTTCGTGGGCTCAGTTGATTCCTGTGGCGAGGAGTGGGAAGAAGAACTGGCTGCGGTTGCTTGTGCTTGAGCCATGGAGACGACTCCTTAACAGTTCGTAATGGCCCTGGAAGGGGCCTGTGAGTGGAGGAATAAATCTTGCGTGCTTCCCAGCACCACCTTCCACGTTAGGTAATAACCAGTGAAATACCTAAAACAGGACCCTATTTTTGCTATGGGATTTCTCACTTGTACGGTGGTCCACCAATCGTGCGTTGCCCGATGCAGGATTTTACGCACCCACCGGTTAGAATTGCCCAACGATGACTACTTTTGCCGAACTCGGCTTACCTCAGCGCGTGGTTCACGTTCTACACAACCAAGGAATCACGGAAGCATTTCCCATCCAAGCCGCAGCTATCCCGGATGTACTCGCAGGCAAAGACGTACTTGGCCGTGGGCCTACCGGTTCCGGAAAGACCTTTACCTTTGGGCTTCCCACATTGGCCCGATTGGTTGGCTCGGGCGCCTCTACCCCGGGCCAGCCCCGCGCGGTCGTGCTCGCCCCCACCCGCGAGTTAGCGACGCAGATCCAGCAACGCCTCGATGAACCCGCCGCCGCATTAGGGCTGCGCGTTCTCGCGGTGGTCGGCGGCGTCAATATCAACCACCACATTCGCTCTCTGGCGCGTCCAGTGGACCTCTTGGTCGCCACACCTGGTCGCGCTCAGGATCTCATCGCACAAGGCAAGTTGTCCTTTGACAAGGTACAGATCACTACCTTGGACGAGGCAGACCAGATGGCCGATATGGGGTTTCTTCCCCAGGTGCGCAAGCTTTTAAACTACACCCCACCCACCGGTCAGCGGCTGCTTTTTTCTGCGACCCTCGATGGGGATGTTAATAAGCTGGTCGAGCAATTCCTGCACGATCCCGTGATCCACTCCACGGCTCCCGTCGCCGCAGCGGTGGATTCGATGTCGCACCACCTGTTTTTCCTGGGTGATCGCCCCGCCCGCAACGAGGTGGTCATGCGCATCGCCGCGCGCGCAGGCAAGACCATCATGTTCATGCGTACCAAGCACGGCGTGGATAGGCAGGTGAAAAAGCTTCGGCGTGCCGGCATTAACGCCTATCCACTGCACGGGGATAAGGGCCAGGGCGCGCGCACCCGCGCCATTTCTGGCTTTGCCGATGGCTCCATTCCAGTCCTCGTTGCCACCGATATCGCGGCGCGCGGCATCGATATTGCAGACGTTTCACTCGTCGTCCACGTGGATCCGCCTGCAGAACACAAGGCCTACCTCCACCGCGCAGGGCGTACTGCGCGCGGCGGCGCAACAGGCACGGTGGTTACTTTGGTCACTGATGAACAGCGCTCAGAGGTAGCTGCCCTCATCAAGAAGGCCGGTGTGAGCGCTACCGAACACGATATTTCCCACCGCGAAAATCCGGCCGGTGCTCCTGAGCTGCGCACGGTCACCGGCGCCCGCAAGCCGCACGGACCGGCCCTTCCACCGCCGGGCCAAGACGGGTCTAACGGCGCGGGCCAGCAACAAAAGAAACAATCCCCACGCCAACAAAAGCGGCAGGTTGGTGGAGCCAGGAGGGGTAAGGGGCGGCGTCGCTAAGCGCTAGCGCAATAGAAAGGAGGAGACGCCCGTGCAGGTTTTATCTACCACTGACTGGACCGCCCGCATGGATGAGCACGAACGGCGGGCGGCGGACCGACTGGAGAGGTTTCGCCATCCGGGCAGCTATCATCCCGTATTTGATTTCCTCTTTGAGTATTACCCTGTCCGCCCGTCGCACCTAAAGCGCTGGCACCCGGGCATTGACACGGCGCTCGAGGGTGACGCGCCGCAGGCTAGCTGGCGCGATTACCACGAGACTGCGGACGGCATCACCGTGGACGTGGAGTCCTATATGCAACGGCGCGGAAGTTCCGTTGACTATATTTTGGATCTGCTGCGGCGCTCTGCCACCAACCCGGTGCACTTTGATTGCTTTGGTCTGCATGAATGGGCGATGGTTTACCACACCGATTCCCCACGCCATGATCTCCCGCTGCGCTTAGGCGCAGAAGGAACCAACCGCGTCGTTGATACTCATTCCCTAAAGTGCTCGCATTATGATGCGTTCCGTTTCTTTACTCTGCCGGCGCGCCCGCTCAATCTGACGGTGCTCCACCGTGAGGATCAACCTGCCAATGACCAAGCAGGCTGCGTGCACGTGACCATGGACCTTTATAAATGGGCGTGGAAGCTGGGGCCCTTGGTCCCAGGCGATCTCTTCCTCGATTGCCTGGATCTGGCTATCGATGCCCGCATCCTTGACATGGAGGCCTCCCCGTACGATTGCCGTAATTGGGGCCTTGGGGTAGTTCCTATTGAAACACCAGAGGGCAAGGCGACGTATGTCAACCGTCAACGGGGCCTCGCGCAGCGAGCGCAACCGCTGCGCGAGCGGCTTGTCGCAGTAATGGAAAGGGCTTATTGCCAGTTACACTAGATTAAACGCATCATGCGCTGGCTCGGGAGTTTTGGAGAAAGGCACTACATGGCACGGCACTCAAACGGGGAAAACAGATTCGCACTAGCTGGCTGGGTTATCGCGGTTATCATCATCGCAATCCTTGCCGTCATCGCACCGTTGATTTTCCTGTTGCGCGCTGGGGATGACTCTGGAGAGCCTACGGCCGCAGAAACCGCGTCCCAATCCCCTGTGGAAAGCAGCCCAGGAGTCTCCTCCTCCGCTCCGAGTACGCCGGACGACGGCGAAGAGGCTTCGGGCTCGGCTTCCTCTTCCACCGTGGAGATGGCCCCCAATACTCTCCTGCTCGTTGATACTTCTGCGAATATGACCGCGATGTTTGATGCAACGCAACAGGCGCTATCTGGCACCGCGGAAAAATTGAGTGACAACAATAGCCAGGTAGCCTTGTGGAACTATTCGTCCCCCATTTCGGAGGCCGCGTCGGTGGGGTACCGCGATAACCTCGGATTCGGCAATGGCCCTGCGGTGCCGAAGACACTCGCGGCATTCGGCACCGGTGGGGTGCCGCAATCGCGCAGCGCCACAATTGCCGCGCTGAACACCGCTGCGGATCAGGCCGCCGGTACCAACCGGAAGGCACGGGTGCTCCTCGTGACAACGGGCACCGAGCTCGATATGGACGATGCCCAGTTTGCCGCCGCTCTTGACGGCGCGAAGTCAGACAACGTAGAGCTATCCGTCGTCCACGTGGGCCCAGGGGCTATCGATGAACAGCTAAAGAACGCCGCTGACAACTTCACTAGCGTCGATGCGGGTACGCAGGAGGACCTCAACGCCGCGATGGATAAGGCCGCTGGGGTTTAAACAAAAAAGTTCTCCCTCCACCCCCGTGAGCTGGGGTCTGGAGGGAGAACTTATTAAGAGGACTTAGGAACTCTTGCGGTTGCGGCGAGCGGCGAGCTCATCCAAGCCAACCACGTTGTCATCGGGCAATTCCTCGATGCGCTCTGCGGGGAAGGACGTAATCGTGCCGGACAGTTCCTTCAAGATTCCCGGCACTGCGATGCCGAAGACACCCTGCCCGCCGGCGAGAAGGTCAATGACCTCATCATTGGAGCGGCACTCGTACACGGTAGTGCCATCAGAGACGAGGGTGAGCTCAGCCAAATCGTTAACGCCGCGGTCATGCAACGATTCCACGGCCAAACGGATATTCTGCAGGGAAATGCCGGTGTCGAGCAGGCGCTTGACAATCTTGAGGACCAAGACGTCCTTGAAAGAATAAAGGCGCTGTGAACCCGAGCCGCGGGCGGTGCGAATGGAGGGGTTGACCAAGTTGGTGCGTGCCCAGTAGTCCAACTGGCGATAGGTGATGCCAGCAACCTGGCAGGCGATGGGCACGCGGTACCCCACTTCTTCGTCCGGTCCCACATCAAAGAGGGATTCTTGGACGTACTGGGACTCGGACTGAGTGTCCTCGGTGATGCTCACGTAATTACTCCAATGGGGTTTGTTGGAAGCTCTAAAGATCAATTAAATGCCAAGCGCACACCCCCGTCAAGCGGTGGCTGCTTAACCTTCGAGTACAACTTTAGACTTTAAAAACCACATTGTCACCATTAGTCACACGCGTGTCATTAATTTTTTTCGTCTTCTTCCCCCGTGTGGAAATCGGATTCATCCATGCCAAGGCTGCGCATCATCTCTTCGAAATCGGCATCGGCCTGCGCGTTTCCAGATGCAGAGGTGCTTTCCCCAGCGGAAGTGTCATCGCTATCTCGCCCGTCCTGCGTGGGGGTAGGAAGCTCAAGGTCGAAGTATTCCTTAATGTCCTCCTCGCTGGCGAAGACGGATACCTGCGCCAAGAGCGCAGATTCGGCAACGATGGGCACCTTAAAGTACTCGGCTACCGCCAAGGCATCGCTTACACGCGCATCAAAAACTTCACCTTGCGCGGTCTGAATATCCACCATGAAGGTGCCTTGATGGTGGTTGACAATCTCGATGGCGTCGACGCCACCTGCAGCCTCTAGAACCTCACAGAGAAGATCGTGGGTCGTGGGGCGGTTCGGGCGCTGGTCAGCAAAAACAGCGGCCAATTGGATTCCGTCTACGGCTGAAAGCCAGACGGGAATGAGGCGATTCTCTTCGGGCCACCGCAGCAGCGCGCAGACATCATCTTCTGGCCCAAGCTGGTGAATGCCGTGAAATTCAAGGGTTACATCACTCATAGCTACCACTCTCCCACAAGGGAGGCTGCCATGGTGAGTTAGGCGTTAAATTCGTGGCGCAAATCCGTCTTTACCAGGGTGGCGTGCAAAGAAACGACCAGCGCCGTCATCTGCTGGGAAAGTTCCTCTGCCTGCTGGTGCGCGGTATCGGAATTCGAGTGCGCCACGGGGGCCGCAACCTGCGAAATCAAATCTGCTTGGCGGCGTGCGCTATTGCGCAGGGACTTCAGCTGGCTAGCGCTAAAGCCGAAGGCCTGCAACGCTACCGCGGCAGAAGCAATGGCCACGTCGTCGGTATTGAAAAATCCCGCGGCATCCGGCTTAATCAGCTTGTCCTTGATAAAGGTGGCAATATCCGCCTCGGTTGCTCCGGCCTGCTGTGCTACCTCTGCATCGGTCAGGCGTGTTACCGCGGGTGCTTTGAACTGCTGTGGAGACAGCAAGGTCTCCGCATTGCCAGCAGAAACAATGGCGGTGACCTGGCCGGAATCCATTGCTTCCAGCTGCTCGCGAATGACCTTGAGCGGGGTGTAGTTATCCCGCTGTGTGGTCAAGATGTAGCGCAGCCTATCCACGTCTTCCTGCGTGAACCGGCGGTAGCCGGAGGCGGTGCGCTGGGGAGAAATCAGCCCCTCTGATTCGAGGAAGCGGATTTTAGACACAGTGACATCAGGAAATTGCTGATTCAGCGTTTCTAAGACCACGCCAATGGACATGGTCTTAGCCTTCTTCGTGTTCGGGCTCTTGCGGCGAGCTGATGCCGCCGCGGATTCTGCTGCGCTCACTGTGTCTATCTCTTTAAAAGTGTCTCAGTAGTCGTTGGATATAAAAAGGAGACTAAACCGCTTTAACCAAGGACGGCAAAACGGTTTGTCTGCTGCGGTTTTAGTCCTGCTTGGTAATGAAGACGAGGCGGAATTTACCGATCTGAATCTCATCTCCAACCTCGAGCACCTGCGAGTTACGCGGCTCGCGGTTGACGTAGGTGCCGTTCAGGGATCCCACGTCTACTACCTCGAATTGGCCGTCATCATTCTTGCGGAACTCAGCGTGGCGGCGGGAGACGGTGACATCATCCAGGAAGATATCTGCCTCTGGGTGGCGCCCTGCCGTGGTGGTGTCCTGGTCCAGCAGGAAGCGGGCACCGGCATTGGAGCCGCGCTTGACCACAAGCAACGCCTGGCCGTCCTCCAAGTTTTCCGTACCTACCGCAGAGGTCTCGGTTCCCTTGGTGCCATTTTCCATTTCCTTGAGCAGGTCAGCGCGGAATACAGAGGTGGTCTCCACCTGTGGTTCCGGGGTTCCGGTGTTCTCGCTCATTGTTACCTCCGGGGATTAGTTTTGAGTTACTTATACCAATAATAGCGACTCTACCGAGTCTTTGATCTCTCAGTGGGCAATTATTTCACCGAAAAATATTTCCGATGCCGCTCAACACGGAATTTCCCTGCCCCGCAAGGGGGTTATCAGAGACCATATAGGTCCACGTTGCGCTTGGACGGTTCAACCCAGAGTCTGCAAGGTGTGCCCCCTCGGCGTCAATAGGCACCTGTCTGAAGGTCTCTACGGCCTGATCCACCGCCCGCTGCGCCAAGTCCTTAAATTCGCGCACCGCGATGCGGTGATATTCGTCAATTGGGGTCTCGCGCGCGATGGCGCGCAGGTGAATGGATTCGCGCACATCATCGAGCAGCTCGAGGTGATCGGCCCAGCCCATGTCGAGGTGATACAGCATGATTTCCCGCGCCGCCTGAATTCGCACCGACTCCGGGAGTTCCGCAAGCTCGTTGGCCCGCTCTGGGGCGCGCTCAGCTAGTTCCTGCCACGCTTGGTCTGTATCCAATAGTGCTGCACGGCGCTTATCGATGATGATGCGCTGGTCCGCCAAGAGCTGGTTATACTTCCAGGTTTGCGCGTGAATTTCTAGCAATTGACCCTCTGTTACCCGCTGACAATGGGCTACAAAGTCCTGCACCCGTTTGGATTCGATGAGCCCGCTAGGGCCAGGTTGCGCGCTGACCTTTTCCCCAGCTCCGCCTTGTTGCACCACGTCGTCTTCCAGCGAGACGAAAAATAGCGCCAAGCCTGGGTCTCCTTGGCGCCCTGCACGCCCGCGCAGCTGATTATCGAGCCGCGCGGTGCGGTGCCGAGAGGTTCCGATCACGGCAAGGCCGCCGCGCTCAGCCACCTCATCGTGGTCGGCCTCATCGGCGCCGCCGAGCTTGATGTCCGTACCGCGGCCGGCCATTTGTGTGGAGACGGTTACCCGCCCAATATCGCCGGCTTCGGCGACAATCTGTGCCTCTTCGCGGTCATTTTTGGCGTTAAGCACGTTGACTTCAATATCGCGATCGCGCAAGGCCTCAGCTAAATTTTCTGATTCCGCCACGTCTTGGGTTCCCACAAGTACTGGTTGACCGGCTTCGTGCAGGTGGGCAATTTCTTCGACGATGGCCGCTGACTTCTCCCCTATGGTGGCAAAAATGCGATCTTGTTCATCGAAGCGCTGCAGTGGCTTATTCCGATCGATAACGGAAACGTGCAGGTCATAAAATTGGCGCAGCTGGTCGGTGGCCTCTACCGCAGTACCCGTCATTCCACAGACCAGCGGGTACCGTCGCATGAGTTCTTGCAGTGTAATCGTATCGAGGATGCGCCCGCCCTCAGAGACTTCCAAGCCCTCTTTGGCCTCTACCGCTGCCTGCAGCCCGTCGGGCCAGCGTTGCAGATCGGCGACGCGACCACGGGAGGCATCGATAAGCTGCAGCTTGCCGTCCACCACGATGTAGTGAATATCGCGTATCAACAGCGCCTTTGCGTGCAGCGCCAAGTTAACCTTGACGAGGACGGTGCCGATATTGTCCTCGGAATAAAGGGAATCGATGCCGAGCTCTCGCTCTACGCGGGCTGCGCCTACATCGGTAAGCTGCACCGTGCGCCCGTCATCTGAGATGACGTACTCGTGGTTCTCTCGGAGGCGGGAGACCACATTGGTAATTTGTCCCGTGGGAGCCTCACCGGGGCGATTTCCGGCCAGCACCAGCGGTACAAGGGCCTCATCCACTAGGACGGAATCGGCCTCGTCCACCAAGGCGACGTCGCCAGGAGCCTGCACCGTCTGTGCGCGTTCGGTGATCTGGTTATCGCGCAATAGGTCAAAGCCCAATTCATTGACCGGGGCATAAATAATATTCTGCGCATAGGCCGCGCGGCGCTCATCCGCGCTCATACCCTCAGTCACGGAGGCTACCTGCAGCCCAAAAAATTCCACGACAGGCCGCATCCATTCGGCATCGCGGCTGGCCAGATAATCATTGACCGTCACGACGTGGACGCGCTTTCCAGTGAGCGCAAAACCCGTTGCGGCCATCGCGCCAACGAGAGTTTTGCCCTCACCGGTAGCCATTTGAATGACATCGCCGGTAAGCAGTCGCAGTACCGCCTGCGATTGCACGGTGAATGGGTGCAGGCCCAGGGTGCGTTCACACGCTACGGCAAGGGCACCCAGGAATTGGGCCTTGTCTGCGACCTCGCCGCCGCGCACCGCATCGCGGGCGGCTTGGGCCACGGCAGCATCGTCGCTCTGCGCGAATTTGTCCGCGGCGGAGCGAGCTTCATCCACGATGGCCTTGGATTTCTTATCGTTTCGCTCGCTTTGCGAGCCCATCGCTTTCCAGAACCAATCGAATGCTCCCACGACAATTCCTCCTTTAGGGGCTGGCTGCCTACGACTCTAGTCAACCTCATCTGGCTTGGAACTTATGGGGCCGTTATTGTAGGTGCCATGCAATCCGTCAATGTTAAGCTGCCGTCCAGCCGAGGAACCGAGATGGCAGGAACCATCGACTTTCCTGATGCTCCCCCTCTCGCCTTCGCCGTCTTCGCGCATTGCTTTGCCGGCTCGCGCCATACCCCTGGCGCGGCCCGCACCTCGAAGCAATTAACGGAATTCGGTATCGCCACCTTGCGCTTTGATTTTCCCGGTTTGGGGCAATCAGAAGGCGAGTTCGCGGACACCACCTTTAACCAGAATGTCGACGATATCCGCGCCGCCGCGGACTGGCTAGAAGAACACTATTCCGCACCACAGATGCTCATTGGTCACTCCTTGGGCGGCGCAGCGGTGCTCAAGGCCGCCACGGCAATGAAAAAGATTCGCGCCGTGGCCACCATCGGCGCCCCCTTCGATCCCGCGCACTCCGTGCTGCACTACGCGGATAAGATCGGCGAGGTAGACGCTAATGGCGAGGTCGAGGTCGTCTTGGGAGGCAGGGCCCTGACCATTTCGCGTAAATTCCTGGAGGATCTGGCAGAAACCAATCCGGAAGAATACCTACCGCGGTTGCGCAAGCCCCTCTTGTCCCTGCATTCCCCCATCGATCAGACGGTGGGCATCGACAATGCGCAAAATATCTTCCGCATGACCCGCTACCCCAAATCCCTCGTTTCGCTGGATAAGGCCGATCACCTGCTCACCAAGCAGGGAACCGCAGCCCGCGCCGCTGATCTGATCGGTGCCTGGTCCCAGCAATTTATTGTTCCCGACTATGAGCCCGAGGAAGTGGGCACCGACGCCGCCGTTGCCCGTCCCGCTACCGGCACCAAGTTCGGCGTCGTGGTGCGCCACAATGATCACTCCGTGACCGCGGACCGCACCAAAAAGGAAGGCGGCAAGGGCAAGGGCTTTACCGCAACCGGCCTGCTCATGTCGGCCTTGGCAGCTGCCTCCACCCAGGCCATCAAGGAGGCCGGCAAGAAGCTTGCGCTTGACGATGTCCACGTATCCATCACCCAGACCGGTACCACCTCCTTCGAGCGCCGCATCGAACTAAAAGGCTCCTTGAGCGATTCCGATATCGATGCACTGCGCGCAGCCGCGCGTGATACCGATGTCGAGCGCATGGCCGCCGGCGCCACCATCACCGATATCGTGGACTCCAACTAATGGTGGCCCTCAATCCCATCGCCGATTCCCGCCGCTGCCCCTGCACGAGCGGGCTGAGCTTTGGCGAATGCTGCGGCAAGTACCATGCCGGTGCCAAAGCTCCCACGGCCGAGGCTCTCATGCGGTCACGCTTTAGCGCCTTCGTCAGCGGCGATGAGGACTACCTCCTGCGCACCTGGGATCCGGTGACTCGGCCGAGCTCATTGGACTTGGCTGACTCCCCCATCCGGTTCTACCGCCTCGATATCCTCGATACCGAAGGCGGTGGTCTTGTAGACGATGAAGGCATCGTGGAATTTGAGGCCTTCTACAAGGGCGAGGCAGTGGGCTCCCAGCGGGAGCGATCGTCTTTCCGGCGCCTTAATGGCGCATGGGTCTATTCCACTGGCGAGCTTTAATGCAGGTCACGGCCTAGATTTCACTGTGGAATTATCCTGATGTAATCTAGGGCAGTCGCAACAAATAATGCGACGCCGGGCTATGGCGCAGTTTGGTAGCGCACTACACTGGGGGTGTAGGGGTCGCAGGTTCAAATCCTGTTAGCCCGACAAATTATCCCACGGCTATGGATTTACTTCACGGCCGTGGGATTTTCTGTGTGCCTCGCCTACACCGCAAATAGGATGGCGAGACCAAGCAGTATAAGCACCGTGGGGAATAAAACGCTCTCCCACTTCTCTAGTGCTTCTGCTACGGCTGGCCGTGTGGCCACAAATTTCGCCGCCGCTACAAGGCCTGCGACCAAGACGAGGAATACGACGCAGTACACCGCGATATCTGCGGGCGAAGACGTGGTAAATACCGGCAAGTACACACCGATATTATCGCCGCCATTGGCAAAGGTGACCCCGGCTACCGCAGCGATACTGAGCTTCTTTCCAGAAACGTCATCGTCGTCTTCCCCGCGAAAAGCCTCCCAGGCCGCCCAGAGGCCAATGGCCAAGGGAATAAGCCCGAAAAAGCGAATCCAGTTTTCCGGAAGGATGGCGCTAAGTCCCAGACCAAGTGCCACGGAGACCGCGAGGATCCCCAAAAATCCCAGGTATTGACCCAAAAGAATGGCTTTGGTCGTGCCCTTCCTGCCCGCGCCACGGGCAAAGAACAGCGAGAGAACAACGATATCGTCGATATTGGTGACGATAAATAAGACGATTGCGGATGCGAGAGTAGTAATCACATAATCAGCTTAACGTATCCACCGATGACAATTGTCATGGCAACTTCGTGACACGATCCCTGCTATTAAAAGCGCAAACGTAGTTAAGTGCAAGACATGAAAACTACACGTATCCCTAACTCAGGTTCCTCAACAGCGATTGAGGTACGCGACGTAGAAAAAGTCTTCGCAGCAAATTCCTCGCATTCAGTGCGAGCACTTAATGACGTATCAGTCTCCATCGCCCCCGGAGAAATCATAGCGTTGCTAGGTACCAACGGCGCTGGAAAGTCCACACTCATTGACCTCATCTTAGGCCTTACCGAACCATCTTCCGGCACTGTCGCAGTCCTAGGCAAAAGCCCCCAGGAAGCGATCAACAACGCACAGCTAGCAGCGGTACTTCAATCCGGAAGTCTTCTCCCCGAGCTCACCGTAAGCGATACCTTAAAGATGATTTCCGCTACCTTTGCTCAGCCCCTAGACATTGGCGAGGTCGCACATCATACCAACTTAGAACCGATATTGTCTCGACGAGTGGGCAAGTGCTCCGGCGGCGAGCAACAACGTCTTCGTTTCGCGCTTGCGCTCCTGGGCGACCCGCAGATACTCATCCTTGACGAACCGACTGCCGGTATGGATCCGGGCGCTCGCCGGGATTTTTGGGCGTCCATGCAGCACCAGGCTGAACTCGGGCGCACCATCTTTTTCGCGACACACTATCTCGAAGAAGCAGACAATTTTGCTGAAAGGATAGTGCTTTTGCACAAAGGGGAAGTTGTGGCCGATGACAAGGTAATTGACATACGTAGTCGCGGCGAGGTCCGAAGAATTACGGCCCAATTTGACGGCAGTATTCCTCCAATGAGTGCGCTACCAGGCGTTACCGAAGTCACCCGCACTGGAGATCACATTCAAATGACTACCTCAGATTCGGATTCACTGGCCCGCCATCTTCTTAACCACACAGGCGCTTATGACCTCACCATTAGCGCTCATAGTCTGGAAAATACTTTCCTCGCGCTCACCGATGAGCACAGCTAACCCGTTTCTCCTCCCGCCAGCCCCCCAACGAAAGATTCCAACCATGTCTAATAGTTCCACCGCGCCTGCGTTGAGTAACACAATGCGTTTTGCTGGGTACAATTTCCTCCGGCTGCGCCGCAACCTCGCCCCGCTATTTTTCACCACCATTTTGCCGGTATTTTTCTATTTACTTTTCGGCACACTAATGGACTTTGGCAGCCTTCCCATTCACAACGGTAACTTTGCAGCTCTCCAAATGATCAGCATGGCCCTGTACGGTGGCGTCGCCGGTGCGGTGGGAGCCGCTGCTTCTTCAGTCACTGATGCTCGGTCCGGTTGGAGACGCCAACTAGCGCTTACTCCGCTGCGCCCTCACCAGATCCTCTGGGCGAATATCACATCCATAGCATTGCAAGCTCTGCTCCCCATTGCAGCAGTGTTTCTCACTGGTGCATTAACTAAGGCTGACATGGAGCCCCACCAATGGGTTCTGTCCTTTCTTGCGTGCGCTGTTGTCTCTATTCCCTTTGGCTTATATGGAATGATATGGGCACTTGCTTTACCGACGGATAACTCCGTGGCCATTGCTTCTTCCTCTATTGTCCTCCTGCTGTTCGCCGCCAATGTCTTTATCCCTCTATCTTCCTCACTTATGGCGTTTGGCCGCTTTACACCCCTTTTTGGCCCTGTCGTGTTGGCTCAATGGCCATTGGCAGAAGGGATGCAACTGCTCAATGATGCCGATGGCACGGTTAATCATTCCTTGTGGAGCGCGGGACTAAACTTCGCCGTATGGATCGCAATTTTCGTCGGAGCCTGCACAGCGCTGCTCCACCGCGACAAATCACGAATGTAATGGATTCATTCCACTCGCCTTTCAAAGGATTCGCTACAAATAATGCGGTGTTTGCCAGCGTTTGGCTTATATTTCTGCTCTTTGGCTTAATTCTCAATTTCGTTCAGCCTGGTGTGGACGCTACGCAGCGCCTAGGATCCACTGCCTGTGTTATCGCTTTCAGCGCCCTATATTTCTTCAGCTTTGGTTCGGTGACTTACTACCCGCGGGGCTGGAACTTACGTTATCGCTTGGCTGCTCGGTGGTCTGCCTTAGCGCTCACAGCACTTATCTCCATACCCTTCTTTGGAGTTTATGCCACCACATTTGTGCCCTATCTAGCTGCATTCCTCGGTTTTCAATTACCACTGCGCCGGGCATTATTATGGGTACTTCTTACCGGACTCGTAGTCACAGGTGCCTTGTGGAGCGTCGATTCGCAGGACCTCTTAGGGACATTCATTGTGATATTCGGCTGGCCAATTTTGCTGGTGTTGCTAGGCACAATGTCTCAAAGAGAAGACTCGCGCACGGATTTAGAGCATCAACTCGATCTGGCTCGCCAACGTGAAGACATTGCCACCGACGTTCACGATTTGCTCGGTCACTCGCTTACCGTCATCAATTTAAAATCTGAGTTGGCACAGCGGCTAGTAGACGTAGATCCGACTCGAGCTCGAAACGAGCTTCAAGAAATAAGTGACCTTTCCCGTAAGAGTTTGGCAGAAGTCCGCTCCACAGTTACCCGGATGCGCATGCCGACCTTCGAAGGAGAAGTTCAGGCAGCACGACGAGCATTCGATACTACAGGGATTCAAGCGCATCTTCCTGCCAACGTCCAAGCCGTAGGACTTTATGACGCCGCCTTTTCCTGGGCATTACGTGAGCTCACTACTAACGTTATTCGCCACTCAGGAGCACAGCACTGCTGGGTTAGCATAACCCAAAATAAGCTCCAAGTCGTAGATGATGGTTGCGGCTTCGATCCGGAAAAGCAGTACCAAAGTGGCGGGCTACTCGGGCTGTACAAGCGAATAGAGGACAGCGGCGGGAAGTTAATTATTATGAGGAAGGACAACCGCACCATAGCGCTGATTACTATGAACGGTGATACCGAATTACTACCCTTGGACAGTGAAATTGGTTCCGATGGCTGAGACATCTCCACCCATCCGTATCCTTATCGCAGAGGATCAATCATTGGTTCGCGGCGCCCTTGTCGCTCTCCTAGCTACCGAACCAGATATTGACGTAGTTGCTCAATGCGCGACTGGCAACGAGGTTGCGGGGCTCGTTGCCAAGCACAACGTGGAGGTAGCTCTACTCGATATTGAAATGCCTGGAAAAAGTGGTCTAGACGTAGCTGAAGAGCTCTCCGACAGTCCATGCAAATGCCTCATCGTTACTACTTTTGGCCGCGGCGGCTATGTAAAACGTGCTATAGATGCCAACATCGCTGGGTTCATAGTCAAAGACACTCCCCCAGAACAACTGGCGGAGGCAATTCGCCGGGTGAAGGCTGGGCTCCGGGTTATCGATCCTGCCCTGGCACGAGAGAGTCTTTTTACCCCGGACAACCCGCTCACACCCCGGGAACGAGAAATCGCGCGGCTTTTATTATCTGGGGTGACTTCCTCAGAACTGGCGCGCAAAGTGCATCTTAGTCCAGGCAGTGTGCGCAACGTCGTGTCAAGTATCATGACAAAAACCGCTGCGAACAACCGCTACGAGGCTGCGACGAAAGCCCAAACTCAGGGCTGGATTTAAAGAACAAATTTTTCTCCAGCCCAATTGAACCGCGTTTCCAGAAAAATCGGCCATAGACATAAGCTTAAGCCCCGCTCCTGTCTGGAACGGGGCTTAAGCGTTATTTAATTAGAAATTAGGGCGAGAACTACTTGTTCTCGTCGTCACCGTCGTTATTGGTGCCGAGCTTGTCATCAATGACGTCGCGGGCCTTGTCTACCTGGTCTGCCTTGTCTTCGCCCAGCTTGTCCTTGGCAAAGTCCTCGGCCTTGTCCAAACCTTCGTTGGTAACTTCCTGGCCCTTTTCGGAGTTCAGTGCTTCCTTTGCCTTGTCAAAGATACCCATTGCTAATCCTTTCGTTGTTTACTTCATCTAACCATTGCCGTGCGCGGCAACACTGCCCACGATAACGACGCTGCCGAGACTTCGCCACCAAAGGTTGTCAGAAGTTCTAAAGTGATAGCGTTAATGAGACCAATGACCAGCTCGCACGGAAAAGGCAACAAATGACGCACACCAGCCCTGGTGCAGACTGCAACGCCGCGGAATTCTTTGGGTTGGTATGGCCTGGCAAGCAGGCCGCGCGCGTTGCGGCGGAGACTCCCCTAGCCGCCGAGTTTGAGCTCGATGCTGCGTTAAGCAGCTCTACCACCTCGCCCAATAGCATCCACTTGGCCGATAACCTGCCAGTTCTACAGCACTGGGTTTCCACGGGCGAGACCTTCGATGTCATCTACATCGACCCGCCGTATAACACCGGCCGGGACTTTGTTTATCGCGATAATTACCGCGCGCGGCGAGAGGTAAATTCCGGCAGCTATGCCCAATGGCACGCCGAGTGGCTGTCCATGATGTTGCCGCGGCTCATCCTGGCGCGCCGAATTCTGGCAGAGAACGGCTTTATATTCGTCTCCATTGGAGAGGATGAGGCTGCTAATACCCGCAAGGTTTTAGACGAGGTTTTTGGCGAGGGCTGCTATGCCGGGCAACTTATTTGGAAAAAGGCTGGCACCGGGAAAAACGATTCCAAGTATGCGGTGGTAGAACACGAATACATCCTCTGCTATGCCAAGAACCCGGATAACCCCGGATTCAATGTAGATGCTGAGGGCTATACGAGCACCAAATATAACCACGAGGATGAACGTGGCAAATACTCCTTGGTGCGCTTAGATTCTAAGACTCTGGGGTATCTGCCATCGCTTGATTTTCCCATTTCCTCTCCCGATGGCACGCAACACTGGCCTGACCAACCGGCTGGCCACAGCCAGGTAGCGCGTTGGCGCTGGGGCAAGGATATGGTGGCAAAGCGCTACGATGAGCTGGTCTTTCGGCGCGGTTTTGTCTACACCAAGAACTATCAAAAAGCAGGGGCGCGGCCGCGTTCCATCCTCGATGGGCCAAGGTTTGGCGTAACGCGCACCGGACGCCGCGACGCAGAGGACGTCATGGGCGTGGAGGGAATCTTTGATTTCCCCAAGCCAGTGCGCCTTATCAAGCATCTCATCGCCATTGGCGGCGGCGCCGATGCCCGGGTGCTCGATTTTTTCGGGGGATCAGGCACCACGGCGCAGGCGGTCATCGAACTCAACCGAGAAGATAAGGGTGAGCGCAGCTTTCACCTAGTGCAAATTCCAGAGCCCACTGCCCCGGACAGTGCGGCGCGCCGAGCAGGCTTTCTCAGCGTCGCGGATATTTGCGTCGAGCGCGTGCGATCCGTGCCTGGGTCCTCTTTCCGGGCCTACCGCGCGATCTAGGTTTCGCGAGTGCCGTCGGGCCTGCCGGGAATGCCGAAGAAGTCCAGGACGCGGTCAGTGGCGAAGAACTTTCCTACTTCATTATTTTTGTCTCCAAGACCACCCGGCCACACGTGGGAGCCGCCACCGATGCGGATATGCTCTAGCGGTGCGGTGCAGCCCCGCCAATGCATGTCGAGGGCATTATTGACCAAGCGGTTGGTGTCTACCTTCTCCGAGCATTTATTGCGCTTGCGGTCCTGCTCTAAGACAGATTCAACGGAGAAATACTTGGTCTTGTGCCGGGTTCCGCCGTAATAGCCCACGACGGGGTCATCGGTGCCGTGCATATCGAGGCGCCCTACGGGTTCATGGGCACAGTCTTTCAGGATATCTTCGTAATATGCTGCGGAAATGGTGGCGACCGAGTGGAAGGTGCCGGGCATCTGACAAGCCAGGTAGGCAGCAAAACCGCCGCCGTTGGACATGCCGGTGGCAAAAAGCCGCGAATCATCCACGTTATAGGTCGCGCGGAGGGAATCGAGGATATCGAGCACGAATTTCTTGTCCTCGCTCCCGCTGGTTTCCGCATATGGCGCGGGGCTCCACGCTTTTTCCTTTCCTGCAGGAAATACGGTAATAGCTTGTGCCGCATCGAGGCGGGAATAGTCGCGCAAGTTTTCCGCGGACTGCCCCCACCCGTGAAAAGCCATCACGACAGGCCACTCTTTTTGGGCCGTATATTTTTCCGGCACGCTGAGAATAAATGAGCGACCAGACGGCAGGTTAATCGTCGTATAGGAACCGGGTTCTGGGCCACTGAGCGGCGCAGAGGTAGGAATCCCGAGCTGCGAGGCAGCCGAACCGTGCGATTGCGTGCTTTCGCTGCGTACCGCCGAGTCCGATTCTTCCTCATTATTTGCGCATGACACGACCAAAGCCGCCACGCAGCACAAGACTGCGGTGCTCAACGTAGCGCGCACCGGCCTCCGCCTCATGATTTTCGTCCCTTCTGCCAAGCGGCCCATAACTGTTTATAACGGCCCCCATAATTTAGCAGCTCTGCATGGCGACCCTGTTCTACTACCCGGCCATTATCCATGACCACGATGGCATCGGCACGCGAGGCCTGATCCAGTCGGTGAGCGATCACCAAGGCGGTCCGCCCCTCCATCACAGTCTCTGCGGCGTCCTCTAAGGATTCAGCACCCACCGAGCCTGCTTCTGCCGTGGCTTCATCCAAGATGATGATGCGCGGATCCAGCAGCACGATTCGGGCAAGCGCCAATTGCTGCGCCGCCACCGGGGCCAACGGCATGCCCTGCGCGCCCACGATGGTATCGAGGCCCGCCTCCAGATCGAAGAACCAGTCAGCCTGCACTTGGCGCAATGCCTGCACCATTTCCGCATCGGTGGCCTGTGGCGCCGCGAGTGCAAGATCCTCGCGCAAACTCCCAGAAAAGACGTGCACCTCCTGGGAAACGAGGGCGAGGCGCTGGATACGCTCGGCATCGGAAAGCAGCGCAACCTCGACGCCATCGACAAGCACGGTGCCTTTATCCGGGACGCGCAAGCCCGCGAGCAACGCGGCCACGGTGGATTTTCCCGCGCCAGATGCCCCGACGAGGGCCACCGTTTCGCCGGGCTTAATCGCAAGGTTGAGCCCCTCGACGGCCCAAGAGTTATCGCTATAGCGGAAGGAAATATCGCGCATGTCCACGCTGCCATCGCCCCGCGGTGCCCCGCTATCCGGCACCGGTTGGGGCGGATCGATGACCACGCCCACGATGCGCGCCAACGAGGCATATCCAGATTGCACCGTATCAAGCACGCGCATCAGCCCCATCAGCGGCCCGCGCAGGCGTATGAGCAATAACATCGCCGCGGTGACCGCGCCAACAGTAAGCGCATTGGCCTGCACCACCCAGAAGCTTACTGCCAAACCGCTGCCCAATAAGACCAGCTCAATGCCGGTGAGGTGGGCCTGGAGTACCATCATCGTCCGGCGCGCGTTATATCCTTCTTCCACCACACGCGTTGAAGCCGCGCCGATGCGATCGTGCATCGTCTTTTCCATGCGGAATGCGCGCACCGTATCCCTGCCGTGGATTTCCTCCAAAAGCCGGCGGGCGCGGACCGCCATGGCGGCGCGCTCAGCGGCATACCGGTCAGGGGCGCGCCGCAGATAATACCGGCCGGCTAAGAAATACAGCGGGGTCACGGCAACAATAACCACGAGGTATTGCCAATCCACCGTAAGCAGCGCGACTCCCGTCGAGGCAATGGCAAAAATGGACTTCGCCAGCACGGGGACCGTCTCTGTAACCGCAGCGGATAGCTCAGCCACGTCATCGGTTGAACGCGATACCAAGTCCCCAGTTCCGGCATCCTCGATGCGGTGCGTGGGAAGGCCGAGTGCCGTAGAGACCATATCCTCGCGCAGGGACGCAATAACGCGCTCGGTCAGCTGGGACAGAACATAGAATCCCGCCGCCGACAATGCGGCAGATACGGCGGCGACCCCGATGAGCAGGACTCCGAGGAGGGCAATGCTGGTGCCTGTCGTCACGGCATCGACGATCTTGCCGAGCAGGATCGGGATGGTGACATTGGCCGCTGCCCCGGCGATCAAGAACACCACGGCAATAACGGCGCGCCGGCGCGCGTGCGGGATGGCCGAGAGCTGCTGCGCCACGACCTTTCTCACCTGTGGCCAAGTGGCGGTGGGAAAACGCATTAGGATTCCACCCCCACTGCATGCCACGCAGGCGCCGATGTATAGACGATGGTGGGTTTATCCTTCCGGTAGTCCGCAACGCGGTGGGCTACTTCTTGTTCGGTAACGGAATCGACAGCTGTGGTTGGATCAGAAAGAATAAGCACCTCCGGATCCGCGGCGATAGCGCGGGCAAGGGCAACCCTTTGCTGCTGGCCGCCGGATAGGTTGTTCCCGTGCTCGCCCACCTCGCGGTCCACACCACCGGGGATATCCTCGCCCGCGGCCACCTCTAGAGCCCGCGCGGCTGTGCCTGCATCCGGATGAATATTGTCCTGCACGGTTCCGGTAAACAGCGTGACCTCGTGCGGCACGACGATGAATTTCTCCCGGGGCAGCTCCCGCAATTCCTCCGGAGCATGCCCATCGATGGCGGTGATACCCGGCCGTAGCGCAGGAACCTGTGGCGCGGCGTCCTCGGGAAGTCCAGGAGCGCCCAGCAGGCCCACGATTCGCTGCGCACTCGCCTGCGCCGCGGCCCACCGGGAGGCAATATTTCTTCCCAGCATGGTCATCGGGGTAATGATGAATTGGGTAAGGCCAATTACCATAATGAGCTCACCAATGCTCATCTGCCCATCTAGCGCCAGGTAGCCGGCGGCAATCGCGACGGCGATGACATAGGTGGACCCGAGCGCCTCCGTAGAAGCATTCAATCCAGCCTGCGCTGCATTGGCCTCAACGGTTCGCTCGTAGGCGGCATCGGAATCGCCCGCATACCGCTTGCGCACCGTGCCAATCGCCCCGATCCCCTTAATAATGCGCAGGCCATGGACAATATCCGTCGCCGTCGCGCTAGCGCGGCCCAATGCTGCTTGCCGGATACCAGAACGCTTGCGCAACGGACCAGCCGAGCGCAGCGATCCCCACACCACGATGGGCCCGCCGCATAAAATGGCCACGCCTAGCGGCAGATTCACCCGGCTGGTCATCACCGCGACATAAATGATGGACGTAATCTCTGCCACCGGAAAAACCGTCATCATCACGGCATTTTGTACGCGGGTAGCATCGGTCGAGGCAATGGCCAATAACTCCCCTGGCGTGCGTTTCGGCCCGCCCATCCCCTTGGGATCCATAATCCGTTCCGTGATGGCCATGCGCACGTCGTGGCCGATAACCAGCATGCTGCGCGCGTTGAGCCTGCGGCCCCACCACCCAGTGACGGTATTTACGGCGAAGGCTAGGACCAGGAGTGCAAGCCACCACCACAGTCGCCCTATCGATCCTTCCACCACCGCTTCATCGATGGCATAACCCACGATGACCGGCGTTGTGCCATTGAGAACGAAGGAGATAGCCATGCACACAGCGGCGGGAATGGTCATCCCAGGCCTAGTGAAGACGGTTTTCAGCAACCACCGTGGATCTGATGGTTCTGGAAGTGTTGCCATAACAAGCCATTCTAATTCCCGGTAGGTTAGATAGCCTATGTCGACTCGCCACCCCAACCCCCAACACTTCCCCAGCTACCGCAATCCCTCTGCGAAGCAGAAACCTACCTTTGGCACCGATCCCCAGCGCACCCAGGCAGCGCGCGCCTTTCACCACGGTGCGCACACCTATCAGGACGTCCGCCCCCATTACCCGGCCGAGGTTGCTGCACTCATCGCCGGCGCCCACCGCGTTGCCGATATCGGCGCCGGCACCGGCAAGCTCACTGAGTCCCTCACCAACCCCAACGTGCTTGCGGTCGAGCCATCGGCAGATATGGCCCGCGTGCTCCAACACCGCTTGGACATTCCCATCATCCGCGCCACGGCCGAGCACACCGCGCTTGCCGATGCCTCCCTCAACGCCGCCTGCCTCGCCCAAACCTGGCACTGGGTCGATGTTGCCGCCGCCTCCGCCGAGCTGGACCGCATCCTCGCGCCGGGCGGGCGCGTCCTTTTAGTGTGGAATACCCTCGATGTACACGCGGATCCCTGGATCCTTCGGTTAAGCCGCATCATGCACTCCGGCGACGTGCATAAGCCCGGCTTTTATCCGGAGTACAAGTCACCCTGGACCTTAGAGCGCGAACTCCGGCTGAGCTGGACTCACGAGCTCACCCCAGAACAGCTCCACCAACTCATGCACACCCGTTCCTACTGGCTCAGAAATAGCGAGGCCATCCACGAGCGCATGACCCACAACCTGAACTGGTACCTCTACGAGCACATGAGCTTTTCGGCCGGGCAAAAACTGCACATCCCGTACCGCACGGATGCATTCGTGCTGGTACGGGAGGAGTCTATCTCGAGGGACTGATTACAGGAGAACCTGGGCCAAGAGGGAGCCGACCACACAGGAGGTAAATACGGAGATCGCTCCGGGGATGAGGAACGAGTGGTTGATGACGTATTTGCCAATTCGCGTCGTACCCGTGCGATCGAAGCCAATGCAGGCCAAGTCAGAAGGATAGGTTGGCAAGATGAAGTAACCATAAGCTGCGCCGTAGAAACCAACAATGACAGCCGGGTCAATGCCCAATTGCAAGCCAATAGGGGCAATTGCTACCAGTGCAGCAGCCTGCGAATTGACCAACTTGGACACAACCACCAACACGACGGCGTACGTCCATGGGGCCGCCTCGACGACAGAACCCAAGTTCGTTTCCAGGGCATCGATATGAGATTGGAAGAACGTATCTGCCATCCACGCAACACCGAAGACCGAAAATACAGCGGTCATGCCGGCCTTGAATACTGGAGTAGACGCAATCTTTTTGGTATCCACTTTGCAGCTAAGAAGGATGATGGCGCCGGCGACGAGCATGACCATCTGGATCACTAGATTCATCGATACCGGGCTCAGCTCGCCATCATCACCAGGAACCAGCGGGCGCAGGAACTCGAAAGCGCCGAGGAGGACCACGCAGGCAATAGCGACAAGGAAAACGACTACTGAACGCTTAGCCTCGCGGGAAAATTCCTTACCGATGAGCGAATCGGCGCTCTCATTGATGCTGGCGGCAAACTCTGGGTCTTTCATCCGTTCTTGGAAAGCCGGATCCTTGTCCAGGTCCTTGCCGCGACGCAGCGACCATAACGCGGCGAGAAGAACACCGCACAAGGACGCGGGTAGCGCCACCGTAAGAATCTGCGGAATCGAATAAGCCTTGTCGATAGCTCCAGCATTTTCCGCAAGGATCGACGCAAGAGAAACGGTAGCCACAGACACCGGTGAAGCGGTAATACCCATCTGCGCCGAGGTCGAGGCCACTGCCATCGGACGCTCAGGACGGATTCCCTTTTTGAGCGCGATGTCTTCAATGATCGGAAACATGGTGTAGACCACGTGGCCAGTGCCGCACAGTACGGTGAGGAACCAAGTAGTCAGTGGTGCCAAAATTGTGATGCGCTCTGGATGAGCACGCAAGAACTTCTCCGCATGCTGCATCATCACTTCCAAACCTTGTGCTTGTTGCAGTGTGGCTGCACAGCCGATAACGGCAATGATCGTCAGCATGACCGACACAGGGGGCTCGCCCGGTGCCAATCCAAACACGAAGACCATCAGCATCAAGCCGATGCCAGAAATTAATCCGAGGCCGATCCCGCCATAGCGGGTGCCCAAAAGCAAAGCACTTAAAATGATTATGACTTGAAGCACGATAGCCAGGACTGAATCCGGGGCAATCACATTCGCTAACATGTCATGCCTTTCAAACAGAAAGTAAATGGTTGACAAGTTTTATCCTATCGGCGCCATAGTGCTCTCACCGAAGTAAAAAGGAGAGCGAAGTGTCACACCATTGTTGGTGACACTTTTGCTCTCCTAAGTGGTAAAATACCGGGTTAACCGGCGAAATTATGTAGTTTTGAGGCGTCCTGATGCCTCTTCAATGAGCTCCGGCTTTGCTGGCGAGACAAGCTCAACTACACCTCACGTGCCAACCCCGAAAGCTGTTGCGCACTATTAGTTGTCGATTCCTCAGGCCTTGTCCTTCTCAGACTTCAGGTCAATCTTATAGTGCAAGTGATTTTTCACTGCGGGCCACTCATGCCGCAGCACGCTATACACGCAGGTATCTCTGACTATCCCGTTATCTAGTATCTGGTGGCCGCGAAGGATTCCATCAAGATGTGCCCCTAGGGATTCCAACGCGCGGCGGCTATCACGGTTAAAGGAGTTGGTGGTGAAGAACACGGATAAGCAATCAAGCTGCTCAAATGCGTGGCCCATGAGGGTCAGTTTGCAATCTGCATTAACCGCAGTATTCTGCGCGGATTGCCTGTACCAAGTGTATCCGATTTGTGCGCGCCTATTACCCAGATCTAAGGCCTGATAACCAGTCATCCCCACCGTAGTGCCAGCAGAATCAAATACCGTAAAAAGCTGCGACCCGTGGGAGTCGTACCAAGAAATGCGTTCTTCCACGGCTTTTTCCATCTCACTCGGTGATGGAACCTTAGTATACCACCGCTTCCATAATTCCCCGTCCTGCACCGCCTCAGCTAGTCCAGAGGTATGGTCTACGCTCAACGCCTTGAGAGTGACATGTTGCCCGCGCAAGATCTCGATTTTCTGTGACACCGTATTTACCTTCTTGCTTTCTGGGCCTAAGCCAATGATCTAATGTCTTTCAAGCTTAGCTGCCAATGACACCGAGCGTAATGAGGTAGATAAAAAACGAGCGAAGCCCCACAGTTGTGAAAGCTTCGCTCGTCTACGAAGTAATCCCTTATTTCCGCTTTTTGCCTCGGCGTTCGCGCACGCGCACGGCGATGCGGATGGGCGTGCCGTGGAAACCAAAGCGCTCGCGGAACTTGCGCTCAAGGTAGCGCCGGTAGGATGCGTCGAGGAACCCAGTGGTAAATAGAACAATCGTCGGTGGCTGGGTTGATGCCTGTGTAGCAAAGAGCACGCGCGGCAAACGATTATTCTTCATCGGCGGCGGGTTGGCCGCAATCGCCTCACGCATCCAGTTGTTGAGCTGACCGGTAGACACGCGCTGATCCCAGCTTTCTAGGGCCTCAATCATGGCCGGCTCCAGCTTTTGCAAGGCGCGACCGGTCTCAGCAGAAATGTTAACGCGGGTTACCCACGGTAAGTGTCGCAGCTGCTCGTCAATCTCACGATCGAGGTAATAGCGGCGGTCCTCATCCATCAGGTCCCACTTATTAAACGCGATGACCAAGGCTTTGCCGGATTCCAGCACCATATTGAGCACGCGCTGGTCCTGCTCGGAAATCTCCTCGGAGGCATCGATAAGCATGATGCATACCTCGGCAGCATCGATTACGCCACGGGTGCGCAAGGACGCATAATACTCGTGGCCCTGCGCGTTCTTGACCTTCTTGCGCAGGCCCGCGGTATCAATAAACTTCCACAACTGCTCATCCAGCTGCACCAGCGAGTCCACGGGGTCTACCGTGGTGCCGGCGACATTATCTACCACCGAGCGCTCCTCGCTGGTGAGTTTATTGAGCAGCGAGGACTTGCCCACATTCGGCCTGCCGACGAGCGCGACGCGGCGAGGTCCCGACGTAATCGAGGTCTCGCGCGGTTCTTCGGGGAAGCTGAGCAGGATCTCATCCAGCACGTCCGCGCCACCGCGCCCGTGCTGTGCAGAAACCGGCCACGGATCCCCGAGGCCCAAGGCGTAAAACTGCGCCATATCCGCATACTGGTTATCGGAATCGAATTTATTCGATACCACGATCACCGGCACCGGGGACTTTTGCAGTCGGCGCGCCATGACCTCATCGGTTTCGGTAATGCCCACCTTGGTGTCTACCACCATCACGATGACATCGGCGGTATCCATCGCCATTTCTGCCTGTCGGGCGATATCGGCGTGCATGCCTTTGACGTTGGGATCCCAGCCGCCGGTATCCTGCACGATAAAGCGCTGTCCATTCCAGTCCGCCACGTAGGAGACGCGGTCACGGGTCACGCCAGGGTGATCTTCTACGACGGCCTCGCGGCGGCCGAGGAAGCGATTAACCAGCGAAGACTTGCCCACATTCGGCCGCCCCACAATAGCGACGGTGCACAGGGCTTCTTCAGTGGCATCGGCAAATCCGAGCGATTGCGAGAGCTGCTCCCACTCGTCCTCACTGAGAGGCTGCTCTAGGTCTTCCTCATCCCCGTAATCGGCCTCGCCGAACTCTGACTCATCAAAGTCGTAATCAAATTCTTCAGCATCGAAATCGTCCGTAGCCCAACCCGGCGAGGTCTCTACCGTTTCCTCGTCGAACTTACCCGCAGGGTAATGGAACTGCGTGACTTCTTCCTCTGGGGACTCAAAATCTTTATTGCTCATGAGCGGGACTCCTTAACCACGTTGATTAGAGCCTGCACGACGTCCTCCGGGCTCATGTCAGAGGTATCGACGATAGTGGCATCGTCGGCTGGGCGAAGCGGCGAGGTTGCGCGGGAAGAATCCGCGGCATCGCGGCGCTGCACATCCGCCAGTACAGATTCAAAATCGGAGGCAATGCCGGCCTTTTCGTTTTGATCGTGTCGGCGCTGCGCACGGACTTCTGCAGAAGCCGTCATAAAGGCCTTGGCTGGGGCATCGGCCAACACGACGGTGCCGATATCGCGGCCCTCTACGATGGCGCGGTGGGCGCGCTGCGCCAGCGTGCGCTGCAATGACACCAAGTTCTCCCGCACCTCCGGGATGGCAGATACTGCGGAGACGTTCTGGGTGACCTCATCTTCCCGGATGACGCGGGAGACATCGGCGCCATCGAAAAGCACCTGCGTGGAATCTGGATCATCGGAAACCTCCAAGGGGAGGTTAGCCGTCGCGGAAATCACCGCTTCCTTGTCCGCAGGATCCACGCCTTGGCGCAATACCGCCAAGGTTGCCACGCGGTACATGGCGCCGGTATCGATGTATTTTGCATCCAATTGCTTGGCTAGGGCCCGGCATGTCGTGGACTTTCCCGTTCCGGAGGGGCCATCGACCGCAAGAATCAGGCCTTCATCAGGCATATTCGAAATCATTACATTCCCACCGCCTTGTACAAGCTCGTCAACTCGTTGGAATTTAGCGCGCGCAGTCCACCGGGCTTCATATCGCCCAATTGGACCGTGTGCAGCTTGGTGCGCACCAAGCGCTGCACGGGATAGCCGGCTTCCTTCAGCAAGCGGCGCACGATGTGCTTGCGGCCTTCGTGCAGCTCTACTCGGACCAGAGAGAACCCCTGGTTTTTGTCCACTACCTGCACGAAATCGGCCTTTGCCAGGCCATCTTCTAGCTCGATGCCCTCTTTGAGTTGGCGCACAAGCTTATTATCGGCCTCACCCAATACCGTGGCCAAGTAGGTTTTCTTCACCTCATACTTGGGGTGCATCAGGCGGTTGGCCAATTCCCCATCGTTGGTGAGGATGAGCAGGCCTTCCGTATCCGCATCCAAGCGGCCTACGTGGAATAGGCGCTGGCCCGAGGCAACCTTTTCAGACACCACGTCACCCACGCAGGGGCGGCCGAGGTCATCTGACATCGTTGACTGCATTCCGCGGGGTTTATTGAGGATGAAATATTCTTGGTCTTCGTTGACGTTGACGCGAACACCGTCGACGCGGATGACGTCCACGGCGGGATTGACCTTAACGCCCTGCTTGAGAATGACATTGCCATTTACTTCGACACGGCCGGCATCAATGAGGATCTCCGCGTGGCGGCGCGATGCGACGCCCGCCTTGGCCAAGACCTTCTGCAGGCGCTCGCCCTTGGGCTTATCGTCATCGACCAGCCAGTCAGCGCCCAAATCGCGCGCCACCGATTCTGCAGTGGCCTTCTGCTTTTTCTTGGAAACGTGTTGATTACGAGCCGGCTTGGCATTAGAGACAACGATATCGCTGTCTCGCTGCTTCTTATCCGGTGTGCCGTCACGGCGAGCGGGAGGAGTCACTTAAGTGTCCTTTTCTCTCGAAGATATGAAATTACCTGCGTGAGTCTACCCCACCTCAGTACTCTTCGTCGATTGTATCGACATCTGGGAGAAGCGGCGCCAAATCAGGAAGGCGTTCCAACGAGTCTATGCCTAAGAGTTCGAGGAAAAGTTCCGTGGTTTCATACCGGTGCGACGCCCCTTCGAACTCATCCTGCGGGAGCTCGCGGATGAGCCCTCGCAGGTTAAGGGTGCGCATTACGCCGTCCACGTTGACACCGCGGACCGCAGAGACCTGCTGGCGTGTGACCGGTTGGCGATAGGCCACGACGGCGAGGGTTTCCAAGGCCGCGCGCGAGAGCTTCGTTTGCGCCCCATCCAATAAGAACTCCTCCACCGCGCTGGCGTTTTCCTGGGGGGTATAAAACCGCCAACCCTCAGGGGTCTCGCGCAGCTCAATTCCAGAGCCGCGGTTGTCGAATTCGCGTTGAATGGTCCGCAGGCAGTCACTAATGACCGCCGGTTCCACGTTAAGCGCCCGCGCCAAGGACTCTACGGATGCCGGCGAATCAAGCACCAGCAAGATCGACTCGAGCCGGGACCGCAATTGCGAAATGAGCGGAAGATCCATGCCCCTTAGATTACAACCAGCGACGGCGGTGCTAGTACTAGTCCCAATTTGCTGCTGCAACGACTGCGGGATCTACGTCCAAGCCGGTCCAGGAAAGGTTCAGCTGGCCCAGTGCTTCCTGCTGCTGGGCATCGACTGCCTTGGCCTTAAACAGTTCCAAAAGCGCCAAGAACCTGCCGACGATATGCATGGTTGTGGTGCAATCTCGGGTAAGCGAGGAAAAACTTGTCCACTGCCCTGCGCCCATGAGTTTAAGCGTTTCGAGGATCTTTCCAGCCTGCTCAGGCACGGAGACGGCAACGCCATGAATATGGCCCGTTGCCACTTCTTCCGGCGGCTTGGGGCGAAAGACACCCGCCGCCATTTCCGCAAAGCTCGCTGGAGTATGCCCCAACGTCACGGGAGGTAAAAGCTCCGCAAATTGCTCCTCGATGCTGACCGCGCGCGGATAACTGCGCTGCGCCTCTCGCTGCCAGCGGGCAAATTGGTCCGCCGCCTGTTTATAGGCCTTGTACTGCAAAAGCCGGGCAAAGAGCAGGTCACGCGACTCCAGCAACTCTAGGTCCTCTAGATCATCGACCTCACCCCGTGGCAATAGCCGTGCGGCCTTTAAGTCCAATAGCGTTGCCGCCACGACCAAGAAATCAGTCGTCTCATCCAGATCCGCGTTCTCGCCCAACTGCCGCGTGTAGCCCACAAATTCATCGGTCACCTCAGACAAGGCCACATCCGTGATATCCATCTTCTTGGCCTGGATGAGCTGCAAAAGCAGATCAAATGGCCCCTCGAAATTCCGCAGGGCAATGCGGAACCCCGTAATCTCTGGTTGCGTCACGGTAGCTTAGACGGTCGAGCGCTCGATGACTTCCTTCGCCAGATCGCGGTATTGCTGCGCGGCCTGTGAATTGGGCGCCCACGAGGTGATGGGCTCGCCGGCCACGGAGGTTTCTGGGAAGCGCACGGTACGGGTAATGACGGTATCGAATACTTGATCCCCAAAGTATTCCACCACGCGGGACATTACCTCGCGGGCATGCTTGGTGCGCCGATCAAACATGGTGACCAGAATGCCCATGACTTCCAGATCGAAGTTGATGCGGTCAGAGACCTTTTCCACCGTATCCGTGAGCAAGGCAAGCCCGCGCAGCGAGAAGAACTCGCATTCCATGGGGATGATGACGCCCTGGGAACAGGCCAAGGCGTTGACCGTAAGCAGCCCCAAGGAAGGCTGGCAGTCAATAATGATGAAGTCATAGTCGCGGCGCACCGGACGCAGGGCTCGCGCCAAGGTATGCTCGCGGCCTACTTCATTGACCATCTGGATCTCTGCTGCGGAAAGGTCAATATTGGCCGGAACGAGGTCCATGCCGGACACGCTGGTGTGGTGAATCGCGGAGTGGATAGAGGTATGGCTATCCAGCATTACGTCATAAATCGAGTCCTCGATGTCGTCATGGTTTAATCCCAGCCCAGCCGAAAGGGCACCTTGCGGGTCCAAATCAACCAGTAGGACCTTGCGTCCATACTCTGCGAGGCAGGCCCCCATATTGATGGTTGACGTGGTCTTGCCCACGCCGCCCTTTTGGTTACACATCGAGATGATGGTGGCGGGCCCATGTTTTTCCAAGGGGGCGGGTTCCGGCAGCTCGCGGACAGGGCGGCCAGTTAGCCCCGTCTCTACATCAGAGGCTGAAAAGAGACCCTCTTCGCTCACAGTCAAACCTTCTTCCTTGACGCCAAGTCATGGACCATGACATTTGGCATAGGGTTGCTTACAACGTTGTAACTATAGCGTACCCGCTGCCCTTTATGACTACCGAGACTTTGCAAATATCAAGCCTCTAACTTTGACTTAAGTACCTGCCGGACGAGTGGAAGCTACGCCCGAGGATGCGCGGTCCTCCACACCTCCCGCAAGGAATCAGCAGTGACGTGCGTATAGATCTGCGTCGTAGTTACTGAGGAATGCCCTAAAAGCTCCTGCACGGTGCGCACATCGGCACCGCCTTCGAGAAGGTGCGTGGCAAAAGAATGGCGCAGCGTGTGCGGGGAAATAGATTTATCCAACTGGCTACGCTGCGCGGCCGTCTTAATAATGGACCACGCGCTTTGCCGCGAGAGAGCGCCGCCGCGAGTATTCAAAAACAGCGCGGCGGTCTTCCCCTTTCCCAGTACGGGCCGGGCGCGCACCAAGTAGGCATCGATGGCCTGCCTGGCGTGCGAGCCAAGGGGTACAAGCCGCTCCTTATTGCCTTTGCCATGCAGCATTAAGACGTCATCGGCAGTAGCTACGTCATCGACGTTGAGCGAGATTACCTCAGAGATGCGCGCCCCAGTGCCATAAAGCACTTCTAGTAGCGCCCTATCGCGTAGGCCAACCGGCGTTTCCGTAGGCGTCGATTCGATGAGCCGTGACACCTCATCCACGCTCAAGGTTTCCGGCAAGTGTTGCCCCGTGGAAGGTGGGCTTACCTCGACGGCAACATCGCTATCGACCTCGCCTTCCGCAACGGCGAATTTATGCAACCCGCGCGCAACAATGAGGGCACGGTTGGCAGAAGATACCGCCATATTTTCACGCAGATCCTTTAAATAGGCCTCCACCATAGGTCGAGTTACCTGCCGTAGGTCCTGGACCCCATTTACTGCCAGCCAATCCACATACCTGCGAATATCCCGCCGGTAATTGCTCAGGGTATTTGCTGAAACGCCGCGTTCGACGGCGAGGTGATTCAACCAGGTCTGAGCGATGTCCTCTGCAGCAGTCACTGCTTTTTCAGATCCGGTCCGTTGCGTCGAGCAGCCATATGGGTTGGGCGCAAATCGAACGGCGCATCCACCGAACGCGTCGGCTTTCCACCAATGACCGTGGCATATGCAGATAAAATACCCGCGCACGCAACGGAATTAACTATCTCACCGCCCAGCACCTTGTCAACCGCCTTATCTAAATCAACCCAGGCAAAATCCATATCGGCTTCTTCATCGCCGGTATCGTGCAGCGCCGGTACCTCGCTAAGGTCGCGAGCAAGGAAAATCCGCACGGCTTCCTCACAAAACCCCGGTGAGGTCACCATATCCGTGAGAACTTCCCAATCCTTCGCGGCAAGGCCCGCTTCCTCCTGCAGCTCGCGCTGCGCGCCTGAAAGCTCGTCCTCGCCCTTCACATCGAGCAGTCCTGCGGGCAGCTCCCACAGCCGCTTGCCGACGCTATGCCGGTACTGATGCACCATCGCGATGCGCCGATCCTCATCTAGGGCGACCACCGCGACGGCGCCCAAGTGCTCGATGATCTCCCTATCCGCGGTGTTCCCTCCCGGCATGGACAAGGTATCGCGGCGTACGGCCACGATAGGGGCATCGAAAATTAACTCTGAATCCAAGACCTGAAAATCGTGGACCACTGTTATTTCTCCTCTTCAGGTAGGGCGGAATCCGCGCTTTCTGCTGAACCGTAGTCTCCCCTGCCCCCATTAAGCTGTTCTTCGGCAGCGGAAATGACGGCAATGCGCTCTACCGCACGCTCAATACCATCTACGGTAGAAAGATCCACGTCTTTGGTGCGCAACTGCTCCACTGTCTTATCATCTTGGGTCTGCTTGCTCCGTGCGCTAAGCACCACGCTGCCATTGACCTCATCCAAAGCGGTGGCTAACTCAGCCAAGGTGTCCGAATAGTATCCGCGCACCCCACTGCCGGAAACAATGATGATGGACTGGGCGGGAAGGATGGTCCCGTCCTTATAATCAATAAAATCCTCATCGCGCA
Source organism: Corynebacterium sp. MSK310 (assembly GCF_030227355.1). Lineage (NCBI taxonomy): Bacteria > Bacillati > Actinomycetota > Actinomycetes > Mycobacteriales > Corynebacteriaceae > Corynebacterium > Corynebacterium sp. MSK310. The sequence continues at coordinate 481,851 of NZ_JASPFZ010000001.1, forward strand.
GGGCACGCAGCAGCTCAGATCGTTCCTTTACGCTTGCGATTGGCTCCGTGCTTTCTGGATCCATGGATAAGGCAGCCCCCAAAACCTCGCCGCCGTAGCTTCCCACGGTTTTATCGAGTCCCTTAAGATCTGCCTTTTTCGGGGCCTTATCTTTAAGGATTTTTACGATATCGTCTTTGCTTTCCCCCCGCAGGAAGTCTTTACTTAGCTTGATTTCTCCTGCAGCGGTGGCCCCGGAGGCTTCTAAGAGTTTCGTGATTTCAGAAAGTTCATTGCTATTTGCATCATCGGTGGAAATAACCAGCACTGGCCGCTGCGATAATGTACCGGAGACCAAATCTGGGGCTACATCACTGACGATGTCATCACTCGCCTCGTTTTGATTCTGCAAGATCTTATTTTCTTGCACCACCTTGCGGTGTTCTGCACGGATCGGGTCATCGTCGGCCACGCTGGTGGTCAGGTTGGGCGCGATCACCAAGGCACCAAGGGCCACTCCAACCGCCGCCCCAAGTCCGAGGCCTGTAATTAGTTGCGCTTTCGCCATATTTTTACCCCCGCTTAGAATAGGCTCGACCACGTCTGGCTTAAATTACTCAAGAAATCCTGGCTCCCGCCGAAGCCCACGATCAAGATGATCGCTGCAATCGCCACCAAAATGCTCAAAAGGGCCCATAACCAACCAAGGTGCGAGGACGGAGCGGAATACAGGTTGATTACTGCCTCAGCATCGACCACCTTGGTTCCGGCCTTCAGCCGAGACAGTACAGCAGACGGAGCCACGCGGTTGGCAAAAACATCATCGAGGTCAAAACCACCACCTGCCTGCACGATCAGGCCCGCACCGTGGTAATCCGCAAAGAGCAGCGCTAAATCCGTGGCCGCTTCCGAAGCCGCCGGAAACGTCATGGCCCCGATGCCCAATTCTTGGATGCGGTCAATGCTCTCCACGCTGCCTTCTGGATCCGCGGGCACCACAATGCGCGCGCCGCAACGCAGCGACTCATCGCACACCTTGGCAGGATCGCCAATGATAAAGTCAGGCTTATATCCCTGCTCCAGCAAAGAATCCGCGGCTTCATCAACCGCAATGAGCAGCGGCTCATACTCCCGAATGAAATTCCGCAATTCTTTTAGCTGGGAGCGGTGGTCTTCGGTGGGAGATAAAACAATGACCTTCCGGCCAGCAATCTCGGCACCGGATGCGGGGACCCCGAGGCCATCGATAAGCAAGGGGCCTTCAGAGTTAATGAAGTCGATGGAGCTCGCGAAATAGGACTCCATGTGATCAATGAGTGCGCTTTGTGCCGCCTTGAAGTTCTTGTCTGCGCGCTCCCTGGAAACCTTCTGCCCCGTCCCGATTACTTTATCCGCGACGTAGACCTTTCCATCGTCCCCAATATGTGCCTTCTTGCCATCCTTAAACTCGGAGATAAATTCCTCGCCGAGGCCTTCGAGGAGGTCAATGTCGGCATCGAGAAGCATGTGCGGGCCGCAATTAGGAATGGAGCCAGTAGAAAACCTGGCGACGTTGACCACCGCGGAGGGCTGTAATTCCACAAGCGTTTGTGCCTCGGGCCGAGAAATATTCGCCGCATCAATAACGGCGATGTCACCTGCAGAAAACTTCTTAAGACCTTTCGCTCCCGGGGTGCAATCGCGCAATGCAGCATGCTCACCAGGATGATCGGGGGTACGGGAAAACAGAGCCATGGGCTCCATTGTTCCTTGCTTAGTCCGCCAGCTGGGTAAGGCGCGCGGAAGCTTCTTTTTGTGCGCGATCAAAAAGCTCTTGGGCATGCGCGCGCCCCGTCTCCGTGTCATCCAAACCAGCCAGCATGCGCGCCAATTCCTCCACGCGCTCCTGCTCCGTTAGCTCGGCTACCCCCGAGGTAAATTTGTCCTTCGAGACATGCAAATGCGCATCCGCATACGCAGCTACCTGCGGCAGGTGCGTCACGACGATAACCTGATTATGCGCAGCTAGCCGCGCTAGCCGACGCCCAATTTCTACCGCCGCACGCCCGCCCACGCCGGCATCGACCTCATCGAAGACCAATGTCGCACCGTCCTCGCTGGCGAGCACGACCTCAAGGGCAAGCATGACGCGAGACAACTCGCCACCGGAGGCCGCGGTGGCCAATGGCTTCCCATTGAGCTGCAACTCCGCGGCATCGGCGCCCGTCTTGGAATACTTAGCCGCGGACAGTTCAACTGACAATGTGGAATTGGGCATGGCCAATCCATGCAGCTCTTCAGTCACCAACTTCCCCAGTGCCTCCGCTGCCTTTCGGCGGCCCTTCGTAAGCTCCGCCGCCTTCTGCATCATCTCTTGCTCAGCCTCTTTGACCTGCGCCTTAAGTTCCTCAAGGACTTCAGTGGAGGTATCCATCGACTCCAATTTGGACTCCGCCTCATCGCGCCACGCCAAAACACCATCGATATCGCTGGCGTATTTGCGAGTCAACGCTCGAAGGTCCTGCTGGCGTTGCAGTGACTTCTCCAGCAGATTCGGATCTGCCGGCAGCCCCGCGAGGTATCCACCGAGCTCGGCCGAAATATCGCCTAGCTGCGAGGTGATTTCAGATATGCGCTCGCCCAAATCCGCCAGCTCTTTATCCGAGGATCCCACCAACGCTGATCCCGCGCGCCCTAGCAGCGAAGAAGCAGCCTCATCAAGCTCTTCCGTTCCATCGATCGCCGCCAAGGCAATGTGCGCGGATTCGCGCAGCCCGTCGACGTCTTGCAAGCGCTGCACCAACTGCACTAGCTCCGCGTCTTCCCCTGGCTCGGGTGCCACACCGTTGATTTCCTCTAGCGCATATTGCAGGCGGTCAGCTTCCTGGGCAAGCTCCCTACGAGACTCGGTGCGCCGACGATAGTCCTTGGCCAGGCTGCGCCACTTTTTAAAGGCCTCAGCATAGTCTTCCCGAATGCCAGCCAGTTGCGGGTCTGCACGGTCCACGGCCGCGAGTTGCTCCTCTGGGGCCAAGAGGCGCAATTGGTCATTCTGACCATGCACGGTAATTATCTCCCGCGCGAAATCTCCCAACGTGGCGGCCGGTACGGCTCGCCCTCCCAAATACGCCCGCGATCGCCCCGCAACCGAAACCGTGCGCGAGACAATAAATTCACCATTTTCATCTGGCTCACCGCCCACCGAGTCCACCAGCTGGCTGATGCTCTCCTTCGCGGAACTAAAATGGCCCTCCACGGCCGCTTTTTTAGCGCCATCGCGCACCCGAGAGGCATCGGCACGCCCGCCGGCCAACAATCGAAGCCCCGTAACCACCATGGTTTTGCCAGCGCCGGTCTCACCGGTCAATACGGTCAGGCCCTCCGATAATTCCGCAGAGCTATGGCGAATGACTCCTAAATCATTGATAGAAATATCGACAAGCACTATTTCTCCTTCGGTCCACGCCAGCCTTCCACAGGCAGCCGCAGCTTAGAGACCAATCGATCCGTAAAGGGCTGATCATCCAACCGCACCCAGCGTACGGGGCGCTTACCGCGCACCACCTCAACGCGGGCGCCCGGCGGCATAATAAGTTCCCTGCACCCATCCAAGATAACCACGGCCGGTGTGGTTTGCATGGTTGATTCCACCGCCACCAAGGAGTTGGGAGAAACCACTAAAGGTTTAGTAAAGAGTGCATGGGCATTATTCGGCACGACCAAGATTGCATCTAGCGATGGCCACAGCACTGGGCCGCCGGCAGAAAATGCATACGCCGTAGATCCCGTAGGAGTCGAAATCAGCACGCCGTCACAACCGAACGACGAGACCGGGCGCCGGTCGATCTCCAAAATCGCATCCAACACGCCCGACCTGTTCTGGTTTTCTACCGAGGCCTCATTCAAAGCCCAACTGCTAGCCAGTTGGTGACCGTTGGCATCCGAAATAGAGACATCCACCGTCAGCCTGTCCTCCACCCGGTAGCTCTTCTCTATTACGCGAGCGACGGCACGGTCTAATGACTCCACTTCCCATTCCGCGAGGAAGCCTACGTGCCCTAGATTCACTCCGAGGACCGGAATATCAACCGCGCGTGCCATATCAGCCGCGCGCAGGAAGGTGCCATCACCGCCGAGAACAAGAACCAATTCACATCCCTCCGCCGCAGCATCAGAATGCGGGACGTGCTGTAGCCCTGGCAGGACGGTTTCGTCCGCACAAACGCGAACCGTTATCCCTGCCTCCTCCAATAACTCGGCTGCACGGGAGGTAGCCTGCAGGTTCTCTGCGCGATTGGCATGTGGAACCAACAATATCTCTCGCATTACTGCGGACCTTTTTCAACGGCAGTATCAATCATCTGTTTCATTGTAGCCACGTCCGTGGACATACCGTCCTTTTTCAGCCACAGGAAATATTCCACATTTCCACTCGGACCTGGCAACGGTGAAGCCACAACACCGTGCAGGCTAAGGCCTAAAGACACAGCAAATTCAGCAACGTCCTGCGTGGCCTCTTTGCGCATCTCCGGAGAACGAACCACCCCGCCGCTGCCGATACGCTCTTTGCCCACCTCAAACTGCGGCTTGACCATCGGCAGCAGCCACGCACCGTCCTTCATGCACTCCACAATTGCTGGCAGCACCAGTTTTAGGGAAATGAAAGATAAATCCCCGACCATGCCATCGCACAGGCCATTGGTCATCTCCGGATTAATAGTGCGGATATTGGTCCTATCCAAAACCGTCACGCGGTCGTCATTTTGCAGGCGCCACAATAATTGCCCATACCCGACGTCAACGGATAGCACCTCACGCGCACCAGACGCCAAGCACACATCTGTAAATCCTCCTGTCGATGCCCCTGCATCTAAGATGCGGCCATCCATGTCGACGTCGAATGTGGCTAGTGCGCCCAAAAGCTTATGCGCGCCGCGAGACGCCCACCTGTCTTCCGCAGACTCCTCGACCTTGATGGAGACTTCAGGATCCACAACTGTTGCAGGCTTTTCTGCCTTAAACCCGCCGACGGTCACACGGCCAGACTTGATCATCTCGCGGGCTTGCTCACGAGATCGCGCAATCTTTCGGCGCACAAGTTCTGCATCCAGCCTGCGGCGTTGTGGTGGCATTAGTTCTCCTGCAAAGCATTCCGCAATACGGAATGCGCCCTGTCCAGTTGGTCGACTTCTTCTGCGAGTGTTGGCGCATCTTCGCCGAGAATTGTCGAAACCTCCGAATCTACCTCTTCAGGCTCTTTCACGGCCCGAAAATCGTGTGGCTTTACCGCCATTTCGACACAACCTTTTCCGCAAATTCGCTACGTGGCTGAATATACCGAGGCGGTGCCGGCATCGACCACGCCACTTCCAAGACCGTCCGCAGCGCTTGCACCGAGGTAGAGGATTCATTTCCCCCCTGCAATAGGACATCATACCCATCGCATCGCGCGGTAAAATCTCCTTGCGGTCCCGGTCGCACCTGCGAAATAGGCAATGAAAGCTCGTGCATGCCTGCCCCAATAAAATTAGGCCGTGCCTCCACCGGGGCTTCGATAAGCTCCAGCTCGCCCGATACACCAGTCAAGACATGGAAGGTATTCATCGCTGCGGCGTTACCCCCAACGATATCCGTATCTAGCCTGTCGCCCACCGCCAATGGCTTCTTGGAACCGGCCTTCTTGGCCGCGAGGAAGAACATCGCTGGTTCAGGTTTGCCGGCAGAAACGGGCTCTACTCCCGTCGCCTTCTGGACGGCAGCAACTAGGGAGCCATTGCCAACGCCTAGCCCCCGCTCAATTGGAAGGGATGTATCCAAATTTGAGGCGAAAAACTTCGCGCCTGCCCGGATAGCCAGCGCCCCCTCCGTCAACTGTTCCCAATCAACGGACTTATCAAATCCTTGCAGGACGGCTGCTGGTTTATCATCAGCACTCGAGACCACGGAAAAGCCCATCTCTTTGGCCAAGTCCCGGAAAGAATCCGCGCCAATGATTAGTACTTTCGCACCTGACGGGATTTCCTCCGCGGCCAACTGCAATACCGCTTGGGCGGAGGTGACGATATCACCAGAATCCGCAGTCAAACCGATATCCGTCAGCATTGTGGCGACGGCTTCTGGGCTCCGCGACGCATTATTTGTTACATATACTGCGGGAACGCCGCACGTATTAATAACGTCTACTACGTTACTTAGCGGACGGCCGCCCTCCCAGACGGTTCCATCCAGGTCCAGCAATAAGGCGTCATGTTTGCTCAAAACACTCATTATTTACATTCCGCCAATCGATCGGCGGCATCGGTCCAATCACCCTCATCAATGGCGATAGTGTGCTCGAACCACTCGCGGGCTTCATCCCTGCACCCCGCAGCGAGAAGAGCGTTTGCATAGGCATACGACAACCTACAAGCACTCACTCCGCGATCGCTGCGGTCAGGTTGTGCCCTCTGGATGGTAACCACCGCTGATTCAGGTTGATCGAGGTCAAGGCGAGCACCGGCCAGCACGATCGCCAGTTCAATAGCCGATTCTTTGTCTAGTTCTTTCGCCTCCTCGCTGCGTCCTAACTCCAATGCCTTTTCCGGCCGCCCCAGCCCGCGTTCACAATCAGCCATAACCGCAAGCATTCCTGGACCGCCAGAAATACGGCGGGCAGCGCGGAGCTCGGCGAGTGCCTCTTTCCACTCGCCTGCACGGTAAGCAGCGATACCATTAACTTCTCTGGCGATAGCCACGCGGCCCGCACGGTCCTTAGCCGCGCGCGCGTGCCGCAGCGCCAGCTTAGGATCATCGTCCATCCAGGTCGCCGCCATGATCATGTGCTTGGCGACGGCCTCCGAGTTCTCTTTAGAGAGAGATTTCAAATCTTGGAGCACCAATGGGTCCAAGTCATTGATATCAACCTCTTCAGGAATATCCGGATCGGTCATACGCCGGTTGATTCGCTCTTCCCTATACCCAGAGCGCTGTGGAGAGAAAGATTTCTTCTTTCCCCCTCCGCGAGAATCACGGTCCCCCGGGTTGCGTGGATTTCGACCCCGACGGTCTTGTCCGCGGCCGTTACGGCCGTACTGGTTGCGCTCCGACATTCAGTCCTACCCTCTCTTGGTTGGAACTCGCACAGAAATACCGCACCCATTCTACAGTGCTAAACGACATTCAAAGAATCTGGAAATTTCCTTACCTTTGTCCGTGTTTAGATGCACTTCATCGCAATTCCCCACTCCGGTACTGAATCATAGGTTCTTATTTTTTGTTGTTGTGTTTGTTTCTTTTGTGTGTGAGGAATTGTTTCCAGGTGTAGTGCCAGTGTGTGTT